>JBBPYD010000136.1:0-27406 GCA_038200305.1 Bryobacterales bacterium
GATCCGAAAGAACAGCCGCACCCCGGTTGGATTTCGTTCAGCATCGATGGTAAGTACGCATACCCCGATGGCGGTGCGGTCATCGATAGCAAAACGAAAAAGGTCGTAGCCCGCATTCCCACCAGCGAGAAACTTCTCGAAGTAGACTTTCAGGATGGCAAGCCTTCAAGAGCAGGGCACCGCTAGCAGTAGAATCGGAAGGCCATGAAGATCGCTCGACTACTTGTGCCGTTTGTGACTGCGGCCGCTTGCTATTCTGCCGTCGTTCCAATCGATACATCCGGCGTTCGCCCCGGTCCCATCCAGGTTTCCTCTACGCCGGATTCTGTAAGTGTGAGTTGGAGCGATGAGGCTTCTAATCCCTGGCAGGCTGGCTTCTCTCTGGACCCCGCAAAGCCGCTGATCACCGTGGTCGCGCAAGGCGGTAAACCAATCATTGAGCGAGCCCAGCCCATCTACCGTTGCTCAACAGGCAAACGCCGCGGGGGGTGGGATGCTTTCTTTGACTTCCCGCCAAGCCATCCAGACGGCACGCGCAGCTTCCAGGGCGAATTCAAGCTCCAGTCCGCCAAGGCTTCTACGTCAGGCGATCGCGTGACGTTAACTTTTGACGGCTTCCATATGGGCATCTTTGAGGGAGCCATCAGCTACACGTTCTACCCCGGCAGCCGCCTGGTTCAGCAGCAGGCGGTGGTGAAGACGCAGGAACAGGATGTCGCGTTCTACTACGACACCGGCCTGCGCATCACCGCCGATAACGACCGCCGTCCGGGCGGCAACATGGAATCGCAGATCGCCTATTATGATACGCAAGGCCAGTTGCGAACGGCGCAGTCCGCTGGTTCCGATCGTGAACCGTTGGCCGTCCGCTATCGCACTATCGCAGCCCGCACGGAAAACGGCAGCATCGCCGTCTTTCCAGCGCCGCATCAATACTTCTTCGCCAGGGACTACACCACTAACATGGCGAATCTTTGGCACGCCGAATGGCGCGGGTCGGTTTCCATTGGGGTTCGCCAATTGCCCGATGACAATTCGCCGTATTACCCGTGGATGAACGCTCCGCCCGGCACCGAACAGCATCTCGGCGTCTTCTACCTGTTAAGCACCGGAAAGCCAGAGGCCGTGCTCAATGATGTACTCCGGTACACCCACAAAGACCGCTTCCCGGCCCTTGCCGGATATAAGACCTTCGCGCCGCATTGGCATCTCGCGTACACCGTGCAGGCGATGGCGAAAGGCAACGATTGGGTGCCGCCCTTTAAGCCTGTGATGAAAGCCATGGGAATCGACTCCGCCATGATTATGGATTTCCATGGCGACGGGCATCCGGCGGATCTCACGAATCTCCGTCTGGATGAGCTGGATGCGTATTTCCGCGCCACGCGGGCGCAGTCCGATCTGGAATTCCTGTTGATTCCTGCCGAAGAAGCGAACGTGCATCTTGGCGGGCACTGGGCCATCGCGTTTCCAAAGCCTGTTTACTGGCATATGGATCGCAAGGACGCAACTCCGTTTCAGATTTCCGATGCGAAGTATGGCAAGGTCTACAACATCGCGAACGAAAAAGAACTGCTCGACATGGTACGCAGTGAGAACGGATTCCTATACCAGACCCACCCGCGCACGAAAGGCTCTACCGGCTACCCCGATAAAATTCGTGGCACCGGACACTTCCGCGATCCCCGCTACTTCGGCGCGGGGTGGAAGGCAATGCCGTCGGATCTCTCATCGCCCCGGCTCGGCGAGCGTTCCCTCAAGCTGCTGGACGATATGAACAACTGGGGAATGCCGAAGCGCATCCTGGGCGAAGTGGATGTCTTTCAGATCGATTCCACGCACGAACTCTACGCCCACATGAACGTAAACTACGTGCGCATGCCCAGCCTTCCGAGTTACGGCAACTACGGTCAGATACTCGATGTAGTAGCGAAAGGCGATTTCTTTGTCAGCACCGGGGAGGTGCTGTTGCCCGAAGTCAACATCGGCACAACCGATCCCAACACCATCGTGGTCAAAGCGAAGATGCAAAATACGTTCCCTTTGCAGATGGCGGAAATTGTCTGGGGCGACGGCGCAGAGACGCACCGCCAAATATTTCCGCTTGAGACCACGCGTGCTTTCAGCACCGGCACACTGGAGCATCGCACCACTGCCAAAGGCTGGAAGTGGGCCCGCTTCGCTGTCTGGGACATTGCCGGGAACGGAGCATTCGTCAATCCGGTTTCTGCGGCGGCGCACACCCGCGTGATCGCGGTGGACGGTTTTCACAATAACGAAGCGCAGCCGCACTATCGCTGGGAAGGCACATACCCTGGCGGCTTCTCGGAACTCGGAACGCTCCTCCGCGGCCAGGGTGGCGAACTCCGCACCATTCTCACCAGCATGACTCCCGCAACACTCTCCGGTGTCGATTGCCTGATTATCGTCGATCCCGATATTCCCAAGGAGAATCCGAAACCCAATTACATCGCCGATGATGAAATCACCGCTATCCGCGAATGGGTGCGTAACGGCGGCCGCTTGGTGATTCTCGGGAACGATGCCGGCAATGCCGAGTTTGAGCATCTCAACAAACTTAACGCTGAGTTCGGATTTACATTCATCGAAACCACGCATCACAATGCTCAGCAGAGCGGAAAGCTTAGCCTGCACTTACCGGAGCATCCCATCTTTGACGGGGCGCAGACGTTTTACGCCGTGGACGTAGCGCCGCTGAAAATCGATAAGCCCTCGGTTCAGGCGATTCTCTCTGATAACGGCGAACCCATCATGGCCCTCACCAGTTTCGGAAAAGGCAAGGTCTTCGCCCTCGGCGACCCCTGGATTTACAATGAATATATTCACAGCGGCAGCAATCAAAAGATCGCGGAAAATCTCTTTCGCTATCTGCTCCGGTAAACCACAATGAAGTTTACGATCAGTACATTCAGATTTCCAGCCGTACTGCTGTTCACGGCGGCAATGTATGCCCAGGGCTTCCGCCCGCCGGCTACGCCGCTGATAGCGCATGACCCTTATTTCAGTATCTGGTCCATGGCGGATAATCTGACCGGCGAACCTACCAAACACTGGACCGGCACGGATCAACCGCTCACCGGCCTGATTCGGATTGACGGGAACGCATACCGCTATATGGGAGCGCAGCCGAAGAACGTACCGGCGATGACCCAGGTCCGGCACGAACTCCAACCCACCCGAACCATCTATGGGTTTGAGACTGCCGGCGTCAGCCTCACGCTCACGTTCCTTACTCCTGCATTCCCGGACGATCTCGACATCCTGTCGCGCCCGGCAACTTACCTGACCTGGGACGTCCATTCCACAGACAGCAAGTCCCACCGGATTGCGATCTACTTCGATAGTTCCGCATTGCTTGCCGTCAACACCGCCGATCAGGCCGTCAACGCGTCGCGATACAAACTGGACGGCGTCGACGTCCTTCGGGTGGGATCGGTCGATCAGCCTGTGCTCGCGAAATCCGGCGACAACATCCGCATCGACTGGGGCTACTACTATCTAGCCATTCCGGCGCAAGCGGCCAAGGTGAGTACATCCATCACGCAACGTAGTGGACAGAATGGGTTCGTCGAGCATGGCGCTCTCCCGGATAACGACGACTTCGATCTTCCACGTACTCCATCGAATAATCCGCCGCTCCTCGCGGCCGTCTTCGATCTTGGCGAAGTCGGCACGGAACCTGTGTCACGCTACGTCGTGCTCGCCTATGACGATCTCTTTTCCATCGAATATTTCAACCGGAAACTCCGTCCGTGGTGGCGCCGCAATGGCATGGGAGCGGACGGACTCTTGCGCGCCGCCGTCCACGATTACCCTGCTTTGTCCGCGCGCAGCCGTGCCTTTGACGAGAAACTCGTCGGAGATCTCACCCGGGCCGGAGGCGAGAAGTACGCCCGCATTGCCGTCCTCGCATTCCAGCAAACCCTTGCCGCGCACAAACTGGTAGCCGATATCGATGGCACGCCGCTGTACTTCTCAAAGGAGAATTTCAGCAACGGCTGCATCGACACGGTGGATGTCACCTATCCATCGGCGCCGTTCTTTTTATACTTCAACACGCTTCTGTTGAAAGCCCAACTCACTCCTGTGCTCGACTATGCAAAACTGCCCCGCTGGCCATGGTCCTATGCGCCTCATGACCTGGGCCGGTACCCGCTCGCAAACGGGCAGGTTTACGGCGGAGCCGAGCGTACCGAAGATCGTCAGATGCCGGTGGAAGAAAGCGGAAACATGCTGATCCTGTTGGGAGCGATGGCGAAGAAGGACGGGAACGCGGATTACGCGCTGAAGTACTGGCCGCTTCTGCAAAAATGGGCTGCCTACCTGCGCGAGAAGGGCATGGACCCGGAGAATCAGCTCAGTACAGACGACTTCGCCGGCCATCTCGCGCACAATACGAACCTATCCATCAAGGCAGTGGAAGCGCTCGGCAGTTACGCCATGATGGCCGCCATGCTGGGAAAGACTGAGGAAGCGGGCGCCTACAAGAAGACGGCTCAGGACATGGCCGCGCGCTGGATCTCCATGGCCGGCGATGGCGGCCACTTCCGCCTGGCGTTCGATAAGCCCGGCACATGGAGTCAGAAATACAATCTGGTCTGGGACCGCATCCTCGATCTCAATCTCTTTCCGCCCGAGGTGGCTGCCAAGGAAATCGCGTTCTACAAGACGAAGCAAAATCGTTACGGCCTGCCTCTCGACAATCGCGAGGTCTACACAAAGCTCGATTGGATTCTCTGGACCGCAACCATGGCCACCAATCGGCAGGATTTCGATGCCCTGATAACCCCAGTCTACGATTTCTTGAACGAATCGCCCAGCCGCGTCCCGATGACCGATTGGTATTGGACGATGGATGGAAAGCAGCGGGGTTTCCAGGCCAGGTCCGTCGTCGGCGGTGTATTCATCAAAATGTTAGCTCCACGCTGAACATTGCCGTCTTGTTAGGGCTTCAGATAAACGGCTAAAAACTTGTACGCCTCGGCTCGCGATTCCTTCGCCAGAGCGGTGTCGATCCGGTTGAATTCATGTCCGCCCGGCGCGTCCTGGTAGATGTTGTATTCGAACTTCTTGCCTTCGGCTTTCAGCGCGGCGATCAGCCGTTCCACCTCAAGCACGTTCACATCTTCGTCGTTCGTGTTTGTGTGGATCAGAAGCGGGGTCGCCAGTTCCCTCACGTGAAACAGAGGAGACCGCCGCTGATATTCCTTCACATCTTCCGATGCCGTCTTTCCGATGTGGTTCTTGGCCGAAAAGATGCTCCGATAGCTCTCTGACTTGTAGCCCATCCTGGCGACCAGATCGCTCACTGGTACGCCGGCGTACGCGGCGGCAAACGCATCCGGATGCTGGAAGATATTCATCAGCGTGATCAGCCCGCCGTGGCTCCATCCAATCATCCCCACGCGCTTCGGATCCAGGAAGCTGTAGTTGGACAGCATCCACTTTCGGCCCTCGAACACGTCGTCCACCTCGCGTCCGCCGTAATCGATCTGTTCTGCGAACTCGTGCCCGTAGCCGGTGCTTCCGCGATAATCGGTGGCGATGATACTGTAGCCTTGGCCGATCAACTCGCGGACAATGTGGATATAACCGGTTCCGAAGTTGCTGTGTACTCCGCCATGGGCGAATAGGATGAGCGGATGCTTCTTGGTCCGGTCCAGATTCTTTGGGATGAACGTCAGCGAATGGATGATGAGTGGGTTCCCGGCGCCCTGCGCGGACGGATTTGGCGTGTACCGCGCCGGCAGGCTGGTGAACGCGACGTCATCCACCTCCGCCACATCGCCTAACGCGGTTCGCCACGTCAGATGATCCACCGCTTTCGCCAGTTCGGCATTTGGAGGCGTCTGCGCAAGACACGCAACACATGCAAGAGCACCGCAAAGCAGAAGAGACCAGCACGCTTTCATCTGGCTCATGCAGGAAAGCGTTGTCTGAGGGGACTGAAGAAATCCTTGATGAAATTGACCGCCGCGTTAGTGGCAGCCTGGTCGTCATTGTTGACCACGGGAATCACCACACGGACCAGCGCGGTATCGGTACGGTTGAAACGGATCGCATCCGCGGCCGTAAAGAATCGCGCCTTATATTCGCTTGCCACCACCCTGTCGCGAGACTGATACCAGTAGAGAACAATGCTCTTGTTTTCACCCTTGGCCACCAGGTAATGGTTTACCTCAATCGGCTCGGCCCTGCCTGGCACGTCCACGTTGATCGTGTCGGAAATTGTCTGCATCCACCCATTTCCCGGCAAACAATTCTTAGGGGAGTGTGGAACCTGTCCAGAACGTTGTGTTTTGAAAAACGCGACGAAAAGATTCGCTTGCACATGAAGAGCCGGGTTCACGTACTCCCTGTTCAAAAGTTCATCCGCTTTGAGAACTTCGCGCGTTTCCTCATCCACAACACCTTCCGCGGACATCGTCCAGCTTCCAAGCTGTTGGGGCAATCCACCTAGCGGCTGATACACCGGCTGAATCTCCGCCCGCGATAATCCGTGATAAAGCAGCGCCTGAGAAATAAGAACCACGCTCAGAATCTGCGCCGGTTTGGACTTCAAAAACCCAGTACTATCTGGCATCCGCATGCATTGCCCTTATGATCAAGTTAAGAAGCTGATGGACCATGACCAGCATGAACAAAGCGATCATGAAAATCACCCAGCCCGAAGCGGAGTGAAAGAAGCCATGCGCAAGATCTGGACGGATCTCGCTCAGAATACCGGTGAGTGTCACACGGCCTGAATTCGCCACAATCGCGATCGGTATCGTGGCCAGAAAGAGTACAAACCGCATCCAGACCCGGCTATCGAAGAAATACGAATAGACCAGCGAAAGGAAACTGAGTGAAAGCAGTGACCTGATGCCGCTGCAAGCCTCCACAACAGATAACTTCTGGCTGGCAAGCTCCAGCACGTTGCCGTCTCGCAGAACGGGATATCCCATCAGATTCAGTACGAATTCGGCCACCTGGCTGGCGAAAATCTGGAGCGGAAACGTGATCTGGTTATAGATCACCGATGGGATAGGGACCATGAAGAACAGCAAGATCACGGGGAACGCCAGAATCCGTAGCGCTTGCATCCCACCCAAAAATACAATGATGCCGATGATCGACTCGATGAAGGCGGTTCGCGTGGTGAACAATTCGGCTGCAAGCGTGGAGATGTACAACTGCAGGCCCGCAAACACAAGAATCGCCAAACCCCAGTAGTTGATCTTCAAACCGCTGGCAAACAGCTTATCCCGGTTCTGCCATGCAATGTAAGCTGCAATTACGGGAACAAAGAAGCCGTGCCCCATGTCCTCGTCGTAATACCACTTATGCACCAACTGGGCCAGAACGGGGAAATAGCAGATAATAAGGAGCGCGGAAAACCATGCCACGGCAAGCCATGGCAGTTGCCGTTTGTGGTCTAAATCAGCAGACGGTGGGGACACGGAATTTGCAACAGAACTCATTCAACACTTCCCGGTCAATGGCCTTACTAGTTAACCACAACCGTCAGACTACCACAAATGTCTGAATATTTAGACGGTTACGAGGCGTCTAAGATAGAGACAGTGGCGAGCCTACGGCTTATTTCCTATTCGATCCTGGCAACCTACCTTACTTTGGCTGCTGGCAATCTTGAATTGCGCGCACAGCCCGCTCCGTCCAAACACGCGTTTTTCCCGTTGAAAGACATCCGCCCTGGGATGCACGCCGTCGGGCGCACGGTGTTCAGCGGTGACAAGGTAGAGGAGTTTCAGGTTGAAATCCTGGGTGTCCTGGAAAACAGCGGCCCCAAGCAGTCCATCGTTCTCGCCCGCCTGTCCGGCGGTCCCCTGGAAAGAACTGGTGTCATGCAGGGCATGAGCGGCAGCCCCGTCTACATCGACGGCAAATTGGCCGGTGCGGTAGCCATGGGTTTCCCGTTCTCCAAAGAGCCTATCGCCGGTATTCGGCCCATTGAAGAAATGATGCGCGATTCACTCACCCGGCAGCCGAAACAGCTTGCCGCCCGCGCGAAACTCTCAGACTCATCCCTCACGGCAAACTTCCCAAAACGAGATCCAGCCGGACCGTTCGATACAAAGCTAATCGATATCGCAACGCCCGTTTCTTTCAACGGATTCAGTTCCGGTACCCTGGAACAGTTCGCACCACAGTTGCGCGCGCTCGGCTTGGAACCGCGCCAGGGAATCTCCGGCGGCAGAACCCCGGCGAACAGCAAGTCTCCCAGCAAGCCACTTCTGCCTGGGTCCATGATTACCGTCCAACTCATTTCCGGAGACCTGAGCGTGGGTGCGGATGGAACGGTCACGCATGTGGATGGAAACCAGATCTATGCGTTTGGGCATCGCTTTCTTTCCGTCGGCAGCACCGAACTGCCGTTCGCCCGTGCCTCGGTAATCGCGTTGCTGCCCAATCTGTCCTCCTCGTTCAAAATTTCGAGTACAGGGGAATGGCTGGGCGCAATCACCTCCGATCACAACACCGCGGTTTCGGGCGAACTGGGCCGCCGCCCCCGCATGGTGCCGCTCTCTATTTCCGTTAAGAATGGCGGAGGGACGGCCAGCTACCACATGGAAATTGTGAATGACCGGCTGCTCTCTCCGCTTCTGATACAGATGGCCATGTACTCCGCGCTGGAATCCACTGAGAGGACGCTCGGGGCTTCGAGTATCGGCCTTCATGGCACGGTCGAGTTTGAGAACGAATCCGTGCCGGTACGTTTTGACAACTTCTATGCAGGCGATTTCAATGTACCCTTGCAAGCATCGCTGGCCACCTCGATGCCGATTGCCTACGCTCTGCAAAACAATCTGGATTCGCTCCGGCTGAAGAGTATTAGTCTCGAAATCGATTCCTTCGCGGAGAAGAAGCAGATGCAGATCGATCAAGTCTGGGCATCGAAGCGCATGGTGCGTCCCGGTGAACAGGTTGAGATCACGGCTTTGCTGTCGGGGGAAAATGGGACGGAACTCACCAAGAAACTCGCTTATACTGTCCCGATCGGAGCGCCGCTCGGAACGTTATACTTCACCGTCGCCGACGGAAGCACAACCAACAGTTCGGAATACAGGCAGTTCTCAGTTACCCAGCCGCGTCCTTCGGCGCAAATCGTATCCTTCCTTAATGGACTGAGAGGGAACCGCAAGGCGTATTTACGAGTCTGGCGTGCCGGCCCTTCCTATCAAATCGAGGGTGAGGACCTGCCCGGTCCACCGCCCTCCCTATCGATGATCCTTGCCAGAACGCAGCCGGCTTCGGCTTCAGTTCCCAGATCCTCGAAGGTCGCGGAAATGGAATTCAGCGCGGGAGAAGCGGTGATATCGGGATCGAAAACAGTTCAGGTGGAAGTAAAGGAATGAATCGACAGATCGTTCGGCTGCTCTGCGCCGTGCTCCTTTTGCCGGCTTTAACATTCGCGGCGAGCACCGCGGCGTGGGAAATGTCCAGTTACCAGGATTTCATCCGTGGCAAGTTTCAGGGTGTATCTCTCACGCGAGATGGCGGCCTCATGCTCGCTCCCAGCCTGGACACGATCTTCGATTCCGATCAGCCATCCATTTGGAGCGTTGCGCAAGGCGCGGACGGAACTCTCTACCTCGGCACCGGTCACCACGGACGCGTTTTCCGCGTGGACGGCCCTGGAAAAAGCTCCGTTCTCTGGACTGCTCCGCAATCGGAAGTGTTCGCAATCGCGGTAGGTCCGGATGGAGCCGTGTACGCTGGAACCTCACCCAATGGCAAGGTCTACCGCATACAGAATGGCGCCGCAACGGAATACTTTGCTCCCGAAGCGAAGTACATCTGGGCGTTAGCATTCGGCAAGGATGGAGCCCTTTACGCCGGTACCGGGGATCAGGGCAAAATCTTCCGCATTACCGCCGCTGGTAAAGGAGAGCTTTATTACGATACTGGCCAATCTCATATCACGTGCCTCTCCATGGACGCGGAGGGCCGGCTCTTAGCTGGTACTGAGCCAAACGGAATCCTGTACCGCATTACGGCCAAAGACAAGGCATTCGTGCTATACGATGCAAACCTTCCGGAGATTCGCGCCATCGCCACCGATCCATCTGGAGCGATTTACATAGCCGCTCTCGGCGGATCGGTTGGGCAGCGCACCGCGGCAGCAGCGGCGGCGTCGGGAACCACGGTAACCCCGGTGACCGCGCCCGGCACATCCATCACTGTGACCGAGGAAGCTCAATCGGCCGTCGACATAAAAACGAAAGCGGAAACTCCAAAGGCGCCCCCCGCCCCTGCCGCTCCCATCGTGGCGCCCGTGCCCGATATGACAGGCGTTGAAAAATCGGCGCTCTACAAAATCAATCCGGATAATACAGTGGGGACCATCTGGAGCTCAAAGGAAGAGAATGCCTACGACCTCCTGGTTTCCGGAGATCAGATTTTCTTCTCAACTGACGGACAGGGCCGCATCTACCGCCTGAACGCCGATCGCCGGATCACACTCCTGGCCCAAACCAATGAGGGAGAGACCACGCGGCTGTTGTCCTCGGGCGGCTCTCTGATTGCCGCTACCGGGACCATGGGGAAGATTCTTCGTCTGAGCGCCGGTGCCGGCCCGAGCGGTTCGTTTGAATCCCCCGTACACGATGCTTCCACCGTGGCGCGCTGGGGGCAGTTGAGCTGGCGAGCCCAAAAAGACGCTGCAAGCGGCTTGGTGTTCCGCACGCGCTCTGGAAATTCGGCCCGGCCCGACAAGACCTGGAGCGACTGGTCTGAGCCGGTTTCTGCGCCAAACGGTTCCTCGGTTAAGAGCCCGAACGCACGGTTTGTTCAATGGAAAGCGGAACTGAGCGGGACCGCCGGCGCTTCTCCGGTATTGACCGGGGTCACGCTGTCCTATTTGCCGCAGAACACTCCACCTATCGTCAAGTCCATCAATGTGACCACACAGATCGGCGCGGCCGCCAGTTCCGGGAAGTCCGCTACGGCGCCGTCCGCTTCCACTGGAGTCTACAGCATCACGGTTACCGATACGGGTGAGTCCAGTGCGGCCACCTCATCGGGAACTCCCACCCAAACCATTTCGCGCGGACTTTCTCAACAGATCCAGATCAATTGGCAGGCCGAGGATCCGGATGGCGACCGGCTCGTCTACGCCCTCTATTTCCGCGGGGAAGATGAGCGCCAGTGGAAGTTGCTACGGGCAAACTTCGCCGATACCTCCATGCTTCTCGACGGAGAGGTTTTTGCGGATGGCAAGTATCTCTTCCGCGTAGTCGCTTCCGACAAAATGGCGAATGCAGCCGGCGCAGCCAGGGAATCCGAACTTATCAGCGCCCCGATTTTGTTTGATAATACACCCCCATCCGTGAGCGCGAGGCCAGCCCGGCGTAGCGGCTCGAACGTGGAAGTAGATATCGAGGCCCGCGATACCGCGTCCGCTTTACGGCGTGCCGAGTACTCGCTCGACGCAGCCTCCTGGATTCCCATCGATCCCATAGACGGCGTGCTGGACGGTCTGCAGGAACAGTTTCACTTGCGCTTGGAGAACGTGTCTGCGGGTGAGCATTTGATCGTTATCCGCGTGTTCGACAGCGCAAATAATGTGGGGCTCGCCAAAGTAGCCGTGCGCTGAACCCGTGTCCACATAGGGCTTAGCGGGAACCCAGAAAGCGCGAAACGTCATCATGAGTACCAAGAAGGATGAAGACAGCTTCGCGCTTTCTGAGCTCGAAGACAGCACGCAATGAGATCCCGATTCGTACCTCCCACAATCCGGATGCGTGTATCTTTCGCAGACCCAAGCCTTTGCTTTTGCCGGGATCGGTTAGGGCCGTTTGAAGCCGTAGCAATAGTGGCAGAACCTCTGCCTGCTGTTCAACAGCAAGACGCCCGCAGCCGCGAACGAAGCCCGGTTGAAGAGTAATCGTCAACGCCGCTTCTTAGCCATTTCGTGCTTTAGATGGGCCACCGCCGCGACCATATTCGGGAATGATTTACCTTTCTCTGCATCAACCCGTTTGTGCAGTTTCGCCGCTTGCTCATCTGTCAGTGTGAGCGGCGCAAATTGCAAATCGGCATCCGTGATCGGCGTAAGAGTGGCCACCGGCCTGGAATCCTTTATGATTACGACCTCCTCCCCCTTCTGCGCCAGTTCGATCAGCTCGCCCAGGTGCTTCCGTGTTTCGGTAATGGATCTTGTAATCATAAAGTTATTTTACCGTAATTTACCAGAGTTCCCCAATCCGGTGCAGTTTCAAAAAGTTCGTAGTCCCCGGCCGCCCAATCGGCTGCCCCGCGATGTACACCACGCTGTCCCGCTCCTTCAGCCAATCCCCCTCCAACAGAATTCGATCCATGATCCTCATCATCTCTTCCGACGTGGTCGGCTCCGGCGACAACACCGGTACGATGCCGTAAATCAGCGATAACTGCCGAGCCACCGCCTCACTCGGCGTGAACGCAAAAATCGGGACCGGAGGCCGGTAACGCGAAACCAGCCGCGCGCTCGACCCGCTGGCCGTAAACACGATAATCGCTTTCGCGCCTTGCGTCTTAGCCGCCCGGTACGCCAGGTCCGCCACGATCTCCGCATACGCGAGAGTCCCCGCGCGCTTCGGCGGGTCCTTGTACCCGTGCGTTCGAACCGACCCTTCGGCCTCCACCGCAATCCTGGCCATCATCTTCGCCGCTTCCACTGGATATTTCCCGCTCGACGTCTCCGCCGACAGCATCACCGCGTCCGTGCCGTCGTAAATCGCGTTCGCAATATCGCTCACCTCCGCGCGCGTCGGATACGGATGCTCAATCATCGACTCCAACATCTGGGTCGCTGTGATCACGAACTTTCCGTGCTGCCTGGCGCGCTCAATGATCGACTTCTGGATGAACGGCACCTTCTCCAACGCCATTTCCACGCCCAGATCCCCACGCGCCACCATCACGCCGTCCGATTCCTCCAAAATCTGATCGAGATTCTTCCAGCCCTCCGGTTTTTCGATCTTCGCAATAATCGGAACATGCGCATCGGCCTCTTCCAGGTAGAGCCGCAATTTCAGTACATCGTCGCGTTTCCGCACAAACGAGAGCGCGACGAAGTCGATCCCGGCCTCCAGCCCGAACCGCAGATCCGAAATGTCCTTCTTCGTCAACGATGACGTGGAAACTTCCACGCCCGGCAGATTGATCCCCTTCCGGTCTGCAATCGGACCGCCGCTCACCACCTCGCAAACCGCGTCAGTTGGGGTCCTGTCCACCACTCGGAGTTCCACACTGCCGTCCGCAAGCAATACCTGATCGCCGGGTTTTACATCTTTCACGAATTCCTTGTAGCTGGTGGAAGCACGCGCGCAAGTGCCCACCACCTGCTCTATCGTGATGTGGAACTGTGAGCCGGTTTCAAGCGTGCATCCGCCATTTTCAAACGTGCCCAGGCGGATTTTCGGGCCCTGCAGGTCCAGCAGGATTCCCGCATGGACCTTCAGCTCCTCCGCAATCGAACGGACATTCTTCAATCTCCGCGCGTGGTCGTCTTGTGTCCCATGGGACGCATTGAGGCGGAATACATCCACTCCGGCGCGGAATAACTGGCGTAATACTTCTGGCGAATCGCTGGCTGGGCCAAGCGTTGCGACTATTTTTGTGGTTCTCATGTTTGGGTGCGATGCGGTGACTAACCATTATTGCTTAGCCAATCCACATGTGCCCAAAACCAGCTTCCAGTGTTTTTACTTCTTTACGCTTTCCAAGAAAGCCAGGGCATGTCCTCTCAATGCAGCGGCAAGCCGCTGAAAGGTCAGATCTTCCGCGTCATAACGGTGTTCTTGGAGTTAGTAGCCATGAGGAAGCAAGCGGAATTCTATAGCCGCTCAAGCACCAGCCGGCGGCAAAGCGATTGGTAGCGTGTGCTGTAGGGTACGCCCCGATAACGTTCGACGCATTTCTTTATTCCTTTGGATTCGCCTCGAAAGGCGGGATCGACCGCGAAACAGGGCTCCTTGTCCGCAACGGGAGTCTTTACGTTCTAGCGATCCTCGAGCAGGAAAAAGCAGCCAAGAAATGGCGCAGGGGAATTACCGAAACGACCCTCCCTGTACGCGGTCCATATGTCCCTGGCGCTCCCCACTGCTTCCTCGGAGCGGTTATTCACGTTGTTGCCGACGGACTTTCCCGCCTGCGACTTGAATTCCATCGCGAGGACCAGATGCTTTTCAGACACGACTATCAGATCCCATTTTTTGGTAGCCCTGAAATAACCGGGCAGCTCCAGGGCGGTCCGTGTACGGACGTCGAGTCTCTTGAGACCGGCGCCGCACAGAATATCCGCGACCAGGATCTCCAACGCACCCATCCGGGCGCCACCAGTTACCTCTCCGCGTGTTCCAGCATCTATTTTGCCGGATCTCACTTGCTTTCCTTTATTCTTCGATCGGGCGTCCCAGTAGCTTTGCACGGCATCTTGCAGTCTTCTGTCAATGTCCAAGCGCGGTCTCCATCTCCTGGCCGCCGATTCCGTAACCTGAAGGGCCACTCTTGTTGCGCATTGTCTATCCCGGCTACGGAAAGCCGCTCTCAGCCTTTCCGAATGAAGATCGGAGAGGGTCCTGGGATTGGGGGCGCGGATTCTCCGCAGGTATTGCGCCTGGAAGCGCAGATAACCACCGCGCATGCGCACGCCGTAGGATTCGACGAAAAATTGGCCGATGGCCGACATCAGCAGGCCGCGAGTACTTCGAGGTCCCAGTGGTCCGACTGGATGAAATAGCCACCGGGCTGTCCTGGCTTTGCTACTTCCGCGCTCTTCAGCTTGGCCCGGCATCGCGAGTGGCTCCCGTCGATAAGCTCAGCGCCGCCCTGGTGATCCTGTTCGCCGCCGTCTTTTTGGGCGAGAGCATCACTCCCGTGAAAGCGATCGGCGGCCTGATCATCACCGCCGGCGCGGTTACGCTCGCCCTCGGCTAGATCCGGGCCTTTTGCATCAGAAGATATACTTCAACGCGAACTGAATCTGCCGGTTTGGCACTGACGTGCCGGTGATGCGTCCAAACGTGCCGTTTCCCAGTGTTCCACCCGGGTTGGCGAACTGCGGCGTGTTGAAGGCGTTGAAAAACTCCGCCCGGAATAATAGGGAATGTGTTTCCAGCCGCGGCATCTTGAACGACTTCGACGCCGAGAGATCCCACGTGTTTATGCCCGGTCCTACCAGCGGGTTGCGCGGAGAGTTGCCATACATGAAAACCGCGCGGGAGAATGCCGCGGTGTTGAACCACTGGTTGGGCGTTTGGTTCGATACGGCTGCGCTTTGCCCCGGCACAAGATTGGGACGCTCCCAGATTCCGTCGTTATTTTCACTGTCCCCGCTCTGCAGGACGTTGAAGGGCAGGCCGCTGGAGAACGTCAGAATGCCGCCCGCCTGCCACCCGCCGAGAATCGCACCGGTAACGCCATTCAGCCCTTTGGTAAAAGGGATCTCGTAGAGGTAGCCGATCACCATGCGATGGCGTTGGTCGAGAAGGCTGCTGCCTCGTTCGGTCGCGCCGCGGTTCCTCGGGTTTTGGCACTGGCACCCGCCGGCGTTGATCGTCTCCCCGGCATCGTCGATCAAATGGGACCATGTGTATGCCGCGGTCAGGCTCAATCCCCTTGAGAAACGGTGCTCGTAGCGGGTTTGCAGCGAATGGTAAACCGTGTTGGTATCCGGCGAAATCATACGAATGCGCGCGTATTGCGGATACGGCCGCCGCGCCTGGATGGCGCCGGGACCCGGTTCGGGCTGGTTGAAATTATTCAGGCTGGTGTCCACATGAGTACCCTTGCTGCCCACCCAGCCGGCCTCCAGCACGTCGCTCGAAGTGAACTGGTGCGACAACTGGAAGTTAAAGTTCTGCATATACGCGTTGTGCCGTTTGCGATCCTGCGGAATGGTAGCCACGTTGAAGATCGGGTTCCCGGGATACAAAGAAGCGGGCACGGGGTTCTCAATCGTTGCTACCGGGCTCGTGGCGGGATTGGTGACCGTGAGGCTTCCGGCGGTGGGCGGGTTCAACTGGAGGATGTTCATGTTGTCAAACTGCGCGGCGCTGTAAAAGATGCCATAGCCGCCGCGGGCCACGGTGTTGTGCGGCAGGCGCCAGGCAAACCCGAAACGCGGGCTGAAATACAGGTACTCGTTCTTATAGATATCCGCCACCTTGCCTGGCTCCGGATAGAGCACGGGATCGGGCCCAAGGTCGAATCGGAGAGTACGCGTGACGCCATTAATTTCATGCGGCTGACCGTAAAAGTCGTAGCGCAAGCCCAGGTTGAGGGTGAAGTTCGAAGTCGCTTTCCAGTCGTCCTGTACGTATACCCCGTAGCGCCATTGCCGGATTTTTGAGACCGGAACGCCTTCGGGCGTAAGCGTGGTGCGCGGATAACCCAGGATGAAATCGGCAGCGGAGTTGCCGGAAAGATCGCCTGTGAACGCCATGTTTCCGAACGGCCAGTTGTTGGTGGTTGCGTCGTCCAGCAGCCTGCGGATGTCGCCGCCGAACTTCAGCGAGTGCGAGCCGCGAATCCAACTGAGGTTGTCGACAACCTGGTAGGTGCGGCTGTTATCCAGGTTCGAAGCCGCCTGATCGTCGCCCAGTCCCATGTAGCCGCTGATGTTCAGCACCGGAAAGCCTTGTTCGTCTTTGCGCAGTGGGCGCCCGCCCGGCCCCCCGACGTTGAGACCGTTGATGCCGAGCGAAGCGATTGTAAAGTCGGTGTTGGCGCGCGGACTTAGGACCGACACGTTCGCCAGATTGAACCCGAAGCGAACCTCATTCAGCAACGACGGCGTGAAGGTGTGAACGTACTGAGCCGAGAGGTTGCTGTTCGGAAAAGTCCCGTTGAAGTAAAAGTTCGGGTTCAATTCGTAATTCGGAAAGTCCCGGCGCGAACGGATGTAATGCACGAACACCTGATCGTTTTGACTAAAGTACTGATCGACGCGGGCGATACCCTGATCGGTAGCCAGCCGTCCTTGCGTGACGCCCGAATAGTTCACCACCCCGGACGTGTTCGGGAGCGGCATGTATTTATTTACTATGGCCACCGAAACCGGATCCAGCCGGTTGGCCGGAATTATATTGCCGGGAAACGGCTTCCCGCTCAGCGGATCGACGACCGGGGCGGCGGCCGCTGAAAAATTGCCGGACCTCTGATCGGCGGTAAGCACGATATTGCTGGCGGCGCTCTCCTGAGTAGACCGGATGCCCTCATAGCCGAGCAGGAAGAAGGTCTTTTCCTTCCGGATTGGGCCGGACACGACCGTGCCGAACTGGTTGCGCCGCAGAACATCTTTCGCGAAGGGAGCGGGCCGGAAATAACTCCGGGCGTCCAGCGCGTTGTTGCGCAGAAACTCATACGCCGATCCATGGAACTGGTTCGTGCCGGAACGAACCTGCAGATTCACGTTCGCGCCGGCGTTGCCGCCATACTCCGCGGTGTAGTTGCCGCTCTGGACTTTAAATTCCTGAAGGGCGTCGATGATCGGGTATAGCGTCACGTAATTACTTCGGTTGTTCACCATGGTGACGCCGTCGATGTTGACCTGCATCCACGAATCGCGGGCGCCGTTCGCGATGATGCGCGAACCGTTGGTGCTGGAGGTAAATTGCGAAGGCTCGGTCACGCGCACTCCCGGCGTAAGAACGGACAGTTGCACGAAACTCCGCCCATTGAGTGGCAGGTTCACGATCCTCTCGGTGCTCACCACCTCACCCAGCGTGGCATTTTCCGTCTGCAGCAGCGGGGCTGAGCTGGTAATCTCGACGGCCTGCTGCACTTCGCCGAGTTGCATGGCAAAGTCGATGCGGACCTGCTGATTGAGTTGGATAGTGATGCTGTTGGTTCGCTCCGAGCGGAAGCCCGGCGCCTGGGCCTCTACGCTGTATTGGCCCGGAACGAGGTAGCGCACCTCATATTTTCCGTCCCTGGCCGTTTTCACTGTGCGCGCGAGCGCAGTGGCCGGATTTCTGATGATGACAGTTGCATCCGCAATCACGGCGCCGCCCGGATCGGTAACCGCTCCCAGGATGCCGGTGTCCAACGTCTGGGCGGCCAACGGCAAAATCCAGGTGAGCAATACAGAAGTACTTAGAAGTTTCAGAATTGGGTTGATCCTCATATCGGACCTCTGGTTTTCAGAAATGTGGCCGCGCGTTGGCGAGCCTCTTTGGGTCGCGCTCGTTTAGCAACGAGGGCCGGCCCGGCCAACCGCCTAATTAATGTAGCAGGGTATTCCGGCGTACACAATGCAGGCTACCGGCTCACCGCATCCCTGCGGATCAGTTCTTCCAGTTCCGCCGGCTCAGATGGCGGCCCGATGTAGTGATAGGCCTCGGCATGCTGCAAGCCGTATTGCGCGCCGAGTTGCCGATCCTTCTTGAGTACAACCTGCCGGATGTATTCGCGATTCGCGGAGGCGTCGTCATCGCCGAGAATGGGGAGCCGTTTGCCTTCCGCCGCCAATCTGGCTCGCAGCCTTGCTCCGGTCTCGCCGGCGGGTCCTTGCGCCTTGTTGGCCAGGTTGGCCGCGATCTTGACGTCGATCATCGAGCTGGTATCCACGACGCGATTGACCAACTGCGGCCCTCGCGCGTGATAGTACTTGGCGGTTACGGAATGCGGCTTCAGTCCGGCGTCGAAGTGCTCCGGGTAATCTTTGTCGCCGCCCGCCATCCAGCACGCCGCTTCCACTCCCTGGGCCGTGAAGTAGTGATCGGGATTCTCTTCATAGGCGCCCCAGGGGTCGTAAGCGATCACCGTGTCGACTTTCAGCAGCCGGAACAGGAAGATCAAGCGGGCGCGATACTCCAGCCGTTCCACGCCGTCCATCTGGTGATTGCGATAATTGAGATCGTAGGCTTTCTTCAGGCCGAGGATGCGCGCTACTTCCAAATTGTCGCGATAGTTGGCAATCACGCTCTCGGCGCCGACTCCGGGTCCGGCAGCATCGTCGATAGTGGTGCGAATCAGATATCCCGTATAGCCTTCGCGAATGAGCTTAGCCACCAGGCCGCCGGCAAAGATCGGGATATCGTCCACATGCGGCTGGATCGCGGCCAGCACTTTTCCGCTGTGCGGCTTGCCTGGGAGGTCGCGCTCAATCACGACATTGTCCTGCGCCCAACCCCGGCCCGATCCGGCAACGGCGGTCAGGCTTGCCATAAATAAACGCCTCGTGACGCGATTCATGAGCAGAGTATATATGAAAGGCCCGCCAGTGGGGGCCGATAATGGTATATAAAGGGAAACGTCATGCTGATCACAACAAACGGCCGCAGAAACTTCTTCACCATGCTCAGGAACATTGTGGCGGTTGGAGGATTCGCCAGCCAGTCCCGGTTCCTGCAAGGCGCCCCTGCCGCTACGCGTTCGTCCCCGGCCGAGGGGGAAGACTACTATGACAAACTGGGCGTCCCCAAGATCATAAACGCAGCGGGAACGTACACCTCTTTGACGGCGTCGATCATGCCTCCCGCCGTACAGGCAGCCGTGGCCCAAGCCGCGAAGCATCCTGTGCGCCTGGCCGAACTGCAGAAATCGGCTGGCGAATACCTCGCCAAAAAGCTGCATTGCGAGGCAGCCCTGGTATCGGCGGGCGCGGCTTCCGCCTTGACGCTCGGCACGGCGGCATGCGTCACCCTGGCCAACAAGTCCGGGATTCTGGACATCCCAACCGAAGTGCCGCGCATGAAAGACGAGGTGATTATCCAGAAGGGGCATCGCTACGGCTACGACCAGGCGATCCGGTGCTGCGGCATCCGCTTTATCGAAGTGGAAACCATGCCGCAGTATGAGGCCGCCTTCAACGAGAAGACGGTGATGGCGATGTTCTACAACGCATCGGAACACGGCAGCATCGGCCGTGAAGACTGGATCGCGACGGCGCACAAGCACGGCATACCCTGCTTCAACGATGCGGCGGCGGATGTGCCCCCCATTGCGAACCTCTGGAACTATACGCAGATGGGCTTCGATCTGGTTACGTTTTCCGGCGGCAAAGGAATGCGCGGACCTCAAAACGCGGGTCTGCTGTTAGGCAGAAAGGATCTGATCGCGGCGGCAGCGGCGAACAATAACCCGTACGATGGCGTGGGCCGGGGAATGAAGGTGGCCAAAGAGCAGATCGTCGGGATGGTAGCGGCGATCGACTGGTTTCTGAGCCAGTCCGACGCCGGTTTTGAAACGGAGTTCCGGCGCCGCGCCGAACGGATCGCGGCACAACTGAAAAACATCCCTACGCTGAAATCGGAAATAGCGATTCCCCCGGTGGCCAATCACATCCCGCATTTACTCTTGACCTATGACCAGGAGCGGGTGAAAATTTCTCCGCGTGACGTCATGCTTGAGCTGCGCCGCGGCACTCCGGGCATCGAACTGAACCCATCCACCGGGAGCACAAGGGGCGCCTCCGCCGGGATTCCGGCCGACGGCAAAACGATTGTGGTGGGGGTCTGGATGCTGCAACCCGGCGAGGATTTGATCGTGGCGCGGCGCCTTCATGAGGTATTGACGAAAGCGGCCCGGGCTTAGCGGATCTCGCTGTAGACGTAGTGGTAGGATTGTCGAAGTCTCCCAAAACTATGTCTATAGTGCAGGTCGTAATTCTTGCGATAATTCAAGGGCTGACCGAATTTCTTCCCATCAGCAGTTCCGCCCATCTCGCGCTCGCCCCCTGGCTCTTCGGCTGGGAAGATCCAGGGCTTGCCTTTGATATTGCTTTGCATCTGGGCACGCTCGCCGCCGTTCTAATCTACTTCTTCAAAGACTGGCTTCAGATTATTGCGCAGGGGTTCGGCCTGACTTACACGAATGACAAGGAAATTGGTAGAAACCGTTCGCTTCTCTGGATGCTCGCGGTGGCGTCGATTCCTATCGGCATCTTCGGTCTGAAGTTCAATAAACAAGCCGAAACGATCTGGCGCACACCCTATGTCATCGGAACGATGCTGATCGTGGTTGGAATCCTGATGGCGATCGCGGAGCGGGTGGGGAAGCAGCGCCGCGAAATCGGTGACATCAATTTTGTCGATTCGATTTGCATCGGCATCTCACAGGCGCTCGCGATCGTGCCTGGCACCTCGCGAAGCGGTATCACCATTACGACTGGTCTTTTCCGCGATCTCGATCGTCAATCCGCGGCTCGTTTTTCGTTCCTGCTTTCCACGCCTGCTATCGCTGCCGCCGCGGCTAAAGCCCTCTACGATCTGCTCAAACACGGTGGCCTTACGCCGGACATTCGCCTGCAATTTTTCATTGGAATCGTGGTCAGCGCGGCCGTCGGTTGCATCGTAATCGGCTTCTTCCTGAAGTACCTGCGAAACCACAGTCTGATGTTCTTCGTTTACTACCGCGTAATCTTTGGCATAATAGTGATCGCTCTGGCTTCATTCTTCCGCCACGCGGGATGAAGCTTCTTGGACCAACTCGACATGCTCGCCTCAATGAGGGATTAGCAGTAGTGTATCTGCTGCTCGGCCTCTGTTTTATTCTGAGCTTAGTCTCTTATCATCAACAGGATGTGTCGTTTGACACCGCCACAGTAGCCGGCCGGCCTCTGAACCTAATCGGGAAGGTCGGGTCGCACGTAGCCGATTTGAGCCTGCAGATCATTGGGCTCGCGTCGTTCGCCATCCCCGTCCTACTGCTGGCGCTCTCCTGGAAGTGGCTCCGCTCTGAACCCATTCACTCACAGTTCGTAAAGATTGCCGGTTCCGTGATGCTGGTGACCGGCGTGTGTACCGCCTTATCACTCGGTCCCGACTGGCGCCCATTCTCCGGGTCCATCGCGGCCGGAGGACTCATCGGGGTGCTTGCCGCCGACTACCTCGTCAGTATTCTGAATCCAACCGGCGCCGTGTTGCTCAACGCTGCCTGCCTTACGCTATCTCTCTATCTGGTGTCCACGTTTTCCGTCACGAGCCTCTATCGCTGGTCCGCGGGACCGGCCGCTCTTCTTGGCCGCGGCTGGCACCGTCTACAGGCGTGGCGCGAAGTTCGTCATCATCGGAAATTAGAGAGGGCCGAAGCGAAAGCGCAACTCCGTGAACAGAAGCGCCAGGAACAGGCCGAGCGCCTGGCCGCGCAACGCGCCAGCACACCGGCCGAGCCAATGGAGACCGAGACGCCAGCTCCAGCTAAGAGGCGCCGCGACAGGACCGCCGAAGTAACTCCCGAGCCTCAGCCTGAACCCGCACCCGTAGATTCGGAGACTCCACCGTGGGTCGAGGACATTCCCATCCGTACCCTGGCGGACTGGGCCCCGCAGCCTCTCGCCTTGCAGCCCTTGATTGTCGAGCAGGAACCGGAACTGGTTACAGCGACCGAATCCATGGAGCCCGAGCCTGATCCCAAGCCCGCGCCCAAGCCGTTGAAGAAGATGCGGTCTGCCTTCCGCATTCCGCCAACCACCTTGCTGAACGAACCGCCGCCCCGTACCGCTTTTGACAGCCAGGAGCTCAAGGACACGGCAGCACGCATCAAGGCCAAGCTGGAAGAGTTCAACGTACTCGGCTCCGTGGTTCAGATCAACCCCGGCCCGGTGGTCACTACATTCGAATTCAAGCCAGAAGCCGGCATCAAGTACAGCCGCATCACAGCTCTCACAGAGGATCTCTGCCTGGGTCTCCACGCCGAATCCATCCTGATCGAGCGCATTCCCGGCAAGCCCACCGTAGGTATCGAAGTGCCGAACACCGTTCGCGAAACGATCAGCCTCCGCGAAATCCTGGAGTCCGAAGAATTCCGCAACTCCTCGTCGCCTCTCACTATGTCCATGGGTAAGGACATCAGCGGCCGCATCAAGGTGGCCGCGCTCGACTCCATGCCTCACCTGCTGATCGCAGGCTCCACCGGTTCGGGCAAGAGCGTGATGCTGAACACCATGATCATGTCGTTACTCTACAAGTCCACGCCGAACGAGGTCCGTATGATCATGATCGACCCGAAACGCGTGGAACTCGGCATCTATGAAGGCATTCCGCATCTGCTTACGCCGGTGATCACCGAGCCGCGCAAAGCCACTAATGCACTCCGCAACGCCGTCCTCGAAATGGAGCGCCGCTTGAAACTGCTGGCGGCCCAGGGCGTCCGCAACATCGATCAATACAATCGCAAGATTCGCCAGATGCAGCACGTCCCCCGGACTCTCTTCGATGAGGATGAGCCGGAGACCGAAGAGCTACAACCGCTCCCGTACATTTTGATCTTGATCGACGAATTGGCCGACCTGATGATGCTGGAGCGGGCCAACGTGGAAGAATCGGTAACCCGTCTGGCCCAAATGGCCCGCGCCGTCGGCATGCACTTAGTGCTCGCGACGCAGCGTCCCAGCGTGGACGTCATCACCGGACTCATCAAGGCCAATTTTCCCACGCGCATCAGTTTCCGCGTTGCCACGCGCGTCGATTCCCGTACCATTCTCGATGTGATGGGCTCCGAACACCTGCTGGGAAAGGGAGACATGCTGCTGCTGCCGCCTGGCTCCGCGCGCCTGACTCGCGTCCACGGCGCTTACATTTCCGAGACGGAAATCAATTCCGTGGTCGAGTTCTGGAAAGACCAGGCGCAGCCCGAGTACGACAAAACGTTCCTGCTGGCGCCTCCGGCCGACGACGAAGCTGAAGAGACCGAGGAAGAGTTCGACGGCCAGGAGGATCCCATGTATCAGGATGCCGTGCGCGTCGTCCTGGAAATGGGCAAGGCATCCACGTCCACGCTCCAGCGCCGTTTACGCCTTGGTTATGGCCGCGCGGCCCGCATCCTAGATATGATGCAGCGCGAAGGCATTATCGGACCTCCAGATGGCAGCAAAGCGCGCGAAGTTCTCAAGCGCCCGGATTGGCTGCAGGAGATCGATCATCAAATGCGGTAGAATGCCGGGGATGAAGCTTCTTTTCTGCACTCTCGCCGCCTATCTGTCCGTAGCCCAAGCGCAGGAGGGGCCGCTCATGCAAGCTGTGATGGGCCGCTACAATGCTGTCAAGCAAAACTTGATCGAGACTGCCGAAGTGATGCCGGAAGTTAATTACAACTTCCACCTCACTCTACCGCAGCGTTCCTTCGGTGAGTGGATTGACCACACGGTAATTTCCATTAACAACAACTGCTCTGCGATAAAAGGCGTTGTGGCTCCCAAGCCGGAGCACGCCACATCGAAAGCCGGCCTGGTGAAAGCAATGAAGGATTCGTTCGCAATCTGCGACTCCGCCTTCAATGGCATGACCGACCAGAAAGCCCTAACCGAAATCACGATTGGCGAAAAGAAGTTGTACCCGGTAACCCCGATACTGGCGATGCTCACCGGCCTAAACGAACATTACGGCAATCTGGTGGGTTATCTGCGCAGCAAAGGAATCACCCCACCGTCCACCGCCCGCGCGCAAAAGAAATAGGATTCACCTTAGACAAGGGGATCGGACCCTGATTAATCCGATCTTGTGGAATGTTGAAGCAACTTGGCATTGAGCACCCCATCATTCAGGCTCCAATGGCTGGAGGCCCAACCACTCCCGAATTGGTTGCAGCGGTCTCTAACGCAGGTGGTCTTGGCTCACTCGGAGCCGCCTACCAAACTCCTGATCAGATCACGCTAGCCATTCGAAGCATCAGGGATCTCACGGGCAGGCCGTTTAACGTAAACCTGTTTGCCGGTGCATACGATCCCGATACGCACGCAGATTCCGCGCCGATGCTAGCTCTCCTTGCAGGCATCCACAAGTCGCTTGGATTACCGCCTCCGGTTCTGCCAATCCTCCCGGCTGATCCGTTCCCCAGGCAGTTGGAAGCCGTCCTGGAAGCGCGGCCAGCCGTATTCAGTTTCACGTTCGGCATCCCCGCCGCCGAGGCGATAACGCATCTCCGATCGCGCGGAATTGCACTCGCCGGCACCGCTACAACAGTTGAAGAGGCGCGTCTGCTGGAGCAAGCAGGAGTAGATGCAATCGTCGCGCAAGGCTCCGAGGCTGGCGCGCACCGTGGAACCTTCGCGGGCCCATTCGAAACGGCCATGGTTCCGACCCTGGATCTCGTCCGTGAAATCGTAGGAGCCGTGCGCACGCCGGTGATCGCTTCCGGCGGTCTCATGGATGGCCGCGACATCGCAGCGGCAATGGCCCTTGGCGCAGACGGAGCGCAACTTGGCACTGCATTCCTAACTTGCCCTGAATCCGGTGCGTCTGAAGCATACAAGCGGGCGATCCTCTCTGCCGGTAAGAACACGACGGTCATCACGCGAGCCTTCTCCGGCAGGCCCGCCCGGGGCCTCGCCAACACCTTCATCGCCAGACTTAAAGGGAAGGAAAACGCGATCCTTCCATACCCATTGCAGAACGCTCTAACGCGGCCAATGCGAACCGCTGCCGCAAAGCGAGGCGACGAGAGATTTCTATCTCTGTGGGCTGGCACGGGAGTTACCCGCGCGCGTTCGATGTCCGCCACCGAGCTTATCGGATGCTTGGTTGCGGAAATGAGGAGCGCTCAAGCTACCAAGAATCCTACAATCGAAGATACATGAACAAACTCCTCTGCGCTCTGCTCCTTGCCAATACCTACATCTCCGCCCAACCCACCGCTATTGAGTTGCTAGAGCAAAAAACCCTCGACCGCGTCCGCACCCTCAACTCCGCACTCGATGGCGTGCTCGGCTTCTACGCGATCGATCTCAACAACGGCCGCACGCTCTCCCTCAACCGCGACACGGTCTTCCCGCAAGCCAGCTCCATCAAGATCGCCATCATGATCCAGATGTTCAAGTCCGCGCGGGCAGGCGCATTCAAACTCACCGATCCGGTCACGTTGAAGCCCGAGGACACCGTTGGCGGCAGCGGGCATCTTCAAATCCTGCTCCGAAGCGGACCAACCACCCTCACGGTCCGCGATCTCATCGGCGCCATGATTGAAACCAGCGATAACACCGCCACGAATCGTTGCATCGCAATGGTGGGCATCGACCAAGTGAACCGGACTCTAGGTGAACTCGGCTTCCGCGCCACCCGTTTGCAGCGAAAAATGCTTGACACCGCAGCCGCCGCGCAAGACCATGAAAACATCTCCACACCCGAGGAGATGGCCCGCTTGCTGGAAATGATCTATCGCGGCAAGATCCTCGATGCCGATGCCTCACACGAGATGCTCGCAATCCTGAAGCGCGTGGATGCGGACATGCGCAAGGTCATTCCGGAATCGGTGGAAGTCGCGGCCAAACCCGGCGAGCTCACCGGCGTCCGCTGCGAAACCGGACTCATCCTGCTGCCTAGACGTCCCTTCGTGCTCAGTGTCAACTCCACCTTTTTGGACGCCAACACCGATCCCGTAGGCGCGGTCACCCGCATCGTCTATGAGCATTTTGAGAAGCTTGCCAAATCAAATAAGTACGGGAACAAACTACAATAGTTTGCGTATGGAATTACAAGGCAAGAAAGTGGCGATCCTGGTGGACAACGTGTATCAGGAAATGGAAGTTTGGTATCCCCTGTTTCGTCTGCAAGAAGCAGGCGCTGAAGTGATCGCTGTCGGCCCCGCTGCCGGTCAAACTTACACCAGTAAACTCGGCTATCCAGTGAAATGCGCCATGTCCTATCAGGATGCAAACCCCGCGGATTTCCATGGCGTCATTATTCCGGGCGGCTATGCCCCCGATCACATTCGCCGTCACCCTCTCGCGATTCAATTCGTCCGCGATCTTGATGCGGAAGGCAAACTGGTTGCGGCCATCTGCCATGGGCCGTGGGTCCTCTGCTCCACCGGGATTCTCAGGGGCCGGAATGCCACCTGCTTTTTCGCCATCAAAGACGACGTGATGAATGCTGGCGGCATTTACAGCGATGCGGAAGTGGTGGTCGATAAGAATCTGGTTACCTCCCGCAAGCCCGAAGATCTGCCCGCCTTCTGCCGTGAATCGATCAAGGTGCTGATTGCCCGATAACGCAATCTCTGTCCGCGGCCTAACCAAATCGTACGGAGATTTCCAAGCCGTGTGCGGTCTCGATTTCGATGTGCCTAAAGGCCAGGTGTTTGGGCTGCTCGGTCCGAACGGAGCGGGTAAGACCACCACCGTCGAAATTTTAGAAGGACTCCGCCCACGCACCGGCGGCGAAGTCTCCGTGCTCGGCTTCGATCCCGCCGTGGACAACAAGAAGATTAAAGATCGGATCGGCGTCTGCCTCCAGGCCACCAACCTTCCAGACAAGATCACCGTCCGCGAAGCGTTGCAAGTCTTCTCCAGCTTCTACACGCGAACCACAAACGCGGACAAGCTAATGCACCGGCTGCAGCTCTGGGAAAAGCGCGACGCCTTCTACGGACAGCTTTCCGGCGGCCAGAAACAGCGCGTGGCCCTCGCCCTCGCCCTGGTAAATGAACCGCAACTGCTCTTCCTCGATGAGCCCACCAC
>JBBPYD010000137.1:0-20216 GCA_038200305.1 Bryobacterales bacterium
AGATTTATTCCAGCCCTGCTGATTTTCGCCCTCACGCTGAGCGCACAGGAAACAGCGCTGCTCCAGTGGATGGACCACATTGCCCAGGAACAGTTGCAGCACCGGGGCGAGAAGATCGCGTCGATTAAGACCACGGCCGATGCGGAGACCCGCAAGCAACACGTGCGAGGAAAGATTCTGGAACTGATAGGAGGGCTGCCGAATTACGACGGTCCCTTGAACGCCAGAATCACCACCGTGTTGCGCCAGGATGGCTACATCATTGAAGATGTGATTTTTGAGAGCTTGCCGGGCTTGTACGTCACGGCCAATCTCTACAGGCCGGTAAGCACCGGATCGTTTCCGGGCATTCTTCTGCCGCTTGGGCATTGGGATTACGGCAAGCCCGCAGTCCAGGGGATTGCGGCCAATCTGGCGATGAAAGGTTTCGTTGTCCTCACGTACGATCCGATCGGCCAAGGAGAACGATTGCAGGCGTTTGATCTTCGGCTGGGCCACAGTCTGGCTGGCGGCTCCGTGGAACAGCATTTCATGGCCGGAGCGCAGAGCATCCTGATGGGCCAGAGCTTTGCGCGATACCGGATCTGGGATGCAAAGCGCGCCCTGGATTATCTGCTCAGCCGCCCGGAGGTGGACCGCGAGAAGATCGGCTGCACCGGATGCTCCGGCGGCGGGACCATCACCACGTACATTTCCGCGCTGGATTCACGCATCAAGGTGGCGGCTCCCGCTTGCTACATGAATTCTTTCAAGACACTGTTCTCCGGCTCGATTGGCGATTCCGAGCAGAGCATCCCCGGATTTCTGGCGGCGGGGCTGGATCACGCCGACTACCCGGAACTGTTTGCACCAAAGCCGTGGCTGATGACTTCGACAGAGAAGGATTTCTTCACTCCGGCTGGTGCGAAACAGGTATTCGACGAAGCGAGCCAGTGGTACGGGCTCTATGGCGCGCAAGACAAAATCAAGTGGATAGTGGGCCCAGGCCCCCACGGCACTCCGCTGGTGATTCGCGAGGCCATCTATGAGTGGATGATCCGCTGGTTGAAGGACGGCAAAGGCGACTGGCATGAGCAACCAGTGACCTTCGCCCCCGCCCGGATGCTGAATGCCACCCGCAGCGGTCAGGTGACGTTCGAACCGGGTGCGCGCGACGTGTTCCAGATTATCGGCGAGACACCGCGCAGTCCGCGCAGCCAGTCTGAGTTGCTGGAACAGATCCGATTGTGGGTGCAATATGAGAAACGGCCGCCGATTGTGAAGTCGAGTTCTACCGAGGCTTCCGATGTGGAGCATGTGGTGCTTGAATCCGAGCCGGGACTGGATATCTCTCTTTCCGTATTCAAGCCGCATTCGGCGAACGGGCGCAAACGGACGGTGTTGATTCTTGAATCCTTCCCCTATGCGGAGCAGACTGCCCGCCAGCTTACCGGCAACGATCAAGTGGCGGCGGTTCTCAACGTGCGTGGCCGTCCGATCCGATCTACCGTTGCGTTCTCCGGCGATTGGATCAGCAACACGCGCGCGTGGCTGATTGGCCGGAATCTTCCCGGCATGAGAGCGCTCGACATCATGCGTGCGGTGGACTATTTGGCATGGAGGCCGGATGTCGATTCGAAACAGATCGGCGCCGTGGCCAGCGAAGTCCCTGGAATCTGGCTATTGCTTGCCGCGGCCATTGACGAGCGCATTTCGTCCGTCTGGCTCGATCGCACGCCGCACAGCATCCGCGCAGCGTTTAGTGGTCCGGTACACCAGAACCTGCATGATGCCGTAATGCCGGGCTTCGCGCTGCATTGGGATCTGTCGAATCTGGCGGCGGCCATGAAGGGACGAAAACTCGTCTGGACCGATCCTACCGACTGGATGCGGAACGTGGTCTATGCCGGTAGCCAATTCCAGTACCGGCCGGGCGATGCTCCGGTGGAGGTTTTCGAATTGCCGCCCGGTCTAAAGTAGCAGCCGGACGCTGAACTGAAACTGCCGGCCAGGGTCGGAATTCTGCACGCCCGCAATGGGACGCAGGAACGATGTTGCGGGGGTCACGCCGTTTCCGTAAATGTTGTTCACCTTCACGGCATTCACGCTGTTGGCGATATTGAATGCCTCTGCCCGCATTTCTACCTGAAGCGATTCATGGATAGCGACGCGCTTTGCCAGCGAGACGTCAACACTTGCCTGCGCCGGGCCTCGGAAGGAGTTGCGGCCGAGACCCGCTGGCCGGTCCGCGAGGTTGGTATCCCCGTTATTATCCACCCCGGTCAGGGGATTTACGGGAAGGCCGGAACCGAAGATGCCCACGGCCGAGAGCTGAATGCGAAATGGCAGATCGAGAAGACCGTTGGTGACAAAGCGGTGCCGCTGGTAGAAATCACTGGGACCGCGCTCGGCCGTCCCGGTGTTGCTCCAGTCATTTGGGACACCCGTATTTGGCTCGCCGAAAAACATGGAGTAGGTAGAAGAGGACGACAACACGTAATGCCCTTCCCACTGAAAACGTTTCGAGAGTCTCCGGATCACGCCCACGTCGAAAGCGTCGTAAAGGCTGGAACCGCTGTTTTCAACCATCGCAATGTTCCGCACTGTTCGATCCGGCCGGGTCGCATCGGCTTGTGCGGCACTGCGGCTCTGTCCAGGCCCAGTCCGGAGGAACGGCGCCGGGGCGTTCGCGTCCCGCACTCGCATCTGGCGCAACGTATGGGAGTGTATCCCGTCCGCAGTGAGAAGCCACTTGCCCAAGGTCTGCTGGAGGCCGAGCGAATACTGCAAGTTATACGGATTTAGCACCTTCGAACCAGGCAAATAGACGTCCCGCACTGATTGTTGCGCGGAATCCGGGACCGCGGCTAACGCATTCGGGAACACCGGAAAACCGGGCTGACCTGGAGTGAACGTGTAACTCGCCGTGGGCGCATGGAAGCCCTCCAGGAAGAAGCGGCGGGTGATGTAAAGGAAGTACTGGTCATAGAACATTCCGGCGCCTGCACGGATGATGGTGCTTCCCTTCCCCGTGACGTCGAAAGCCAATCCCAGCCGGGGGGCGATGTTGTTCCGATCCGTAGTGATCGACTGATTCTCATAGCGCACACCCAGATTGATTGTCAGGCGCGGGAGCGCATGGAAGTCGTCTTGAACGAAGATGGAGGCCAGCGATTGGCCGTAACGAAGGAAGCCTTCGCCGAAAGTCTGAGTGTATTGCACTGGTAGTTGACCAGGGACGGGCGGACCGGGCGCGAAGCGGTATTCACCGAACGGGGTGAAGCTATAATCCCGTGCCTTCAGACGGATGTAGTCACCGCCGAGTTTGACGTTGTGGCGGCCGGACTGAAAGGCCAGAACATCGGATAGTTGCACGTTCTGCATCCGGACCCAAGTGTATGCCGAGCCGCCCTCAGTGCTGTAAGAGGAGCGGACGATGGAGACCTGCGGGTTCACCGCGCGGCTGCTGTTTGGGATGGAATCGATGTAGTTGGCTCGAAACTCATTCCACGAACGGCCGAGCGACGACCGCAGGCTCAGTTGCGCGCCGGCAGCCTGGTTACTGCTAGTCTGTGCGGCGCTGGGTTGCGTGAAGCCGCTCACGCGATCGTTCGCGTTTGTGTTCTGTCCGTAGTTGCCATTCAGCCGCAACGAGACGGCGTGATTCTGATTGATCTGATGGTCGATGCGAGCCAGTGCGTACCATTCGTTGAAGCTTCCGATGTACGTGGATGCAACTGGCGATTGGATGAACGCGCCGCGGTCCTGTGCGATTCGCTCGAAATTTACAAAGAAGCTGCTTCGCCCCTTGATTAGGGGGCCGCCGGCGGATGCCCCGACCTGGATTCTTTCATTAGGAACGCGTCTATCGGACACAGGCGGCGCGGCCTGGATGCCGCTCGGGCGCACGAAGGCGAAGGCTTCGCCATGAAAATCGTCGCTTCCGGCTTTGGTTGTCAGTGCAACTATGCCGGCGGAAGAGGCGCCATATTCCGCCGAGTACTGGTTGGTCAATACCTTCACTTCCTGCACTGCCGAGACGGAGATATTCTGCTGGGGGGCGTTGGCATAGATGGGATCGTAGTTCGAGTTCCCGTCCAGACGGTAGTGGGTGTGGCGGAACGAGTTGCCGTTGATGGACAACCGGGATGCCGATGACCCATCGCTTCCCAAACCGGCAGTGTTGCGCACATGGGGATTCAACAACGCGAACCGGTTGGCACTGCGCCCGTTTGATGGCAGCTCTTGCAGTTGTTTCGCATCGATGGTCTGAGCGATCTCCGGGGCGTCGGTTCTGACGGGGACCAAGCCCTCCAGAACAGTGACCGATTCACTGTTTGGGTTCAGTTCCAAAGCCCGATTTAGTACTAGCTGTTGTCCCTCTACGACAACTAGATGAACTATGGTGAATGTCTGGAATCCGGTTGCCCGGACGGTCAGGGTGTACTGGGCCGAGGCGGGAATCCCGGAAAATGCCCAATGGCCGGCGTCGTCCGCATTGGTCTCCAAATGCTGCCCTGTGGAGTCCAGCGTGACCACCGCACTTGGTATGGGCTGCTTTGTGCCCGCCGCCGTAATAACGCCTTCGAGTGTCGCGGCGGTGACAGTCCCTACGAACAGGAAGGCGAGAATCGTCAATGGCATCTTAGCTCCAGTTGCAATCGCGTTGCAATTAGAGCTATGGTAGCCGAGCCGGATCCCGGCTGTCAACCGAGGCGACCGGCGCGTGTGGTGGCCGGCGATTCCGGCGCGATTAGTTTGCCGCGGGAGGAGCCGGGGCCGCATCCGGCGCCGTTTTCGGGTGCTCATCGCCACGATGGCAGGTGAAGCAGGTAACGTGCATCTTCCCATCTGTAAATTTCGCGTTGATGTCCCGTGTCATCGCGATCATCATGCGGGCGGTTTCCTTCTCCGGTTTCTCATCACTGGCAAAATCGCCTCGCACGTGACACGTAGTACACTGGCCGCCCAGCGCAACCCGAAAGGCTGCCATCATCGGCCGGACCTCTTCCGGTTTGAGTAATTTCAGATTCTTTGGGGCGGGTGGGGGTCCACCTTTCCGCTCGGGGGCTGCAGGAGGAGTCTGGGCAAAAATAGGGATTGCCATCAGCAAACAGACGAATATTCGCATTGAGCTATAATACGCCAGATTCCTAGCCGGCGTGTGAGTTACGCTAGTGGAACCCCGATGAACAAGCTGGTCAAGAACCTACACATCTATGCGGGTCTGCTGACGCTTGCCCATCTTGTGATTTATGGCATTGCTGGTCTGGTTGCCACGTTCCAACCGGGCCAGGCGCGCCCGAAGGTAACCAATGCCGTCCGTTACGTTCCGTTTTCCGTGCCCGGTTCACTGAACGACAAGCAAGTGGCGGACCTCGTTTACCGCACCCTGCAATTGCCTCTTACGCGTCCTATGCCCGATTGGTTTCTCAGGCATACGCCGGATAAGGATCTGCTGCTGGACTTCTACAATATCAACGGCATCTACCGCGTGATCGTACTGGAACGCGAACATCAATTGCGCATTGACGATATCCGGAACAGCAATTGGTTGTTCCTGGAAGACATGCACGCGATGACGCTGGGCGATGCGGAAGGTCCAAGGATGGTGCATGTCTGGGCGGCATGGAACGAGGTGGCAATGTGGTCGCTACTCGCGTTCTGTGTGTCGGGCGTGTATTTGTGGCTGTCGTCGCGGCCCCGGTTTATTTGGGCTTATACTTCCCTGATCGGCGGCGCGATTGGACTTGCTGCGTTTTGGTGGGAACTCCGTTAAGCGATGTATAAAACTATACGTACTCTGCACCTGATTTTCGGTTTGTCCTCGCTGCCATTTTTGCTGGTGTACGGCTTGAGCGCCGTGCAGATGGCCCATCCAAAGTGGTTCCATACGAAACCGGCGATTCACGATGTGAACATCCCGATGGCGCCAGGGTATACCGATGGGCGCTCCGTGGCGCGGGAGCTAATGATCAATGGCAATCTTCGCGGCGAGATCGCTTCCGTGCAGGAGACTGCGCCCGGATTCACCATTCGTATTGTGCTACCAGGAACGGTGCATGAAATTCAATATGATCGCAAGACAGGCACGGCGTATGTGCGGACCAGTGTAGCCGGGTTCATGGGCCGGCTGAACCGCTTGCACCATGCCGCCGGGCTTTGGCACGAGTACTTGCCGCTGAAATGCTGGGCGATGTTTGTGGGACTGGTCTCACTGGCAACCGTGGGTCTGGGGCTGACGGGAATCGTGATGTGGTGGATGCGGCGGCAGGATCGCATGATAGGGATCATACTGCTGGGAGCCAATCTGGCATTTAGTGTAACGATTTTGTTTCTGCTGCGAAGGGCCGGGCCGTGAAACTGCGGTGGGGTTGCGCGTGTGTTTCCCCAGCACCGTGGTCAGAAAGTCAGCTTGAGCGCCCGTCATCCGCGGTCTTGGGTGCGGTCTAATATCGTCATGTATCTGTCACTGAACAGCACACTGGTAACCGGACGGGTGGCGTGGCCTGAGTTCGCCCGTCTGGCGGCGCAGGTTGGTTTCCATGGTGTAGATGTTGCGCTCGATTCAGCAATGAAGAACGGGCTTGCGGGGACACGGAACCTGCTGGAGACCTTAAAACTCCGGCCGTCGGTCATCAACTTCCCCGTGGAATTTCGCAAAGAAGACGCCGACTTTCGGGCGGCACTTCCGAAGTTGGAGGAAGTGGCTCCCTTTGCGGCGGCGATCGGGTGTCCGCGGATGATGACCTGGATCATGCCGTCGAGCCAAACCCCGAAAGACGAACTGCGGCGCATTTATAAAAAGCGTTTTACGGAAAGCGCCAATATTCTGGCGCGATCTCACGTACGCCTTGCGCTTGAATTTCTAGGACCGCTACACCTGCGCAAAATGTATCCACATGAGTTTATTTGGCGGATGGGAGAAATGCTTGAGTTTGCTAAAGAGTGCGGTCCAAACGTGGGATTGCTGGTCGATGTGTGGCACTGGCATCATGCCGGCGCAACCACCGCCGATATCGTGAATGCAGGGAAAGACCGCATCGTCCATGTTCATTTCAACGACGCGCCGAGGCTGCCGCCAGAAGATATTCGCGACAACGAGCGGCTGATGCCGGGGGAAGGCGTGATTGACCTGGAAGGCGTACTAAAGGCCTTGCGCACCATTGGCTATCAAGACGCGCTCAGCGTGGAAGTGTTCGGCCGGAATCTCAAGAACATGTCTCCTGAAGAGGCTGCCAGGCTTGGTCTGGAATCGGCTCGGGCCGTTTTCAAGAAAGTGGGCATTCAGGAGAGTTGAACGGTCAGGAATGGCCGAGCACGTTGTGCGGCTGATACGGCTCAGCGAGCGCTTTGAGTTCGTCGTCATCCAATTTCAGAGTTACTGCTGCAACGGCATCTTCCAAATGCCGCATCTTGCTTGCACCAACGATGGGCGCCGTAACGCCCGGCTGCTGCAACAACCACGCCAGGGCCACCTGCGCATTGGCGACGCCGCGCTTTTGGGCGATCTCACTCACTCGATCAACCACTACAAAGTCGGATGGCTGGTAATAGAGAGTATGCGCGAATTCATCGGTTTTCGCGCGCACGGTCTCGCCGAAGTCCTGCTTTCGGCGATTGCCCGCCAGAAATCCGCGGGCTAGCGGACTCCAGGGGATCAGCCCGATTCCCTCCTCCCGGCACAACGGCATCATCTCCCGCTCTTCTTCCCGATAGACCAGGTTGTAATGATTTTGCATACTGACGAAGCGCGTCAAGCCGAGTTCATCCGACTTGTAGAGCATCTTCGCGAACTGCCACGCATACATTGAGGATGCCCCGATATACAGGGCCTTTCCCATCTTCACCACATCGTCCAACGCTTCGAGTGTTTCCTCAATCGGCGTTTCATAATCGAAACGGTGAATCTGATAGAGATCCACGTAATCGGTACCCAAGCGCCGCAAGCTATCATCGATGGCGTGCAGAATGTGTTTGCGCGACAAACCACGCTGGTTCGGATCGTCACCCATGGGATTGAAGACTTTCGTCGCGACGACGACGCGGTCGCGCGATGGTCCGAAATCCTTCAAGGCACGCCCCAGAATCTCTTCACTCACACCCACGGAGTACATATCCGCGGTATCAAAGAAGTTGATTCCCAGTTCCAGCGCGCGCTTGATGAAGGGGCGGCTCTCTTCTTCTTCAAGCACCCACTCCCGCCATTTCTTTGAACCGTAGGTCATGGTTCCCAAGCAAATCCGGGAGACTTTCAAGCCGGTAGAGCCAAGTTTCGCGAAGTCCATATTTAGATTAGGAAGATTGCAGCTTTCGGAATGAGGCGAGGCACCGCTGGGCGGTTTCCATTGGAGGATAGGCGCTGCCTTCCTGCTCAATCAGATAATACTCGACACCGCCCGTCTTCTCGGCGGCTTTCAACACCTTCTTCCACGGGACAACGCCCTCGCCGACCAATACCTTGAAGCCTTTGTCGGGACCGGGCGCCCAATCTTTGCAATGCAGTGATGTGATACGTCCGGGATTCCCATTAATCCAGACGACGGGATCGGAACCAGCCTCGACGCAGGTGCCGATGTCGAGTTGCAGCACGACGTCTTTCGGCGTGTTCGCAGCCAGTACTTCCATGGGGCGCTTGCCTTCAACAGGGACGAACTCCAGCTTGTGATTGTGGTATCCGGTCCGCAAACCGGCGGGCCTCAACTTCTCAGCGGCGTCGCTGAGAGTGCCTGCCACCTTTTTCCAGCCGTCCAGCGTTTCCACCCGGCCTGCGCTCGCCATGATGATGAACTTACTTCCAATGATCTGGTTGAGTTCCATTGCATGGGGTAGATTTTCCGGGGTGAACGATTTCGGGCCGTTATGAGTGGAGAAGGCACGGATGCCGAGATCATCCAAGAGCTTCCGGACTTGCTTGGCGTAGTCTGGAGTCCACTCGAAGTAGGGAGCGTAAAACTCCACGCCATCGTAGCCCATTTTCGCGACACCCCGGACGGTGCCCATCAGATCTTCTTTCAACTGGTCGCGCACCGAGTATAGTTCCAGGCCAACTGGAGTGCGCTTGTTGTTAGCGGCGGCCGCAAACGGAGCCGCGGCTGTGAGTGCAAGGAATGAGCGCCGTGAGGTGGTGTCGTGAGGGGTCATAGTCTGCGCTGATTTTACATCAACGCGGAGCGTTCGTGAGTTCTGCTAGCGCGGACGAGGCCTGCTGCCCAGTCATGGGCTTGTTGTAGATCGGTGAATCGGGTTGCTGCGCGCGTCCACCGTCCCGCAGAGAGCCTGTGTCGATTGGCGCGAAACCAATCTCCTGAATGAGCTGAGCAACAACGTGTTTGGCCTCGATGTCATCGCCGGCCAAAAAGATAGCATGGCGCTGGTCTACCGGTAAATCGGTGCGGCCGCGTGTGGCCAGATGCTGAAAATACATAGTATTAAATGCTTTTACCAGGCGTGCACCTGGTAGCCGCTTGGCCGTTTCCTCACTGTGCAGCGACTCAGGTCCACGCGAATTGCTAATCCCTATTTCATGCCCCGCCCGGACGAAGAGCCGTGCCAGCGTTCCCCCAATGTGCCCTGCTCCGAGGATTCCGATTTTTCATGATCCGCCGCTCCTGTGAATCTGAGATGCGGCAGGAGCGGCGCGGAATTGGTGTGAACCGCTACACGGCAGACTTCAACCAGTCTTCAACATGGTGAGAAGCATCAACATCGGCGTCTTCGCCACGATTCCGTGCTTGAGCTGAGGAGGCATATGGACCAGGCAACCCGCCGCAACCTGGTGGACATCCGTGCCCAGCGCAAGGGTCGCCTCTCCCTTCAGGATCTGGATCACGGCGGGCACCGGCGCGGTATGTGCAGCCATTTCATGCCCCGCGGCAAATGCGAATAACGTGATCTTGACCAAGTCATCGTTGTGGACCGTGTGACTTAACATGGCTTTTTCGGGAATCTGGATTTCCGTCAAAAGATTCTCTTTGAATAAGTAGTCTGCCATCACACCGCCTAGTGTCGTGTCCCCTACTGTAGCGCCCAGAGATACATCGCTGCATACGCTCGATAAGGCCGCCACGCTTCAGCCAGACGCAGGAGTTCGCGCGGAGACTTCACGCCGGTGGCTCGCAGCAATCCGAGATCGGTTTCGGGGAACGCATCGGAATCGCGGCCAAGCCGGATGGCTAAATAATCTACAGTCCAGGGACCAACGCCGGGAATACTCCGGAGCGCGGCTGCATTCTGTTCCCATGGCCGGGTCTCAAAATCCAGCTTGCCTTCCACGGCAGCCTGCGCCAGGGCGCGGATGGTTTGTGCACGGCGCTGAGGCACGCCGAGTGAACTGAGATCGGCTTGCGCCAGGTCTTCCCGGACGAAGCCGGGGCAGATCGTACCCAGACGGCCCATTAAGGTGCTGGCGCCTTTCACGCTGACTTGCTGACCGAGAATCACGCGATTACAGAGCTCGAAGGGCTCCCAGCAACCGGGTATCCGCAGGCCGGGAAGCCGGTTCACACGGGGGCCAATTACAGGACACCCGGCGAGCGCGCGGCATACTTCAGTGGGGTTGCAATCGAGGTCAAACAGGCGGCGGACGCGCGCGCTGACATCTTCTGCCGAGACCACTCGCAGGACATCGGGCTCATGGGTCACGGTAACCTCGCCCGCCACTGTCCGCCTTACGTACGATCCGTCCATCATTGACTCCATGCCGGGCGTACAACGCCAGGATAAATACGCAAGAATCTGTTCCCATGGAAATGGCGGATTCACCGGGATCGAAACAAACACACGCTCACGCGGCATCGTGGAAAATGATTCCAAGCGTCCAGCGCTGGCCTTCCGTTACTTCACTCACGCCATGGCGAACGTTAACTCTATACATACCGCGCTTGCCCTGTGCAGGCCGGTATCGAGTGGTAATCACCAGTGCATCGCCTTGCCGGGGCCGCACCACTCTGCCCACCGATTGCGCCCGAGGCTGTTGCTCAAGCAAAAGAAATTCGCCACCACTGTAGTCCCGCTCGGGCTCGGAAAGGAAGAACACCACTTGCAGAGGAAACGCGATTTCACCATAAATGTCCTGGTGGAGGCAATTGAAGTCTCCCGCTGTATAACGCAGCATCAGCGGCGTTGGCTTGGTCTGCCCCTGTTGGTGGCAAAGTTTGTGCAGTTCACTCAGGGTACTTGGAAATTCGCTGGTCCCCAACTGACGCGCCCAAGCGTTCGCGACAGCCACCAGTTTTGGATACAACTGCTGGCGGAGATCTTCCACCAGCCGCGGCAGCGGATAACGGAAGTACTGATACTCACCGCGGCCGAATCGGAATCGAGCCATCTCAATGCGGCTTCGGAACAGGCCGGGATCTACATAAAGCGCGATCAGATCGTTACATTCCTGTGCCGATAACAACGAAGGAAGCTGGGCAAATCCATGGTTAGTTAACGAATTTGCGGCTGCATTCCAGTCCGCGGCCGCTATGGTGTTCACGTTGCTCACATTCCGATACTAAGATGCCGCGCCGAACAACCGCTATCCGGTTCTTGTGGTCAAAACGACCGGCTTACCGGCGAAGACCATGACGGGTGAACCTTCGGCGATGAATGCCGAATCCGGCTTACGGTTTAGAACACTTGCGAAGGTGGCCCCGTACAACGTGTTAGCGTCGCCTTCAAAACCCGCGGCGGTGCTGTCCCAGACGCGCCATGGCTCATGGGCCACCTGGTATTCCTTGCATCCGCCGCGGCGTTGGGTTGAATATCCCCAATAGTGTTCCGTGATGAATTGCTGGATGCTCGATTCCATGGGCCGGTATGCAACGCCGGATGCTTTTGCATATAGCCGATTCCAGGCGCCGTTCAGACGCCATTGATAATCCGTGGCGATGTTTGCATCGCCAGGCCCATGGATCGCGATGGTGTGCCTCATCTGCAGACGGATGTACCGTTCGTTATACGCTACGCGGGCGATGGTTGCGATGGCATGGCGCGGCACAATTTCGCGAATGAACACAACGCCCCTGCGGAGATCTCCGTTTGCATGCCGCCGGACATAAAACCGCAGGTTCACCTCATCGAAGTCGCGATGGAAGGGGACGCCGATCCCCAGGACTTTGGTGCGGAGAAATCGAAATCCAACCAGGCTAATGAACGTTTTGCCTTCGAATGAATCCAGTTCCGTGCCGGGTGGAATGTGGTTGCGCAGAAGATCCGGATCTACTTCGTAGTTCAACATCGCCAAATAGCGCCATTCGGCGGAAAGGAACACTCGCGGAATGTTTTCGGGGCGAGGTGCGATCACGGCCTACAACTTCAGTATAAGGACCTGCAATCGCAAAAAGTGATTGCACAAACGATCCAATAGGCGCAGAATCCTAAGAGTACACGGAGGTGAGATGGCGAATTTCTGTATGAAGTGTGGCGGCGCTCTGGATGGGGCCGCGAGTTTCTGTAAGCAGTGCGGGAATCCGGTATCGCCGGGCCAACAACCCCCGGCTGGTAATCCCGCTCCCCAGCACGTGACGCCACTTCCCCCGGCAAAAGGCAGTCCGGTAATCATGTACGCGTTGATTGCCTTCTTTGTTCTTGTGGCATTGGGCATGGCGGGCGCCGTGGGGACGTACTATTACGCCAAATCTAAAATTCACGACAAGATGGCGGAGTTAAAAGAGAAGACCGGTGTCGATGTAGGGGCGGCCCTGGAGAATGCCAGGCAAAGCAGGCCGTCCAGCCAGGAGCGCGACGGTTGTGCGCTCCTGAGCAAGCAGGAAGCGGAGCGGATTTTGGGGATAGCGCTGACCCGGACCGATGGATCGCTGAAGGGAGGTTCCAGCGAGGAGCATTGCGATTACTACGCCGATCCAAGCGTGACACAGGCAAGCAGGGACGACTTGGCGCGGCGTTTTCAGGCTCTGGCGAAATCCGATTCCAACCAGCCGCCGGAGAAATCGCGGGAACTGGAAAGTCTGGTGAAAGGCTTCGGAGCCAGCGCCAACGATGGTTCCACGTGGATTCTCCAAATAACCATTTACCGGGGCGATGGACAGTTGGCCACCACTGCATTCAATGCAGGCAGCGTCCTGATGGGTATGAAACCGGAATCGGTATCGGGGCCTTGGGATGAAGCGAAACTAGGACCGTTGAACTCGACACTGACTGTACGAAAGGGAAAAGACGGCTTCATGATCGACTTGCGGCAACTGCAAGACGGGCGTGAGAAGGGTGTGGAACTGGCGAAAGCAGTCGCGGGCAGATTGTAATCCTGATTGTGAAATCCTGATTGTGAAATCTTAGATGCCTGCGCTCTTCGACGCGGCCGCCATTCGCACCATTCTTCATTCCGATCCTGCATGGTCTGTATACGCGCTGGGCGACCTGCAGCCGGGTTTTTTCGAGCAATGCGCCTGGTACACCGTGCATGCGGAGGCGCCAACAATCATATTGATTTATCGCGGATGCTCGCCGCCCATTCTCTTCGCAATGGGAGAACCTGGCGCGGTTGCGGCAATCCTGGAGGAGAGCGGAAGTGAACCTGTATTGTCCCTCCAAGTCCGCCCCGGGATCATCCCCGTACTGAGTGGACGTTTTCGCATCACAGCCAGCAAAGCGATGTGGCGGATGACAGTAACTCCCGGTACGTTCCGGCCGGTTCCCTTCGGAGATGCCGGGCAATTGACCATCGCCGATTTGCCTTCCTTGGAGCGGCTTTACTTGGATGGGCACGCCACCAGTGAGTCACCCGATTTTTTCTTTCCGGCAATGCTCGACCAGGGCGTGTTTTTCGGTGTAAAAGAAAACGGCGAACTGGTTGCCGCCGCCGGCACGCACCTGGTTGCGGCGGAGGAGTCGGTTGCGGCGGTCGGGAACGTTTATACCCGGCGGGACCGGCGCGGAAGGGGATTCGCCGCATGCGTCACCAGCGCGGTTGTTGGCGAACTGCTGCGGCGGAATATCTCCACCATTGGCCTGAATGTATTCCAGCAGAATCCAGTAGCCATTCGAATTTATGAATCGCTGGGGTTCGTAAAGCACTGTGAGTTTGTGGAGGCCGTTGCCCTCCAGCACCGGCTTTAGTAGCATTGCAATGTGACACCATTGAACAATGCCTCGAAGTGTTCTGATGGGTTTTCTGATGGCCACCTTCCTGGCCGCAATCGTCGTGAAAGGGCAGCCGGTGGCCCCCACCCTTCGTCTTCCCGGCACGGTGCAGCCTCTCAAGTACGCCGCAGAGTTGAAACTCATCCCCGGTCAAGACCGCTTTACAGGCGCTATCGACATCGACCTTAACGTGCATCAGTCAACGTCCGTCATCTGGATACATGCGAAGTCTCTGGATGTCCAAAATGTCTCCATTCAAACTCATGGAAAGGACTTCCCTACCCTTGCCGGACCGCGCGACAACGACCTAGTAGCACTGCAAACGCAGGGGGCGATACCGGCGGGTCCGACCCGGCTGCATATTTCCTATTCGGGCCAAGTCAGCCGGATACTAACCGATGGCCTGTTCCAGCAGCGTTATGACGGTGAATGGTACATCTTCAGCAAGTTTGAGCCGATCACCGCGCGCCGCGCATTTCCCTGTTTTGATGAACCCTCATTCAAGACGCCGTGGAAATTAACCCTGCACATCCCGAACCGGCTGCACGCTTTCTCGAATACGCCAGCCGTCTCCGAAACGGAGGAGTCGGGCGAACTAAAAACCGTGCTGTTTGCCGAAAGTAAACCGCTTCCGTCTTATCTGGTGGCGCTAGCGGTGGGGCCGTTCGACATTGTCGACGCAGGCAAAGCGGGAGCCAATGGAACGCCGCTGCGGATCATCGTGCCACGCGGCCGCGCTAATGACGCCGTCAACGCCGCTGGCACCACGCCGAAACTCTTATCGCTCCTGGAAAACTATTTTGGCATTCCATTTCCATATGAGAAGCTGGACCAGATTGTTGTCCCGACCACCACTGCCTGGGGCGCAATGGAAAACGCCGGCTTGATCGCGTATTCCCAAGTTTTGCTTTCAGCCCCGCAGGACGATACGGAGCTACGGCAGCGGGCCCGGGCCAGCGTGATGGCCCATGAAATATCGCACCAGTGGTTCGGAGACCTGGTGACCACGGCGTGGTGGGACGACATTTGGTTGAATGAGGCCTTTGCCAGTTGGATTTCGCGCAAGATAATCAATGAGTGGCGACCGGACTGGAACGGGAAATCCGACGCAGTGATCAGTCAGAGTGTTGCCATGAATTCGGACCGCCTCCTGGCGGCGCGCAAAATACGGCAGCCCATTGAGGCGCCGGACGATATCGCGAATGCCTTTGACAACATCACCTATTCCAAGGGGGCTGCCGTGATTACCATGTTTGAAAATTACGCGGGTCCGGATCTCTTCCGCAAAGGTGTGCAGCAGTTTCTTAAGAGTCATGCATGGAAGAATGCGGATGCAGCCGATTTTCTGAGCGCGCTGGACTTGGCCTCCGGACGCGGCCTGAGCTCTTCGTTCTCCACCTTTCTGAACCAGCGTGGAGTTCCACTCCTGCACGTAAACGTCTCCTGCCATCCGGATTCTGCTCCGGTTGTGCGGCTTAGCCAGGAACGCTTTCTTCCACTTGGCTCTTCGGGCAGCACCGCCGCAACCTGGAAGATCCCCGTCTGCATGAAATGGACCAATGAGGGAACACCGCAGCAGGAATGCGTGCTGCTTTCAAAACAGACCGATGACTTTCCGCTACCGGAGACAAAGAGTTGCCCCGGTTGGCTGCTCGCAAATGCAAACGGGACAGGTTATTACCGGACGAAGTACGAAGGTGGCCTGCTCGATCGGCTGTTCGATCCGGGGTTCCCGGAATTACGGGAACAAGAAAAAGTCAGTGTGCTGCAAGACGTTCAGGCGTTCTTCGCGGCTGGCCGATTAGATGCCGGCCAGTCATTACAAACCGCTGTCCGTTTTGGCAGTGATCCCAGCCGTGACGTGGTTCAGGCGACCTTTGGATTTTTTGGGACCGCCAGTGAGGCGGTTCCAGTACAGCTTAGGCCCAATTTGGCGCGATTGATCCAGTCTGTATACAGCCCGCGAGCGCATCGGCTTGGCTGGATTCCGAAGATCGGCGAATCCCGCGATGCACGTTTGCTTCGTCCATCCCTTCTCTCTTTGGTGGCACTTACCGGCGACGATCGCGAACTGCGGGCCGAGGGCGCCCGATTGGGCCGAACGTGGTTGGACGACCGTCATGCCGTAAATCTGGATCTGGCCGGAACCGCCCTCATCGCCGCAACCTGGGACGGAGATGGAGCACTACTGCAAAGAATTGTTGCGGAGATCAAAACGACCAAATCGCAACGGGAGCGCAGCACCATGGTGACTGCCTTACGTTATTTCGGCGACCCTGCCATTGCGCGCTCCGTGCTCGACCTGATATTCGCCAGCGGCCTGGAACCGCGAGAGCTCACGTCCCTACTCACACCGGCGCGCAGAGAGACGCGTCCAGTAATTTGGGACTTCGTGAAACAGAACTTCGAGCGGCTGAACGCAAGATTGCCGGGCGCGAGAGGGATTCCATTCGCGGCCGTTTTGCCGTTAACGGCAGCGGGCTTTTGCAATGAGCAACGTCGAGTAGAAGTACAGTCGTTTTTTGAGGACAAAATCGGAATGCTGAAAGGCGGCGCCCGCAATCTTGCCAGTGCGCTTGAGAATATCCGGCTGTGCGAAGCCGCCACAGCAGCAATTCAGCCCAGTATAATTACGTACTTGCAGTCACATTGATGCCTTTCTCATTCCATGCGATTGAAAAATGGCGTGCATTGCCACTGCACGCCGGCGCATCGGACTCATGAATCCGCGCCGCCAGATTCTGTCCTTGCTGGGACTTACCGCCCTCCTTTGTCCGTTCCTTGCGAACGCGCAGATCACCGGCGATATGGAGGTTCGGGTCAGCGACGCGTTACGCTCCTCCATACATGGCGCTCGGGTTGAGATCCGGAACCAGCAGATGCACACCGCCCGGTTCGCCAACGCCGGCCCGCAAGGGGTCGCCGTGTTCCGCCAACTCGCACCCGGTAACTACGATATTCGCGTAGAGTATGCCTCGTTTTCCGCCTTTCTTGCCGAAGCGCTGGTGCAGAGTGGCGTCTCCACTACGGTCGATGTGGTTCTGCAAATTCACACCGCGGACCAGCGTGTCACAATCCGTGGTTCGTCGCTGCCGGTCAACACGGCAAATCCACAATTACAGATCGCTTTACAGTCCGGCCGCATTGCCGCGCTGCCTCTCGGCTCCGTCCGAGGCCCTCTCGCCCTGGGTGGTGGAACTGTCTTGTCGCTTGCGGCTACCGCGCCCGGAGTGACGGCCGAATTGCCGCGAAGCAACACGCAGAATCCGGGCAGCTTCAGCGCAAATGGCAATCGCGGTAGGGCGAATAACATCACTTTGGATAATGCCACCGCAACTGACGTGGTAAGCGCTGGGGCCATGGGGCTGCAGACTGTTCCAATCGACGCGGTTAAGGAATTTAATCTGATTACAACAAACCCTAACGCGGAATTCGGACGGAATTCCGGCTCGCAGGTCCAGATCCTTACCAAGAGCGGCAGCAATCGATTTCATGGAAGTCTGTTTGATTTCTTCCGTAACAGCGCGCTCAATTCCCGCGACTATTTCGACCGTACAGGCCGCGCGACCCCCATCAACAGTCACGATTTTGGACTCACCGCAGGTTTGCCAATTCTCAAGGATCGCGTGTTCTTCTTCGGAAGCTTCCAGAAGATTATCACCCGTGGATCGGGTGGGACGCGTGTGGCAAACGTTCCGAGAGAGGATGAGATCACTCCGTCCATTGACCCCACCGCCGCGGCGCTCCTGCAAAAGCTCCGTGTCCCCGTGAACTCTACCGGAACGGTGACGAATCCGTCTCCCCAAACAGCCGACTTCTCCGGGGTTTCCAGCCGTCTGGATTGGAACATCACTCGCCGCGACTATTTCTACGCCCGTTTCGGATATGCCGACTATATCTTCCGGTCGCCTGCCACTACCTTTTCGGCGAATTCAAACCTTCCCACGCGAGGCAGTGCTTCCGCAAACACGCCAGTAAATGCGTCAGTGTCGCACACGCGAACCATCGGACCCAGTCTGGTGAATCAGTTTCTTGCGTCTTATGGCCGCAGTGTACCCACCTTTCCGCCACTGTTCCGCTTGGGTGGCCCGTCCATCGAATTTGACGATGGGACATCGGCATTTGGATGGACGCCACAGAATCCGAGTTCTCGTTTTCAGAACACTTTTCAATTCGCCGATAGCGTTACTTACAACGCGGGCGCGCATCAGTGGAAGTTCGGTGCGGAAGTCAGCCGCACGCAGTCGAATACGCTGACCGATTTGAACACTCGCGGGGTGTTCCGGTTCGCCACGCTGGCCGACTTCCTCGCAGGCGATCCGCTCAGCTACACACAACGATTTGGAAATTCCTATCGCGGCTTGCGGGTATGGAATCCGAGTTTCTTTGCGCAGAACGATTACCGCTATCGTCCTCATCTGACCTTCAATCTGGGCCTCCGTCTTGAATATGCCGGTTCCACCAAAGAAGTAAACAACTTGATTTCAAATCTGAATCTGGATTCGAAATTGCCAGTAGGAGGTGGGGGCACAGGCCCGCTCGGCTCTTTCGCGGTAGGCGGAACTGCGAGCGCCCCAAGCTGGAATTGGGGGCCCCGGGTTGGTTTCGCCTGGAATCCAAGAGGTGGAAAGTTTACACTTCGCGGGGGTTACGGCATCCTGTACGACTTTCTGTACCTGGGGCCAACGGCGAATAACCTTCGCGCCCTGCCGCCATTCATGTATCAATTCGATTTAACTGGAACGCAGATCGGCGGCGTTAACAGTTTCGCCAACCTTGTGGCGGGCACGTCCCAATTTCAACAAAATGGTCATGCGGTGGTGGGATCGTTTCCAGACAGCATTCTCAATTTCGGATCCATCACGCCCGTCGATCGAAAAATCAAGAACCCGCAGGTACAGCAGTGGAGCTTTACGCTTCAGCGCCAGATGCCGTTCAACATCCTGCTGCGCGCCTCTTATGTAGGTGTGAAGGGGAACTATTTGCAGCGGCAGAGAGCTATCAATACGATTGCCCCAGGCACGTTTACACCTCCTCAGACATCTGAACAGGAGAGCGATATGGAACGCAGTGGCGAGTTCGACCGTATCAGCCTGCTGCTGAACGGCGTCAATACGCCAAGCGGTAGAATCGATCCACGATTCAACGCGGTCACGCTGACCGATTCCTCCGCTAATTCCAATTACCACTCGGCGCAATTCTATTTGACCAGGCGGTTTTCGTCGGGCTACGGGTTTACAGCCGCTTACACCGTTTCGAAATCTATTGACGACGTATCGGACGCCCAAGGTGGATTCACAAACGATGGAACCGCTCAGCAGGATCCGTTCAATAATCGAAACAACCGCGCTGTTTCGGCATTCGACATCCCGCAGCGGTTGGCCTTGACGCACAGCTTCGAATCGCCGCAGGCGCTGGGAATTCAAAATCCCGTTGTGCGTCTGCTTGCCAAGAACTGGAGATTCGAAGGCACATTCCAGGCGCAGTCCGGAGTACCGGTCACGCTGCTTTCCGGAGCGCGCCTCGGATTCGCGGATACTTCGCTGCTTGGCGGTTCCGGAAACATTCGTCCGGATGTGGAGGGCACAGTCCATCTTCCGTTCACCCCGAATCCAGACGGCGGAGGCAGAAATCCGAGTAAGGTTCCCGGCTCTGGACTGGCGCCGCCGCTCATTGGCAGCTTCGGTACGCTAGGGCGAAATACGCTTCGGCTGAACCCTTTTATTCAGGCAGACTGGATGGTGGGGAGAAGTTTCGATTTGCGGGAGAATCTCCGCCTCCAGATGCAAGTACAAACGTACAACGTATTCAACAACACGACTTTCGCGAATCCAGGCCGCACCCTCACCATCCCATCGACGTTTGGATATTACGCGGACACCGACACGGATTCGCGCAGCTTCCAACTAGTGTTGCGAATCCTGTGGTAGGGGATCCAATACACAAGAGTTCTCACGGTCATGTGAGCGCATTCTTACCATCGGAACGAAACGCTTACGAACCGTCATGCTCTAACAGGATGCTGAAAAAAGGCTTGCCGAAGGTGTTACGCTCTGGAACAGATTTGCGTCTTAATGTTTCAAGCTATGCGCGGCCACGACACCCAACAAAGCACGATGTTCAGTTATGTTTCGCCGGAGGAGCGAGTA
>JBBPYD010000138.1:0-15257 GCA_038200305.1 Bryobacterales bacterium
CAACGCGCTGAACCGGCCGCACTTCAACAACCCCTTCGCAACGGTCAGCACGCCAAGCCGGCTGGGGAAGATCGAAAGCGCCAGCGATCCGCGAATCATTCAGCTTGGATTGAAACTTCTCTTTTAGTCATGAGATCACTCAGAATGGTAACAATGCTGGCGGCTGGGGCGATGATCGCCTCTGCTGCCGATCCGCTCGACGTAACGGACGGATTGGGCGGAATGGTAGACCGGTACTTGACCGAAGCCGCCAGGGAGCAATGGACGGCACGGGCGGCAAAGATCGCCGCGATGCGCACTCCGGCCGACGTGCAGACGCGGCAAGAGTACATCCGCGAGAAAGTTCTCAACGCGCTGGGCGGTTTCCCAAAGACGAAAACACCCTTGAATGCCCGTATTACAGGGACTCTTGAACGGGAGGGATACCGGGTGGACAAACTCATCTACGAAAGTCTTCCGGGCTACTTCGTGACGGCCAACCTCTACGTGCCGGCTTCGGGCAGTGGACCGTTTCCAGCCGTGCTGGGAACGGCCGGTCACAGCACCGGAGGGAAAGCCTACGACGTTTACCAGAGGACCTTTATTTCCCTGGCGAAGCGTGGCTTTATTGTTCTTGCTTATGACCCGCCAGGACAGGGCGAACGGCTCGAGTATCTGAACGCTCCAGGTAAGCCAGTTGCGGGTACAGGCGGGCATATTATGTCTGGCCTGCAATGCTTGCTCACCGGCGGTAACATGGCGCGCTACGAACTTTGGGATGGAGTCCGGGGCGTGGACTATTTACTGACTCGCAAGGACGTGGATCCGAAGCGGCTTGCGGTGGTTGGAAACTCCGGCGGTGGCACACAGTCCGCCTATATGGCCGTGGTGGAACCGAGGCTTGCGGCGGCGGTGCCCTCCTGCTACATCACTTCGTGGGAGAAGCTCTGGTCCGGCCCTGGCCCGCAGGATTCCGAGCAGGACTTTGCCGGCTTCCTGAAGGATGGACTCGATTTCTCGGATTTCCTGATTGCCTTCGCACCGAAGCCGATTGAGATGCTGACGGCAATTAAAGACTTCTTCCCAATTGACGGCGCAAGGGCGACTTACGCCGAGGCACAACGGGTCTTCGGGTTAATGGGGAAGGCGGATCACGCCGGCTACTTCGAGTATGACGATGGTCATGGCTGGTCGAAGCCACGCCGCGAAGCTACTTACGCATGGTTGGACAAATGGCTGCAGGGACGGGAGAAGTCAGAGCCTGAACCGGCATTTCAGACCGAGCCCGAGCCAGCGCTCAACGCAACGGAAACCGGACAAGTAGCCACATCGCTCAAGGGCAGGACGATTCAACTGTTGAATCTGGAAGTGGCGGAGGGCATGTATGGCAGCCGTCGCGCGGCTTCCGTCAAGGGGACACCGCAACTCCGGGATATGATCCGGACGCGGCTCGATATCGCGAGCGCCAGTGGTTCGCCGGCTGTGCAAGCGCATGGACAACTGGACCGCGATGGATACCGGATCGAAAAGATTACGATGGAATCCGAAGCTGGTATTACGGTTCCAGCGTTGGTGTTCGTACCGCAACAGCATTCGGATGAGCGGTTGCCCGCGGTCATTGTTGTGAACGAGAAGGGAAAGGCGGCGGATGCAGCGCCGGGCGGACGGCTGGAAACTCTGGTTCGCGCGGGGTATTTAGTGATCGCTTCGGATCTGCGGGGATTGGGCGAAACTTCCAATCCGAAGGGCAAGAGCGGTTATAACGGACAGTTTCAGACGGATATGCGCGCGGTGCTGGTAGGTAAGACGATGGCCGGGATGCAGACCTACGACCTGCTGCGCGTGTTCAATTACCTTGCCTCCCGGAAGGACGTGGATAGTGCGCGCATCAGCGTGATTGGGCAAGGCAACGCGGGAGTTGTCGCGCTTTACGCTGCGTCTCTCGAGCCCCGCATCCACCGGACCATCACGGAAGGCGCCGTGCTTTCGTACATGGATGTGGTGCGATCGAAGCTGCATCAAGACATTGTCGATTTGGTGGTCCCCGGCGTACTTCGCGACTTTGATTTGCCGGATGTCGCCAAGACGATTGGCAAGGGAAAGCTACTGATCGTAAGCCCGAGAACACCGAACGGCGAACCGGCATCTTTGGAAGACGCAAGGCGCCAGTACGGGTCCGGAGCGCAAGTGCTGGAACGGCTGAGCCCTTCGTATTCGGAACTGTCTTCAGGCAAGTAGAATCTGGTAGTTAATTCGAGCGGATACTAATGAGGGTGGCCGCCGACACGCGACCGCCAATCGCGATGGTGAGCGGCACCTGTGCGCCTGTATCGCCTGAGTGTGCCGGCCGGGTGAGATCTACCGTTTGGTTTCCGGTGGAAACAACAGCGTTGATCTGCGGCGGTGCAGGATCGATCATGATACCCACAGGGAGTCCGTGCTGCCCGTTCGTATCCAGACGCAACGCGTATTGACCTGGGGCGGCGTCGGCCGGAATCTGGAACGTCAGTTGGTTCCCGTTGATGGAACCGATCGGTAACGAACGGTCATTGAGCCAAAGTGTAAGAGCGGAACCGTTGAGAGGAGAGGGAGTGGAAAGCGCGGTGATAACGGCCATACTTCCCGCGGACAAGCCGGTTTGGCCGGTCGCTGCGTTCAAGACCTGAGAACTGATCGCCAAGGTCCTGGAGTTTGCCGGCTGCACCTGAAAGCCAAATGGCTGCGAGACCGCCTGAAGCCCGGAAGTTACGCTCAGAACGGTGGTTGCCGCGGCTGCATTTGGGCTCACTGAGACATTTGCAAGCAACCGGGTCTGACTCAACACCCACACGCGGCCCACTACAACATCACTTGTTCCGAAGCCCACCACTGTTTGGCCATCCACGAAGTTAGTGCCGGTGCCGTCGATTTCGATCAGGGCATCGGTTCCCGCCGAAAGCGATCCGGGATTGGCGGACACAGACACAGTAGGAGCGGCGAAGGTACTGAACGTATCTCCGTTGTCATAGGTATAGGTTGGCGCCGCGTTGCCTTGCAAAAATGCAGAATCCTGACCGTCCAGATTCACCGCAACCACGTTTGCACGGTAGCCGGAGGGGGCGGCGGGCGGGGTCACAATCAGACGGCCGCTGTCATCGACGCTGCGCAGCGTGCCTGGAATTCCATCGAAAAAGATCTTCGTGTCCGCGGTGAGATTGGTTCCAGCCACTGCCACTGTGCGGACGCCATTTGAATCTGAGCCTGGAGTCATTGCGGAAATAGACGGAGGCTGGTTTTGGACCTGGAAGAATCCGGATGGCAGAACGTAGATATCGTTGTTCAGGGAAAAGACCAGATGGCGCGGACCCTCTGCCGCCAGGAAAGATCGCACATCCACATCCATCTGCACATAAGAATCGGGTGCTCCCGAGTATGACTTAATGGGTAAGCTTGGCCCACTCAACACAGCCACTGACAAGCCATTGACAGGAGCGCTATTGGACACGAGCCCCGCCCCTCCAGCGACGATGAACGGCCTGAGAATAGCCGGGTTCAAATAAGGCGGCTTGACCGTTATGTTTCCAGGAAACGCATAAGTTTGCACCGAGTGCACCTGTAACGGACCCCGGGCTCGCATTGAGAAGTTGATGTTGTCGGTGCTTGCTCCAGCCGTTACAGCCAACGGATAGGCCTGCTGCGGATCTTTTGTCCCCGGATAAAATTGTGTGTCGAAATTGAGGGTGGCGGGAATTTCCCGCCGGTCTGGTCCTATTGGCGGGAAAATGTTTGCCGGATACGTTTCGCCAAACTGGGCGGGCGGTAAGGGATGGGCGTAAATCAAATACTGCCGCGGCTGAAGACCGTCGATCCGATAGATGCCATCCGGATTCGTCATCGCACTGACCGCTGGCCCGCTGGGCGAAATGGCTACCACCGAGGCCAGATTCACGCCCTGTCCATTCAACGTCACACGGCCAGTGATACTCCCGGTGGAAGCCTGAAAATTGCGCGCCGGATAAAGCAGGGAGATTCCGGCGATATCGTCCGCGGCCAGAGGGTTTGCCCTAGTGGTGGCGCGCGTGATGCTGGTCGACATGGCGCTGGAAGTCAGGGTGTGCTGGAGTCCCAGAGCATGGCCGATTTCGTGGACCAAGGTGGTGTAAAGCGAATCCCCATAGCTCGGATATTGCGAGAGGTCATTCCGCACGGTGACTACGGACTTCACAATCGGAACAAAGGTCCCGTTGTAGTCCTGCAGAACCGTGGGTACGCCCCAGGCGATCAGGCCCGGCGGCACCTCGTCGAATACAATCTCGATTGACGGAGCGCTGTCCGGCGTACCAGGGGTGATGGTGCCGCCATAACGGACCCGGAGATCGGAATTGCTCACGTCGTTCCACGCCTTCGCGGCCGCGCGCACCTGGCTGATCACGCCGGTGTAGGTGTCGTTTGAATTGAACTGCACCTGCCCTTGGGCGGCGATGAAATAGGTCACCGCCTTGTTCGGAAGCGCAGTCAAATCGAACTTTTCATAAATTGGAACGAAAGGTCCCGTACGCGTGTTGTACCGGATGAAGTGATAGTAAGCCGGGGACACGGTGGCGGCGGCCAGAACGCACACCGCGAGAGCCAATGTTCTATGGGCGGCAGGCCTCATTTGCGCGCTTCCGCCACACTAGCTAAAGCTTTCGCCACGCGCTGTTTGAGTTCCTGCACACCCATTTGAACCGTGGAATCCTGAATCTCTTTGCCGGTGGAATCGAGCATCCGTTCGCTGGTTGCCCCACGCTGCGCGACCGATTGCCCCTTTGCGCCGGGTTTCAAATCGAAAACACCCTGCGAAAGCCCGATTACTTGCGTCATACCGGATTTACCGGTCCAGAGAAACAATACGTATTCCAGCCCGATACCAAGGTTCGGTGTGCCGGCAAAGCTTTGAACCATTCCGCGAGCCAGGCCGCCCGGCACCGCCACGTCCACTACCGGTAAGGATGCCCCCTTCCATTGCTCACTGACCGCCACTTTACAGTGCGTGTAGATGACCGATCCACGAAATTCGCCCGCGCAACTCTGTACCCGCCCGCGGACAATTGCGGTAGACTTCGCGGTCATGTCGTCCAGGCTGAGGTGCTCCAGTGTGGCCGCGTGCAGCGGAAGCAGCGAAAGTCCGAAGATGGCAATGATTGCACGCACGGTGAGGCTACCTAACCTGAAAGCAAGCGAAACACCAAGCTAAGTTGCTGATATTAAAGCGTCTGAAAGCTCAAAAATCCGGAACAGTGTGGTACTTGGACACGGGATTGAGACGGTATGTCACATTACCGTTAACACGGCACATCTAGTTAGATGCGGTGAACCTTAACCAGATTTCGCGTAATCGCCGGAATGTTCGGGGTACCCGACAAGCCCATGGCGAGTGCAAGCTCGGTTTGCAGCAACTCCAGAATTTTTTGGACACCCTCGGCCCCATAGGCAGCTAAACCCCATAAGATTGGTCTGCCCAACATGACTCCGTTCGCGCCGAGGGCTAAGGCTTTCAAGATATCGGTACCTCGCCGGAAGCCGCCATCGATCAGAACTGGAACCTGCCCTCTCACGGCGTCGGCTATGGATGGCAGCACTTCCATAGTGGCGGAAGATCCATCAGAGTACCGGCCGCCGTAGTTTGAAACAACGATACCTTGCGCTCCACTTTCGATTGCAGTCCGTGCGTCTTCGGACCGCATGATGCCTTTCACCACAATTGGCAAATGCGAGCACTCTCTGAGTTGTTGAACGATGGTCCAACTGGGATTCATGGCGGACCGTGGCGAGAGCCGGACGGGATGCGGCATCAGACCGTTTCGCAGATCGCGCTCGCGCAATGCCTCGTAGGACACACCGAGTGACAGGCAGATCGCTTTGCAGCCTGCCGCAGCGGCTTGATGGACTTGCTCCCGGAGATGTTCTGTATCGGACTCCGGGTCTACCTGGAACCACAATGGAACCTTGGCTTTGGCGGCAAGCTGATCGATGGTTCCGGAAGGACGGCTGCTAATCACCGTGCTTGTCCGGGTGGATTCCGCTCCCCGCAGAGTGGCCGCATCCCCTTCTACATGGATTAGCTGTTGTCCCGATGCGGGTGCAATCAAGACGGGCCATTCCATCTCCTGACCAAAGAGCTTAGTCCGCAGATTCATCTCGCGAACATCTATCAACATGCGCGGACGAAAGGTCATCCGGTCGAAGGCCTCGCGGTTGCGCCGCAGAGTGACCTCCGCACCTGCGCCGCCGGAAATTTGATCGTAAACGGTTCGCGATACTCGCGAATGGGCAATGCTTTCCATCTCAAAGACGTTCACCAACTCATCCGATGCGGGAAGGCGGAGATCGTCTTGCGCGGTCAGCAAAGGGGACGCGGCCAGGAAAGCCGCCAAATTGCGTAGAGCGTCACGACGGTTGAGCCTATTCATGGGAACTCTACCGATACCGACGTACGGTTGATGGATGCAAGGTTTGCGTGTCCTGTGGTGGCCATCGCAAGAGCAAGCTCGATCTGCAAGATTTCGAGCACCCGCTGCACGCCTTGTGCGCCGAACGCACCGAGTCCCCACAATGGTGGGCGGCCCACTTGTACCGCCGTTGCGCCCAATGCCAGAGCCTTAAAGATGTCGGTGCCTCGCCGGATTCCGCCGTCCAGCAGCACCGGAATGCGCCCATGCACGGCGTCCACAATTTCGGGCAGAACTTCGAATGTGGACGGAGCGTAGTCCAGGTAACGGGCTCCATGATTTGAGACGACAATGCCGCTGGCCCCGTGCTCAACCGCCAGCTTCGCGTCCTCTGCCGTAAGAATCCCTTTGAGTAATAACGGAACGGTGGTGTAGGACCGGATCTCTTCCATCATTTGCCAAGTGTTGCCGGGGTTCTGAGGCCGGAGGCGATAGGGCGGGGGAGGAGGTTGCGGCCCGCGTGTCTGCCGGGTTCGGAGAGGGGCTCCCGGTGCGGCCACGTTCAAATTGCGATCGTGCAACATGCGTTCTCGATGCGACTGATACTGCACATCCACCGTGAAGCATACTGCGTGGCAACCGGCTTTCTGAGCGCGCTCCACGCGGTCGCGGGTAAGATCAGGCGTCTCGGCCGCATAAAGCTGAAACCAGAGCGGACCCTTTGCCGCGTTCGCCACTTCGTCAATTGGGAAGCTCGCATTGGAGCTCACCACCATTAACGCGCCGGCCGTGGTTGCGCCCTGATGGGTAGCCTTTTCGCCGTCCGCGTGCAATTGCGCGTGACCGGCCGTGGGCGCCACCAAAATTGGCGATGACATCTTTTGGCCGAACAACTCCGTGGAGAGGTCGAGCGAGCGGACATCCGCCACCGCGCGCGGCACAATGGCAGCCCAATCGAAAGCCTGCCGGTTCCGTTTCAGCGTGAACTCGCCGTCCACAGCGCCTGCGACGTAATCGTATGCCGTCCGGGTGATCTTCTCCCGCGCGATTGCTTCAAATTCCAGTACGTTTGCGACCTCGTCGATGCCCGGAATCCGGTCGCGCAACTCCGGACTCCTCTGCTGCGAATGCAGGGGCCTGATGGCAGAACCTGTCAGGAAACATCCTAACTGGCGAAGCGCGTGGCGGCGGTTGAGAGGAGTGTCCAAGTGATGAAACAGCCCGTTACCGCTGATTATTGGGCTTGAGCCCCTCAGTGCTGCTCGCGCCGGTGTTCAACCAACCGGGATACCAGCGGAACACATTGCCGGTAAGGCTTCCAATAAAGATCTCGCCGGCGGAACTGACGTTGAGCCAATGTCCGGGGCTCTCCATGGAACCGAGAATCTTGCCTGTTGCAAGGTCGATTTTCATGATGCGGCCGGCCAGCGTATCGTAAGTGATGTTCTCGATATTATCGCGATGCGTGATGATCCAGAGCTCGTCCTTTGGCGTGATGAACAGATTTTGCGTCGCGCCCAGGTGCGTCCACTGGCGGAGAAACTTTCCGTTCGGATCGAAAATTTGGATACGGTTATTTTCGCGATCGCTCACATACACCGTGCCCTTGGAATCGACCGCGACCGAATGCGGGATATTGAATTCGCCGGGGCCAGTGCCGCGCTTGCCCCAGTCCAGAATGTATTTGCCGTCTTTCGTGATCTTTACCACTCGCGAGTTGCCGTAGCCGTCTGAAATGTAAACATCGCCGTTGGGCGCGAACGCTATATCGGTGGGGCGATTAAAACTCTTGTTGTCGGCCGCGGGTTTCCCTTTGACTCCGAGAGTCAGCAGCAGCTTCCCATCGCGCGTAAATTTCATCACCTGGTGATCGCCGTTGTCAGTCACCCAGACGTTATTCTGTTTATCGATGCGCAGTCCGTGCGGATTCCCGAACATTCCTTTGCCCCACGAGCGCAGGTATTTACCCTTGCTGTCGAAAACGATCAGCGGGTCGGCCTTGGGCCCTCGCTGGAACACGTAGACTTCGCCGGACGGGTCTGTGGCAACGGCGGAAACGCGGCCGAATTTCCAGCCGTCCGGCATCGTGTCCGGTTCTTCGCCGAAGCGGATGTTTACCTTGTATTTGAGAACTCCGCCGCCCTCGTGTTGATTCCAGCCTTGTTCGGCAAAGATCGGAAGCGAGAGGAGCAGAAGCGCGGCGGCTGTTCGTAACATGGTGTTGATAATATCACTACTTCAGACTTTGCAGGCCCGTGCGTTAGTGCTGTCGTCAGAAATGCACTCGGTGCACCAGCCCACGGTCCGAACGCCGTCGTTCCCGTGTTGATCCGCCCGAACCCACACTGAATGCCGATGTTCCACTGATTGATGCGGAGCGGCCGCCCTCCATTCGGATCCAGCAAATAAGGCGGAGCATCGATTTGCGGATTGGGGCATCTCGTTACTGGGGTCCTCTCGTGATCGCCGTCGATGTTATCACAACGTAACGGCAAAGAGACAGACTTCAAATTGGGACACTTCTGGTGGACCGTAATCAGGCCGGTCCATCCTTCATCTGTACTCGAACGGCGCAAACGGCAGATAGTGAACCCGGCTCCCTTCAGATCCCTGCATACCAGGAGTATCCCCCCTCCGGCTGCGACGACCCCAATCCCTTGCCGATGTTCTTCATCGTATCCGTCACCGTGATCCGGGACAGGAACTTCAAGCTCTTATAACCGAGCTGCCGGGGAACCTTGAGCCGCACCGGCGCGCCATAATCCGCCGGGAGTTCTTGCCCGTTCATCCCGTAAGCAATTAATGTCTGCGCGTGCCAGGCATCCTGCATGTCAACGCTGTCGTACCCATCATCGAACGCGAAAGCCACCACGTACTTGGCCTGCCGCTGAACTCCCACTAGGTTCAACACATAGGAAAGAGGTACGCCCGTCCACTCCGCGATATACGACCAGCCCTCCTCACAAATCTGTTCGGTGATCTGGGTGCGCGAAGGATACCGCTTCAGATCCGCAAGCGAGAACGAAGCCGGCCTCGCAACCAGCCCGTCAACCGAGAGTCTCCAGCCTGCGAATTTTCCTGTCAACAGCCGCTGGTAAGGGTCCGTCCTCGGAGCTTTGCCACTCACCGGGGCCACTTTGGACACATCGCTTCGGTTGAATTCGCGGGCCATGGAATGCTGGGACACCAGCATCCGCTGGCAAGCGTAGGTCAGTGTTTCGCCTGGTCCCCAGAGGCCGCCCCAGTCGGGCGGGATGATCCCATATCGATCGGCCAAGCGCGCCGCGGCCGTCAGCCCAAGGACGCCACCTGCGGTGGTCAATCCTGCAGTCAACAACTTACGGCGCGAAAGAAAACTGCTCACACGTCCTCCTTTACAGTCGCCACGTGCCCGGTGATCATGGCTCCTACGCGCTGCTGAAAGCCCGCGCGCCAAACCATCGCAATGTGCACGAGAACAAAAACAACCAGAGCAATCGCCGCAAAGAAGTGAATCGTGCGTGCGCTCTGGTGACCGCCGAGGACTGTCACCAGCGCCGGGAAGACAGAAGTAAGCGCCGGAGACATCGCCATGCCGGTCCAGATCAATAGCGGAAACAGAGCGAAAATCACCGCCAGATACGTGATCCGCTGCAGGACGTTGTAGCAAAGCGCCTCTTCCCGGCCGGGGCGTTCGAACTGCAAATGGCTCGCAACCGCCCGCCGCAAGGATCGCCACTTCAAGGTTCCCTTCACGGGCGCCAGGTTCTTCTGGAAATGCCGGCTGGCTAATCCCGAGACGACATAGAGCAACAGGTTCAACACCCAAACCCAGGCCGACTGAAAGTGGAGGTACCGCCCCCAGCCGGATGGCCCGCCTAACATGAACGGCAGCGGCAAATCGAAGATCGACGGAGTTCCCAGTCCACCCGTCTCGCCCCAATAAAAACGCGGGTGCGCCAGCAGAATCCCGATCCCACTGATCACCAGGGTAATAAAGCTTAGAGTGCCGGCCCAGTGGGTAATGCGCACCACCACTGAGTGTCGCTGCTCATGCAAAACACCAGAGCCATGAACCCCAACCCCCGGAGTGTACACAGAATCCGCCATTGCAGTGGAGTGATGGTAGCACAGACATTCACAGAAAAAAGCTTCTTATTTGGAAACTTTGCAGGTCCTGAATGGAAGAGCTTGCGGTCTCGACGTTCGGATGACGAGCCCGAAGGGGGTCTGATAGAGGAGCGGTGGTCCTGCAATATCCGCGAAATGCCTGTCAGGGTGGTGTTCCACATACACGGCTCTGTTCTCGAATTCTTACTTATCGCGGCTCAAGCCCAGCGCGCGAATTCGCTTGTGCAGATTCGTCCGCTCCATGCCTAAGGCACGTGCGGCGCTCGACACATTCCATCCGGCTTCGTCCAGCGCTTTTAGAATATGATCGCGTTCGGCCGATTCCCGGGCTTCCTGGACGCTGGATCGCGGGTTCGCGTCGCGGTAGTGCCGAAGTTCCATTGGGATCGACTCAATGCCAAGCCGGTCACCCGCGGTAAGGATCGCCATGCGCTCAACGATGTTTCGCAGCTCCCGCGCATTTCCGGGCCACGCGTAATTACCCAGCACCTGAAACGCGGCGGACTCGATCGTTTTCGAATGGAAATTATTCCGGTTGCAAAACTCTTCCAGGAAATATTCCGCCAATGGTTGGATATCTTGCGGCCGTTCGCGAAGGCTCGGAACACGGATGGGGACCACGCACAGCCGGTAGTAGAGATCTTCCCGGAATTTTTGCTGCGCCACCATCTCGGTCAGATCTCGGTTAGTCGCGGCGATCACGCGCACTCGCACGCGAACCGGCTGCTCACCGCCTACTCGATGGAACTCGCCCTCCTGCAGCACCCGCAGCAGCTTAGCCTGGGAGGCGCCATGCAGATCGCCCACTTCGTCAAGGAAGATCGTCCCACCATCGGCCAATTCGAATTTCCCACGGCGTGCGGCAATGGCTCCGGTGAACGCGCCCTTCTCATGGCCGAACAGCTCGCTTTCCAGTAACTCCGTTGGAATCGCCGCGCAATTCACCTTTACAAACGAACCCGCGCTAAAGGGACTCTCCGCGTGTACATGAGCGGCAAGTAGTTCCTTACCGGTTCCGGATTCGCCCATCAGCAAGACACGGGCATCCGATCGGGCGGCCAGTGTCGCCTGCTCCACCACCCGCAGGAATGCGGGGCTGGCGCCGATCATTTTACTCCCCGCACCTACCAACTCCCGCAATCTCTCGTTCTCTTCGCGCAGCGTGGACTGCTCCAGCGCATTCTTCAGCGATAGCAGAACCTTGTCGCGGCTGAGCGGTTTTTCCAGAAAATCGAAAGCTCCGGCCCGCGTCGCTTCCACGGCATCCGCGATGGTGGCGTGGCCGGAAATCATAATCGCCGGGGCGCGGGTGTCTGTTTGCCGGAGAGACCGCAACAAATCGATACCACTGCCATCGGGCAGCCGCACATCGAATAGGAACGCATCCGCGCGCGCTGTCTGCATCCGGTACTCGGCCACCGAAAAGCACGTTGAAACCGCATAGCCCTCCCGCTCCAGAATCAGGCGCAGGGACCGGCCGATATTCTCTTCATCGTCTACAATCAGGACGCGCTTGGGAACCATTCTCATCCAGTGGGCAGCAGCACTCGAAATGCCGCTCCTCCCAGTTCGCCTTCCACAAGCAAGATATCACCGCCGGAGAGCAGCGCACTCTTCCGGGCGATGGAGAGACCCAAACCCATGCCTGCTTTCTTGAAAGAGATGGTCGGCTCAAAAAGCGATCCGCGCGCGTGGAGGCTCAAGCCCGGCCCCGAATCATGCACTTCGATTCCTACTTTGCCTGCGGTGACGAAAGTCTTACCCAGCACCACGCCTCCACCGCCCGCGGCTTGGGCCGCATTTTCTAACAAATTTGTAAGCACACCCTTCAACAGGTCCGCATCGGCGCGAGCATTCACATGTCCTTCGGCAAGACGAACATTGTAAATCACCTCCGGATGCGCCGATTTCAGGAACGCTACCCGCTCCTCCATCAACGCGTTCACGTCCACAGGTCCGATCTGGATAGGCGGCTCTGTCGCGAACTCAGAGAAAGCCCGTACTCTGCGTTCCAATGTTCCAACCTCATCCACAACGATTTGCGCGGCCTGTTCCAGAAACCGCGGGTCGATCTCGTCACGGCGTGCCGCAATCTCTTCCATGGTCAGCCGGATCGGCGTAAGCGAATTCTTCACTTCGTGCGCCATCTTGCGGGCCAGCGTTTGCCAACTTGCCAGGCGCGTTAAGTGGATGAGCCGGTCGCGGCTCTGTTGTAATTCGGCAGCCGACAGATTGAACGCCCGCATCGCCGTTCCAATCTCGTCATTACGGCCGCCCGGCAGTCTCGCCGCCAGATTGCCGGCCGCGAGCTCGGTAAGTCCTGACGTCAACTGCTGAATAGGTCTGCTGATGCGATACGCGCAGTAAATCAGGGCCGTTATGGAGACCAACCATGTCACCGCTGCCAGCAGAATCAACGTGTACAGAAAAGCTTTTCGGAGATCTCGCGCGCCGGCCCGTTCCAGAACCGATTTCGTGAAAGAAAGCTGCGTGGTAAGACGGTTCATGCCGATCCCGCCGAGCGGCTGCGCGTACACAAGAATTTCATCTGACCGCCGGACCATATATTGCAACTGTTCACCATTAGCCCCAGCAATGACGAAGTCTTCCTTGCGCCCGGAATCTTCAAATTCCTCCAAAGCAGGCGGCCAGTTGCGGCGCTTTGAAAACGCGTAGTGCTCCGGCTTGAGGCGGCCAGAAGCCACCTGCAACTGCATCGATTCTTTTGCTTGGTGGTACAGCGCGCGGCCGGTAATTTCAAGAGATTGAGAAACCTCCTGCAACTCCCGCGTGGACGCAAGGCTCAGGCTCTTATTCAATAAAGATGTGGTGATCCACAAAGTGACGCCCAGCGGCACCAGGGTCGCGGCCAAAAAAATCAGCACGAGGCGATTGCGAAGGCGGTTCAATCTCCACCCCGGGCCGACGCGCTGCGCAAATCCGCCAGCTTCAGTGGTCCGGCCTCCAACTTCCAATATTGTGGCTGCTTCGCCCTGCTGGCGCGGCTGAAAATATCGATTAGAGTTCCGATGCTGATCCCTTGCTCGCCGGAAAGCGGAAGCGGGTCTTTACTATCCTGCGCATGTACTTCCAGACGGATCCATACTGGCTGGTCCCTGGTTAGGCCGGAGGAAGAGAACGCCATATTGTCCAGGCACCACGTTTCGGCAGCCGCGGAATTCAGGTGGGACGCCGAGCTTTGGATGGTCCTCATGCGGGTCACGGAAAATCGTTCCTCCCACAAATCGTAACTGAACACGAAACGCTCGAAGTTGCGCCGCAGGACTGCGGTCTTCATATCGCCCAGCACGCTCAATTGGAAATCGAATGCGACCGCATTGCCGTTTTGAATTCGCTCCAGCGGCTTGCCCACCAGAAAATGGAGCTTTGGAGCTGCGATGCGCACCTGCCGGTCGCCGCCATTGTGTACAAGCAGCTCCTGGCCCGCGATACAAAGGCACACCGAAAGGAACAGGAAGAATTGCAGATGCCTCCGAAAGGATCTCACCCGTTGTCCTTAGAAATTCGCACTCATGATGAACACGGGCGTAACGTGCCCTTCGCGGAGTGGAAAGCCTACCGTGAACGACAACCCATCGCGAAGCGATCCCGCTAACAGTGAGAAGCCAACGGAATTCCGCGCCACCGCATCCTGCCGCCGGTTCCACACCGAGCCTGTATCGTAGAACACCTCCACAATTCTGTATCGATACGAAGTAGAGCCGTACACGCTTCGCGATCCTCCTAGCGGGTCGATATCGAATTTGTTCCAACCTCGCAGGGTTCTTGAATTTCCTAATACAAACCGCTCAAACAGCGGAGCGCGCCCATTCAACGTGCCCGCTCCGAAACGTAACAACACTTCTTGATGATTCCACTTTCGCGAATACAATGCATGCACTGAATTGCGGGTGTAAGCGTAATCGCTGTCTAAAACCTTGGTGGCCGCCCGCAGGCTATATCCTGCGTCCAACTCCTGCCCGGAGGTGTCCGAATTTTCCCATTGCCGGTGAAATCGCAGAGTGGTAACCACCGCATGAGCACTTTCAGTCCTGGCGGCCGGAAACTGTGTTTGAAATTCTTCAAAGCTGACTCCAGCGGTCAGCGTGAGTGGGTTTGCAAGAGCAATCCGGATAGACGGCTCAAAATTATCCCGGGTGCGGTAAATGCCGGGCACATCCGTATTGCGATCCAGCGCATCCAGCGTCGCGCGGTTCCATTGCTCATGGAAGCTCTCAAAAGCGAAGCGTACACGCACGCGATCTCCAACGGGCACCGAAACCAACGTGTTGATGCCGGCATACCGTTCCAGCAGTTCGTCCCCGTCGCTCTGAATGCCGAACTTCACCTGGCTGGAGCCGATATGGAAACCCGCCTCCAAGCCGCCCGTCCATCCCTGTTGCGACTGGTAGGAACCCTTGGTGATATCCGCTTCCTCTTCCAGCTTGCGCCGGCGCGTCTCAAAAGTGATGGCTACGTGATCCGGCTCATTTCCGCGGCTCACTTTCGGGGTGACACTGGCGGCGCGCAGCTCCTTGCGGATCCGCCGGGCCAGATTGTCCACCACGCCCTGTTCAAACTTTTCTCCAATCAGCTTCTGCAGATCCTCCTTCAGTTGCTTGCTCAGCCGGTCTTTCTCTTTATCGGCTAGTTGGATGCTTTCCACGGTATAGCGTGAGTTGACGTTTTCAGAGGGAGCCGCGTTGCGGTCAGTATCGCCGCAAATCGCTGCGGCGGGCCAGAAGAGGAGAGTAAATA
>JBBPYD010000139.1:0-20137 GCA_038200305.1 Bryobacterales bacterium
GAGCAAGCACGGCAAACCGACCTGACCACTGCCGCGCAATTAGCACGGCGGGCTGAACTTCTGGCAGAATCCTTAGCGGCCGCCATTCGCTAACTCCACCGCCGGTATTGCTGCCTGCTTCCTGCCAGTGAAGGCGGCGCCGGTTGTACCCGCCCGCCGCCCCCGCACCGGCGCCGATCAGAGCGCCTCGGCCCCCCCCCCGCGCCAAGCCTCCGACTAATGCGCCCAAACCGGCGCCGCCCCCGATAAGTTTGGTGTTCCTCTTTTTATGGCTGCCGCTCGTTCTTACGACGCTGTCGGTAACCACGGGAACTTGTAATCCATCAACCTCTACTGTGTCCAGCGCAACCCGAAGCACAGCGTTTCCTTTAAACCGGCCGGAAGGCACAGAGGTTCGCGCCACACCCTGCACCCTGGCTCCGCTTGGGCACCAGCGTCCTGCCGTCCGTTACAACGGGCGCCACCAGCTCACCCGTAAATCGCTCGCCCACCTGCGAACGATTTGTATCCACTGAAGCATTCAACGGAAACATTCAACCGAACTTGCAACCTGGCGCCTACTGGGACTATTAATGTCGACGGCTGTGCGGGTTTGACACTGCGCTCTACCGCATCCATCAGCACGGGAGAGCGGTCCGCCTTGCTCGTGCTTTCCGAAGTTGACCTACATGAGCTTGTCAGGATGGCGGCAACGGCTAATGCTGTGAAAACGAGTGGTAGTCGATGAGTCAATGGATGTTCCCGGTCACTCTCCTGTTAATAGCATTCTTGTTGCCACAGACATTTCTCAGGCCAGGCGATCAGGTATAAGGCGGCACACCGCGGCATGCAGACAGACTTTCCGGAATATGTACCGGCTGCTAATCGGCAAAAGTTTCTGAACTTACAAATCATGGTCAAACACCTGTTGTCGTGATTGAGCGGTACTACGCTCGTCGCGGTCTCGCCACAATACAGTTCACTTCAGCGGTGCCATTTCGGATGGGCGATATGTCTGCAAAGTTTTGATCCCCGAGGCGCCAGTTCTGCGCCTTGCCGACGTTGCGGCCAAGTGGAGAGTTCCGAGGCAGGGTGACTGTCGTTCGCGCCGACAATGCTGACAGAGATAGAGGACGAACGCTTTCGTTTCCTGAGATCGGGCGGTGATTCGTTCCTCAATCCGTCTTCATTTAGCGATAAATCGCATTGTCAATAGTCACACGGAAAAACTCTCCTTCCGACTCGAATCGTTCGGTGCCAAAATGCCATCCGACACGCATGCGAGTGGGAATGGTGTAGCCTCCGAACGTGGCTTCTTCCTCCACAAATCCACCGCAGTTGGTCGAATGAAACTCCGCACCTTCAGGATTACCCCAACGAGGCATATTTACCGATTGCAGCCCGCCCCTTTCGTCGGTGACATAGTCGATCCCGGCTATTTCATCGTGGGCAGGGAACCGGGCGTGGAAATGAGATTCCTCCAAGGTTGTCCATAATATCTCGTCATTGCAGAGCACGGAGGGTAACCAGATGGACTCGATATTAACGCGACCCGCCACCGATCGCGTGACGTCGGGACCAGAGGCGTTGACGACGGGAACGACACCGAACAGACGCCACCGCATAGCGCCCTGTCCATTCAGGTAGGTATCGCCTCCGCGAATTGAGATGCCATGCATCTGCACTGCTGCGTGCCAGATCATTCCCCGGTCCCAGCAGATCACCTGCTCTGCAGAAAACGGCAGCCACCCTTTGAGTTTGATCTCTCCGTGCATCTTCAAGCGAACTGCGGTCGCAAGTGGTGTTCCAGCAGTAATGGCGTGTTCCAGATACCGTCGAGGTTCATTGGGAATTCTTCGCAACTGCACAGGATCGAAGGCGCACTTGCCGGCTCCTGCGGATTTCCATAAATCGTCCAGAGAAGGTTCTTTACTCATCGCTCTATATCTTGCAGTGTATCGGCGGAGTGTTCAAGATGCTACGAAGGGCACCTTGCCCTAAAACGCCCATTCAGTCGAAGTGAACTCGCCGTAGATAAAAGTCGCTTCCCGGGAACAAGCCATCCAACGACTCAGTCCGCAATTGCAGCAGAGCAGACAACAGGGCTATTCGCCCGCGCTCAATACCTTAACTGAACAGCATTGGGTCTACCCCTGCCTCGCCAGAAATACGACCGCACGGGTCAGCTACCCCCCAGGTTGGCAGAAGAGGATCCAGCCATTCCCCATTACGTACAAGCGAGCCGTGTCAGCCCCAATATTTCTCGCCGGGTACCAAATGGGCTTTCACCACCTCTGGATTCAATTCCAATCCCCACCCCGGCTTATTCGGAACCGTGATGTAGCCATCCTTAAATACCGGACCATTGTGGATGAGCACCTCGTCCATCCAGCCGCCTTGTCCCAGCACCGTCTCGCACGCGATATAGTCTCTGATCGTCGACGCCCACTGAATCGTGATCATCGTGTTCACAATACTGCCCGTATTATGGGTCGCCATTGGTAGCCCGAAGACTTCCGCCATATCCGCGATTCGTTTTGCCTCCAGCAGGCCGCCCGTATTTCGCAGGTCCGGATGCAGAATATCGCAGCCCTGATTGATGATGAAATCCTTAAACCCATGCCGGCGCGCCAGATTTTCGCCCGTGCAGATGGGCACACGGGAACTCGCCACCAGCCGTTTCCAGCTTTCCGAATAATCCGGCGGCATGGGATCCTCCAGCCACAGCGGCTTGATTCCTTCTACCGCTTCGGCGAGCTGAATGGATGTCCGCAGGTCATATTCCCAATGGCAATGCACCATGATGTCGTGATCCCACCCGATCGCCTCGCGGCAATTCTCAAACCCCTTCCGAATGCGCGATAGTTCCGCCGAGGTCAGAACACGATTCGCAAGATCGCGGGCCGAGTCCTTTGCCGGATCCGTGTGGGTGAATCCAAATTTGTGCGCCGTGAATCCGGCTGGATCGGATTTCGCACGCTGCGCCCATTCGCGGCACGACGCAGGGTCCAGCATGTTCTTTGGTGAGGAGTGATCGTACACCCGGACCCGTTCGCGAAATTTGCCTCCCAGCAGTTTTGTTGCGGGAGTACCCAGCAGTTTGCCCGTAACATCCCAGAGCGCCATTTCAATTCCACTGATTCCGCGCAGCAACGAGTGCGCCGAACCGTCAGTGCGCTGCCCAAGCCCGGTGTAAATTACATCAATCTCCGTAGGATCTTTGCCGAGGAGTTCCCCTTTGAGGGTGAGGACTTGCTCCTTCACGCCGGAACCAGGACTCCCGTACGCCTCACCGATTCCGTAGACTCCAGCGTCGGTCAGAACTTTGACGAGCGTGTACGTGCGCGGTCCCTGCAACATCATCGTTTGGATGTCAGTAATTTTGACTCGGCCTTTCACGGCGGCTGCGAAAGCGAAGGGGGCACCGGCGAATCCGGCAACTGATTGAAGAAAACTGCGGCGGTTTATCATTCGATAGAGATTTTATCCGACCCCGGCGCCAAACTGCACTTAAGGCATGGCAGTCTTTCGAGAGTAAATCCTGTAAAGCGGCTCGTCGTATACAACCTTGTAGTCATTGGCAAGCATTGTTTGAATGTACCGATAGTTAGGCGGGTCCTGCTGCTGAAGGTGGCCGATCCATTCCAGATACCTCTGGCGGTCTATCACGATCGTGTCGGCTCTCTTTCCACTCCGGTATCCGAGCCGGAAATCGTCAACCAGATTCGAATCGAATCCCAATCCGAAGGCGAGCTCAGCACTTCCCATCACCAGAGCGTTCGTGCCTGCGGCGTCTTTCAAGAAGTTCACCGCTGGCACATAGCTTCTGCCATAGACATTTCCCCGGATGCGAGACGCGCTTACAGCAACCTGCACCACAAGCAGGCCCGTGAGGATGATAGCAAGCACCGGCCGCGGAACTGTATGCTCTCTCCAATTCAGGCTCAGCCATCCGCTGAATAACGCGCAAAATACGGTAATGATTGGCAGTAAATAATAGAGCTGTCTCAGGCCATCGAGCAGCGGCAGTGTCAAAAAGAAGATGACGGCGAGCACAAGCAGTGCCCGGAAGCCGTGGTCGCGCCGGATACGAGGAGTAAGCAGGCAGGCGAGGAACCCGCCGAAATAGCAGGCCAGAGCAACAACCTTGACCTGGCTTCCCAATCCGCTGGTTGGTGCAAAGCCGTACGCCTCCAGGTACCGCTTCGTCCATTCGAGCTTCAGCGCGGTGAACGGAGCCTGGAAAGCGGCCCAACGGTCTGAGGCATTGGCGGAAAACTGGCTCTGGAAATCGGAAGGACTCTGTGCGATGTAGACGGCCCAGCCAATTCCACAAATCAGGTATGGGGCCGCAGCTATAAACACGTGCTGCCAACGGATCGAACGCCCATCAAAATAGAGCTGCAAGAAGATCAATCCAATGAACATCATCGTCATCAGCGGATGAGTAAACACCGCTATGGCGACCAGCGCATGGCTCAGCAGGATTGCCGCCGTGAGGTTCTGCTTCCGGAGTGTCAGATACGCGGCCAATCCCGCGGATGAGAACGCGACGGCCATCATGTCCATGCGGCCCGTTCCCGCGCTCCAGAGGAAGTTGAAATCGATGCCAATCAACGCGGCCGTGAGAAGCGCGGCCACCCGGTCTTTCAGAAGCAATAGGACAATGCGATACCAGGCCAGAATGGCTACCAAGCCAAACAGCACCGACAGGGCCCGCATGGAAAATAATCCGAACCCGGCAACGCGATACCAGGCGGATTGCGCCAGAAGATAAAACGGCATGACCCAGTAAGTGTGTTGGCGGATGCCAGGCAGCCGGACACTGCGCCACGTGCCCGTCGGGTCCAGGATGGACGTACCCATGTTGCCTTTTGTGATCAGATTGAGGGCGGGACTCGAAAACCAGCCCTCATCACACATCGGGCGAAGCGTTAAAAGTGTTCCCACCGCTAAAACGAGATACAGCGCCAAAACGGCGGCCACCCAAATCGCGCTCTGTGGAGCTAAGTTGTCCTTTTTCTGAAGCACTAGCTAACTCTAACAACTTAGGTTGGACATCCTTGCTAGCGGAAGCATCTTTAACGGTTTCCGCTGAATCATGATAGATCCCGCGCACAACGGAAGCTTATGTTTGTCGTGGAACTGTCGGGAGTATTGGATGTCCGTGCGGCTACCCGATACCGGTTGCAATACGATGCGTGGCAGAGATACGATCCGCCCTTCATCACCTTCGCGGTCCCGATTGGCGGACCAACCGGGTTTCGCCGTGTAGTCGACACGTGGTACGAGGGATGAAACCAGTCGCCGCACCACTCCCATGCATTTCCCGTGATGGTGTGCAGCCCAAATAAGTTCGGCGGAAACGCATCCACCGGCGCCGGGGCGCAATAGCCGTCTTCCGCGGTGTCGTGATTTGGAAATTCACCCTGCCAGATGTTGCAAAGGTGCTTGCCTTCGGGAGTCAGGTCATCACCCCACGGGTAAAGCTTTTGCTCCAGGCCGCCCCGCGCCGCGTACTCCCATTCGGCTTCGGTTGGAAGGCGCTTGCCAGCCCACTCGCAGTATGCGATTGCATCGTTCCACGATACATGTACTACGGGATGATTCGGCCGGCTTTCGATATTTGCATCCGGGCCTTCCGGATGCGCCCAGTTCGCTCCGTCCACCTTGCACCACCAGTTCACTTCGCGCACTCTAACGGCGGCCAAGCGCTTGAGCTCTTCCGGCGCGATGTGGTTTTGAAACACGAAGGACCATCCGAACCGGTCTGCTTCAGTCTTGTACAGGGTTTTGTGGGCGAACTCGGCAAATTGTGCGTTTGTGACCGGTGTGGCATCCAGATAGAACGGATCGAGGGTAACTTCCCGGACCGGACCCTCTCCATCGGCCGGAAAGCCGCTGGCGTTATCCGTTCCCATCAGAAAGCGGCCTCCATCCAGCTTGATCATCCCACTGGTGGAACCCGACGCGGCATGCGTGCGATTTACCGATGCCTTGGAGGACAAATCCAGGAGAGCGGCACGCTGCTTACTTGGGACGCAACACGGCGGCGGTGGTTTGGCGATATTGAATTCGTCGCGCATCGTTATATCTTCGCTGATGTTTTGACGTCCGCCCTCGCCCTGAGGGTATCGACGAATTGCTCCAGAGCACGCTCCTGCTTCTCACGATGCAGCATCTGTTCGATATCCTGCTTGACCTCTGAGAAGCCGCGAAATCCCGGCGGCTTGCGGTCGTACAGCTTGGCGATGTGGAAGCCGAAAGAGGTGCGGAAGATACCGCTTGTTTCGTTCAATCCGAGGCCGAACACGACCTCATCGAATTCATCCACCATCTCCCCGCGCGGGAAATACCCCAAGTCGCCACCATTTCCGGCGCAATCCGAATAACGGTCGGCGACCTGCTCAAATGCGGTCCCGGACTTCAGTTCCTGTTCCGCTTTCTGGGTCGTGGAGAGGGCCGTCTGCTCATCGGTATTCTCATCGATGTTCTTGACAATATGAGAAGCGCGGACCATTTCAGGCAACGCGAACTGTTCTTTGTACTTCTTGAAGTAGTCGCCAACCTCTTTTGGTTTTGGCGGGGGGACCTTTGCGGCCAGCTTTTGAAGAAACCGGTCGAGCCGTAAGCGGCTTTGCACGTCCCGGCTCAACTCGTCGTCGCCAGGCGCTGCTTCCGTTGCGTGTTGGCCGGATTGTGCCTTGATGGTGCTGAGTGCAGCTTCAACGGCTTCAGTCGCAATCGGCTCCGGATCTTTTAGCGCTTCCTGCCGCAAGAGGGTTCGCTCAATCACGGTCTCCCGCGACCAATCCCAAAGCTGTATTTCCTTGGCGACCGGGTCTAAGCCATTCACCATCTCTTCATAGCGCGGGCGCGTCAGATCTACTTCCTGACGAATTACCGCGTCATCAATTACTTCTCCATTAACAATCAGGGCCATCGCGTGTTTCTATTATGTAATTAGGCTAAAATCCACTGGGCTGAATCCAGAAGCTTTCACGCCATTTCTCCCCGGCGGGAACACTTTGCAATTCCTTGTACGTACCGGCCTGGGCCATGTTGAAGGCGTTGGTCGGCGCACTCATCGGCTCGAAGCAGATGAAATTCCGTCCCTTGGGCGCGTACACAACCGCAATGGGATACTTAGGGCCATAAAACACGGAAATCTTCTCGTTCTTTCCTTGCACTGAAAATTCCGCCCGGCCATCCGCGCCTCGCACCAAGCCCCCGAAAACGTCGTCCAACTGAACACCTCGCAGCGGCTGCGGATCCGCGTAGCTCATCGGCTCTTTCTCCCCGGTTGGGATCAGGATCTTAGAGAGGATCAGGTGATCCTTTACGGGCATATGCACAGTCCACTGATCTCTGGGAGCGTCGTGCAGCGTGAAATAAGGATGGAATCCAATACCAACCGGCATCGGCTCAGACGATAAATTTTCAATCACCGTCTCCACCTCAAGCACGCCATTCCGCAAACGGTATGTCATATCGATATTGTGCGCAAAGGGGAATTGCGCCATCCAATCGGGATGCCGCCAAAATTCAAGCCTGCTGGTGACCTGGGCGGATTGCTCGTCCGCCGTCGCGCTAACCACCTTCCAGTCCCGCGCATAGATTACTAGCCCATGAATTGGCTTGCGATTCCCATCGTGCTGGTAATTGTTCAGCGATGGATTGAGCGTGTACTGTTTCCCGTTCGCGTAAAATGAGTCCGATTCCAGACGGTTGGCCCATGGCGCGAGAAACGGAACCCCAAGATGCACCGGTTTCGCTTTGAACTCGCCAACCGACTTGTAAGGAGACCAGAGCACCTGTTTCCCGTTCACTTTCATGTCATAAGCATTGTTTCCAATGGAGGGTGCGATGGTCACCTCGGCTTTGTGGGCGGCATCAGTCAGGCGGATTACCTCGACGCCGTCGACGGTCAGCTTTTCAGCGGTATAGTTTGCGGCTTGAGACATGAAGGGCAGAAGGAAGAGCAGGACGCTGAGTTTCATTTCTTATCGACTTTATCAGGATCGATGAGGTCCAGTCGCGTATTCTCCTGGCAACACCAGCACTTGCCCGGCGAAAACGTCCTGATATAGCAGATATCGCACCAGTAGGTGACCATCAGCTTCTTTCCGTCCCGATAGGAAAAAAGGGAACGGGTGTGGATCTTGTCAATGGAAAACTGAGCGGGTGCGTTCGTGTGCCCGTGTACTTCCAAATCCACTCCTGCCAGCCGGGAATCGCGTAGCACCAGCATCGTTGGATCGTCCCCGCTGAGAGCAACAGTACGTCCATCGCCGGTTTGCAGAGCCGGAGCATTTCCCGGACCCATTACCAACTTGCCACGGACAACATCCGCGCCCGGCTCCACCGCGAAGGCTGGAACGGCGAACAGTAAAAGTGGGAGGAAGCGTCTTCGTCGCACTACTCAATTGTATCGCGCGGACCGCTTGGCTGCTGTTAGAATGCAAGCTTCATGCCGCAGCGCGCCTCGTTATTCGTCACGTGCATTGTCGATCAACTGTTTCCCACTGTCGGACTCGCGATGGCCAATGTCCTGGAGCGCATCGGGTGGCAGGTGGATTTCCCGGAGGCGCAAACCTGTTGCGGACAGCCCGCCTTCAATAGTGGCTACCGTGAGGAGGCCCGCAAGGTTGCTATGCATTTTTTAGACGTCTTCCGCGATTCCGAGTACATTGTGGTCCCCTCCGGCTCCTGCACATCGATGATCTCGCATCATTTCGCGGAACTGTTTGCCGCGGAGCCTGCTAAATTAGCTGAGGTCCACAGGCTGGAGCATCGTGTATATGAATTCTCCCGGTTCCTTCTGGAAGTTGCGGAGGTGGAGGAGGTGGGTGCGCGGTTTTCCGGCATCGCAACGTATCACGATAGCTGCCATGCTCTTCGCGATCTGAAGATCAAATCGGGTCCGCGCCGGTTGCTGTCCCGCGTGCAGGGCCTGGAATTAAGGGAAATGGACATCGCAGAGGAGTGTTGCGGGTTCGGCGGTACGTTCTCAGTCAAGTTCGCTGAGGTATCGGGCGGCATGGCTCGCACCAAGATCGAGTCGATTCAAAAGACTGGCGCCGGTATTGTCGTCTCGATCGACTCCAGTTGCTTGATGCAACTGCAGGGTGCGATTCACCGCGCGCAGTTGCCCATCCGAACCATGCACCTTGCTGAGATGCTCGCATCGCGGTGAACCCATGGCTGCCACACAACCCGAAAAGATTGCCACCACGCTGGCCGACGCTAATCTGCAGCTCGCAATTTACACGAGCACCAGCCGGCTGATCCAACTTCGCAAGGACGCCATTGCGGAGCCGCTGCTGCCGGATTATCAAGAACTACGCACTCATGCGAATGCCCTGAAGAAGCATACGATCGACAATCTCGACTACTACCTGGAACAGGTGGAATCTCAGGTAATCGCCCACGGCGGGAGAGTGGTGTTCTGTAATGACGGAACTGAGGTGGCAGACTTCATTCTGAATCTTGCAAAACTCCGGAACGCCAAGCTCATCGTCAAATCTAAATCGATGACTACTGAAGAAATCGATCTCAATGAACGTCTGGAGCACCATGGCCTGGAGGCCGTGGAAACCGATTTAGGCGAGTACATCATCCAGCTTGCGGGCGAGAAGCCGTATCACATTGTTGCGCCCGCTTTGCATTTGACTCGCTACGATGTGGCTGACATCTTCACCGCGAAGCTGGGTATCGAAAAAGAGATTGTCCCCGAGAAGCAGACGATGATCGCGCGCGCGGTTCTGCGCCAAAAATTCCTCGCCGCTGATATTGGGATTACGGGCGCCAATTTCGTGGTGGCCGATTCGGGCGCGGTGGTGGTTGTCGAAAATGAAGGCAATGCGCGGCTCACCTCCAGTGCCCCCAAGATCCATATCGCGGTCGCCGGGATCGAGAAATTGATCCCGCGCGCGCAGGATCTTAGCGTGTTTCTCAAGTTGTTGGGCCGCAGCGCAACCGGCCAGCCGCTGACCTCTTATACGTCGTTTCTCTCAGGCCCAAGACGTCCGGGCGAGATCGATGGACCGGAAGAGTTCTATCTGATCCTTGTCGATAACGGCCGGACCAAACTTCTCGCGAATCCCGAGAGGCGGCAATCGCTCTACTGCATCCGCTGCGGGGCGTGTTTAAATCACTGTCCTGTCTACCGGAAGATCGGCGGCCACAGCTATCCATGGGTCTACTCGGGACCGATTGGCGCCATCATCACGCCGCAATTCCACGGGGTTGGGCACGACCCGTGGCTTCCGTTCGCCTCCAGTCTCTGCGGAGCGTGCGCCGAAGTATGCCCCGTGAAGATCGATATACCGAAGCTGCTTCTGGATCTTCGCGCCGATGTCGCAGCAGACAAGAAAGAGCACGGCAGTGCCCGTGCGGAACGGTTCGCATTCCAGGTGTACGCGTGGGTGATGCGCCATCCGCGGATTTATGAGTTGGCAGGGCGCATCGGCTCCGCTCTCGCTCCGAAGAGTGGCGCTTGGATTCGCAATGTCCCCTGGTTTTTGAACATCGCCCCTGTTCGTGGTTGGGTCAGTCAACGAGATCTGCCGTCTCCTGCAAAGAAGAGTTTCCGCCAGCTTTGGAGGGAGCGCTGACGTGCCGCGTGATGCCATCCTGACCAAAATCCGCTCCGCCTTAGGCCGCCGGGAAGGACAAGTTCCTCCACCATTGCCGCAAGCTTATCTTCGGACGTCTGCTCCGAACCTCGAAACGTTTTTTGCATGCATTCAGAGGCTGAACGGGAAAACTTACAAGGCCAGTTCAGCTTCGGACGCACGCGATTATGTGGCCGCGCTGGTGAACGGAAAGCGCGCAGCCGCATCCAATTCGGCGGTGCTGCGAGAGTGCGGCATCACCGCACTGAAGAGCGTTACGGCAGCAGGAGCGGATATAGAGTTCGCCCGGACGCTCTGCGCCGAATGCGATATCGGAATCACGAGCGCCGATTATGCCCTCGCCAATACTGGCACATTGGTGATGCTCTCAAGCCTACAAGAACCTCGCATGGTCTCTCTGCTGCCGCCGGTCCACATTGCTGTTGTCCCTGAGGCGAGAATCCTGGGTAACCTGGATGAACTTCTCACTTTATTGCCGAGGCCCGCCGAGCAGACCAGTTCCATGGTGCTGATTACCGGTCCAAGCCGTACCGGTGATATTGAGCAAATCCTGGTGCGTGGTGTACATGGACCCGGTGAAATATACGTGGTTGTAATCTAGTCGCGTACAATGATTACGATGAAACTCTGGATTCCCGCACTTTTCTTTTGCGTAGCTTCGACCAGTTTATTTGGGCAGGCTGCTGAATTCTCATTGAGCGGTGGCACGTCGCGGATCAGCGGTGCAGACATAGGCTCCGGCTATAGTCTTGACAACGGCTTTTCCATCGGATTTCGTTTAACCTTGAACTCGCAGAGGTTTTTTGGCCACGAAGTTGGCTACAATTACAACCGAAGCCATTTGCTATTAGCCGGCCAGGACCAGGGAGGAATGGCAATTCACCAGGGCTTCTACAACTTCCTTGCATACGCCACGCCGGAAGGGAAGCGAATCCGTCCTTTTGCGACTGGCGGAGTACATTTCAGCAATTTCGTACCGCCCGGTTCGTCCGCGTCACAAGGGGGCGGAAATACAAAGTTCGGTGTCAACTATGGGGCAGGGCTAAAGGTGCGGCTGACTTCCATCATTGGAGCGCGCGTGGATTACCGCCAGTATTTGACGGGTAAGCCGTTTGACTTGGCAGGAGCTTCAGGGAAGCTGAAACAAAACGTGATTTCGATTGGGTTGGCATTCCTGTTATAGGATCAGCGGAGTTGTTCGAAACAACCCAGCATGGGGTTGTAAACCTCTACCTGGCCTGTGTGAATCTGGTAGACCCAACCGGCCACGGCAAGTTTTCCGGCTTTCACGCGGTCGGCGACGCATGGATGGGTCTGCAGATTCTCCATCTGCTGCAGCACGTTGAGCTTGGTGAGTTCGCCAAGCAGGGTCTCTTCCCAAGCGGCGTCCGATTGCCCATTCAAACGGATGGGAGGCTTCGCTGCAAAATGAAGCCAACGGGACACAGCGGGAAGGTTTGTCGGATTTAGGATGCCGTTCATCGCCCCGCAATCCGAGTGGCCACAGATGATGATCGACGGAACGTGAAGTGCAAGGACCGCGAATTCAATGCTGGCCGATACGCCGTCGCGCGTGCGATGATCGTAGACCGGAACCAGATTGCCCGGATTGCGTTCGACAAAGATCTCGCCGGGACCGCTATTTGTTAACAATTCCGGGTTGATTCGCGAGTCGCCGCAAGTGATGAAGAGGGCTGCGGGTTTTTGAGGCGAGGGGAGTTCCTCATAGGCGCGGCGCTGCTTCGGAAATACCTCGGATTGGAAATACTTCACGCCTTCGTGGATTCGCTTCATGTCGAATTAGATATCAATTACACTCCCAGGCAGTTATCGATGGGCCAGCACAATCACAAAACAGCCGGTTGCAAAGCGAGTGAAAGAATTACTAAACAGAACGAATTTGGTGGAGGCGGCGGGAGTCGAACCCGCGTCCGAAAAAGCCCGCTGTGAAAAGACTACGTGCGTGTTTGGTTCGGTAGTTTCAGCCGCGCGACTGGAGAACCAACAAGAGTCACTGGCGGCCTAGTTCGATTAATCTCGGCTTGCGGCTACGAACAGAAGCCCTGGGCCTATCCTGCAAAATGACGCCTACTAGCTGCCGTACAGGCCCAACAGCCGAAGCGGCCACTCAGTTAATTAAGCAGCGTATGCAAACTGCGTGTTATTGGCAGTTTTGGTTTTCCGATCGTTTAACGGGAGCTCGGAACCCGGCACGCCTTCCCACAACGATTCAATCCCGTCGAATCCGTTGCGCCCCCCTTCTAACAACTTTAATTTTACCACATGCGGCATGCACTTGCCGGGAAATACCACCCTACAGCTCGCGGGCGGCCAGCCGTCGGATGAAGTCCATATCGCCGTCCAGAAAGTCATAGGACGGCAGCTTCTCTGGCGATTCCCATACGATTTTCTCGAAGGCTAGGCTTGCCGGCTCACCGGAAAATTGCGTCACGCTGTAAAAAATGAGCAGGATCGACGTCCTCCGCGGATACCGGTGCTCGTACCGGACGATCTCTTGTCCGATGGTCGCCTCGATTCCCAGTTCTTCCCGCAGTTCCCTGGCGAGCCCCGAGGCCGGAGATTCCCCTCGCTCCACCTTGCCGCCGGGAAATTCCCATTTAAGCCCATGCGAATCGTCACGTCTGCGTTGGCCAATCAGGATTTTGGCGTCACGCTCGATGACTGCGGCTGCTACCTTGAGAACTGCTCGATTCATGGGATGAGCTAAACTGGCGAGGACATCCACAATTGTGCCATGTACAGCGTACGTCTGCTAGACCACTTTCAGAATCCCCGCAATGTTGGGGAGTTAACTTCTCCCGCTGTCACGGTAGAAGTTACAAACCCAGCGTGTGGTGACATTCTCCGCCTCGGGGCACGCTTTGAAGACGGCTACGTGAGGGAGGTGGCCTACAAAGTCCGGGGGTGTGCCGCTTCTATTGCCGCCGGGTCGGCACTTACCACCTTAATGCACAGTAAATCAGTTGCGGAACTTACGCTATTGAAACCATTGGACATTGAATCCGCAGTCGGGGGATTAAACCCGGAGTCCAAGCATGCGTCCTATCTTTGTTGCGACGGCCTCTGTGCGCTGCTTCGCTCATATGGCCAACAAATTGCTCTACCTGCTGGATGATGAACCTGCCTAGGCAACTTATTTCTGTCCAGATGGCTTTTTCCGGATTACTGGCGATTACGTTTCTAGCCTGGGCCGCCCCCAGAGTCACCCCGCCATTCAGCGGTCCACGCAGTTTCGAAGGCCGGTGGGTGTTGGACCAGAAGAAAAGTCCGAATGCAGTTAACGCCCCGCGAGATCTTGTTCAGCAGATAAAAGTGAATGGATCCCAAATGATCATTCGTTCCAAGTTTGCCCAACCAAAGGACGGAGTCTACCCGATCATGTGGGTTGGAATCATGACAGAGGAACTACGGCTGAATATCGACGGCACGCAAGCCGAGAAATCGATCGGGCCGTTCGAACTCCGTGCCAAAACGAACCAAGACGGTCCCGCATTGGTAACGGATTGGACTGCAAACATGGAAAACGGTTCCGCTCCCGGACAGCAAGCCGGCTCCGTCGAAGGTCAGTGGCTGAGGAAGCTTTCCGACGATGGCAAGCAGATGTCGCTCCAGATCAAGGCAAAATGCTCTGACGGGCGTAGCATGGATACCACGCTCATATTTAATCGGAAATAGCTGGCAGCAGCTCCCTGACGAACTCGCCGATCTTCATGAACGCGTCGTAGTTGGAAGGCTTCCGGAAGTACCCATTAGCGCCAAGTTTGGCAGTTTCCGTCCTGTCCTTCTCGGAATCGGATGAAGTAACAACCAAAACGCGAGCCTCGCGGCATCTTCGGCTTTCCCTGAGATGTTGGAGAACTTCCAGTCCAGACTTCTTGGGGAGGTTTAGATCTAAGAGGACAAAAACCGGGCATGGGGCGGATTCGTCGGCATCTGCCTGGTCAATGAAATCGATGGCCTTCTCTCCGTCCGGGAGCACGTGAAGATCGGCTTGCACGCCTGCCATTTCGAGTGCCTCGCGAAACAGAAATGCATCCGCTTTGTTGTCCTCTACCAGAAGGATTTGGTGGTGCTTGCGAGGGTCGCTCTCCTCAGATGGGGAGGGTGAAGTAGAAGGCCGATCCTTTCCCTGGCTCGGATTCCACCAGATACGCCCATGATACCGGTCGACGATTCGCTTACAGATGGCAAGCCCAATACCAGTACCGGAATATTCATCTCCTGCGTGTAGCCGCTTAAACAATCCAAAGATACGCTCCTTATATTGGGGATCGATTCCGATACCATTGTCCCTGACAGAAAATAGCCAGTGTTCGTTTTGCCTCTCGGCGCCCACCTCAATGGAAGGTTGAATCTTGCTTCTATATTTCAGGTCATTCCCGATCAGGTTTTGAAACAGTTGCTGCAGGTGAATGTTGTGAACCGAAAGCACCGGAAAAGGGCCTGCTGTAATCCGCGCTTCGCTTTCCACTATTGCGTTGGTCAGGTTTGAAAGCGCGGCATTCAGGCTCTGGGTGGCGTCGCATTGTATTTCCGGTGCCTCCAGGTGCTTCACCTGTGTGTATGCCAGAAGGTCGCGGACCAGCATCTCCATACGCGAGGCGCCGCCTGTGAGATAACTCAGGAATTCCAGTGCTTGTCCGTCCAGCTTCTCCTTATAACGCCTCGAAAGGAGCTGACCGTAGATGATCACGCTCCTCAACGGCTCTTGAAGATCATGGCTGGCGGAGTATGCGAATTGCTCAAGATCGGCATTTGCCCGTTTCAGATCCTCATTTGCTTGAGCGAGGGCGCTTTCGGCTTCTTTACGGGCGGTAATGTCACTGATCAGGCCCAGCATCAGAGTTGGCGTCCCCTCATCATTGAGGATTGTCTTGCCATATCCCCAAATCCAGCGGGTCGTCCGGTCCGATGCTCTTTTGATCCGGCACTCGAAATTCCAATCCCCACCGCCATTAAAGCTATTCTGAAAACGCCGATTTACCTCTTCCCGATCCACGGGAATGACGTGCTCCAGAAACTGTGCATACGTCCAATCCGGAAGAGGGCTTTCATAACCGAAGATTGCATCATGCCGGGGAGAACGATGGGCATGCTGGGTCTGCAGATTCAGCTCCCAAGAACCGAAATTAGCCGCGTCCAGAGTGAACCGAAGGCGCCAGTCGCTTAATTGCAAAGCTTCGGCGGCCTGCTTCCGGTCATCAATATCGGTTGAGGTGCCGAGCCATTTTGTGACCTCGCCGTCCGCGTTCCGCACCGGGACGGCGCGCACCAGATGCCAGCGCAGGGTCCCATCGGATATGCGTTGAAACCGGCATTCGAAGGCACAGGGCTCACCGGCGCGCAGCCCGGCAATTGCCGCGAGGTCCATGCTATCCAGATCCTCGGGCAGCATGTTACGGCGGAAAGCGCCGGCTTGGGTCGCCGCCAGATCGCAGCCCGTCAGATCGGTCCAGCGTGCGTTTACATAATCGCAAGTCCCATCGGGCATCGCGGTCCAGACCACCTGGGGCATGCTCTCGGCCATCTGGCGAAACCGCTCTTCGCTTTGGCGGAGAGCAACTTCGGCGCCCTTGCGGTCCGTAATATCTTCGGCGACACCTATCAGACGCTTTCGCCCCGCGGCGCCTTCCACCATGCGCGCTCTGACCGTATCCAGCCTATGCCGTCATCCCGGTGAATCCGGAACTCGGTGTTGTATGGCCGTTCCCCTGTTACCGCCGCTTGGAACTCCGTTTCCACCCGGACCCGATCATCGGCATGTAAGCGGGAGAACCAATAATCGAAGGACGCTTCACCGGATGCAGTCCCAAGGAATGACTGTGCCAGACCGGAGGCGGCGACCTCGCCTGTTTCGATGTCGAACTCCAGGCGGCGAGACCCGCGGACTCCATGGCAAGCTGCCGCCTCTCCTGGCTTTCCCGAAGAGCGTCTTCGATTCTGATTTGATCCTCGATATCGGTGCAGGTGCCGGCCCATTTAGTGACGCTTCCCACTCCGTCCCTGATGGGGAGACCGCGCACGAGTTGCCAGCGCCACTCGCTCGCGAGGTAACGGAAGCGATGTTTGATCTCCAGTGGTTCGCCCGTCTGGACACTGTGTCTCCAGGCACGCAGCGTGTTCGGCAGGTCGTCCGGATGAACCACCTGCTCCCAACCCCAGTCGTAGAGCCGCTCCGGAGGGAGACCGATATAGTCCGCCCACTGCTCGCTCAGGTAATCGACGCTGCCGTCCGGCTTTGCCGTCCAGATGAGCTGCGGGATGGTGGCGGCCAGCGTCCGGAAGCGATCTTCGCTCTCTTCGATACGCTGGCGGCCTTTCACAAGATCCGTGACTTCGGTTGCGTGGACGAAAATACCATCAATCTGGCCTGCCTCGTCTCTGGTGGCGTGGTAGACGAAACTGATGTAAAAGTCCTGAGGCACACCGGTGCCATGCAGGTCCAACTGCACTAACGCTTCTGTTGCAATGTAAGGATTCCCTGTCTGGTACACGCGATCGAGAATTTCGATATAGCCCTGCGGAACGACTTCAGTAAGCGCCTCGCGCACTGGCTTGCCAGACAACTGCTTGGCCGGCCGCCCCCCATCCTGAGATACTCATCGTTGGACACTTCAAATACGTGGTCCGGTCCACGCAGGATCGCACACGCCGCGGGAACCTGAAAGAAAAGATCGCGCCATTTCTTCCGGTCCATCTCCCGGAGCTTGTCATGCTCCCGCAGCATCTTTTCGGTGCGCTTGTGCTCCGTGATGTCCTCGAAGAAAACGGAAAGGCCATCCTCTTTGGCGGGGTACGCTTTGACGTGAAACCAGCGGTTCCATGGCGCGAAATAGTTTTCGAATTCAACTGGGACACGTTCCCCCGCGGCGCGAAGCAGCTCGCTGTGTACGGTAGTACCAACCGACTCCGGGAACAGATCCCAATGATTTTTACCCAGCATGTCTTCGCGCCTCATGCCGTTCAGGCGCTCGGCTTCCGCATTCACGTATGTGAAGCGCCAGTTCCGGTCCAGGCCGATAAATCCATCGGTGATGCTTTCAAGCACATCTACGGCCTGGTCCCGCGCCGCCTCGGCTTCTGCACGAAGCTCTGTTTCCCGCCGGGTAGCCTCTCGCCGCACGCGGGCCATTTCCACATGCGTACGCACGCGGGCCAGCAGCTCCTTTGCCGTAAAGGGCTTGACAAGATAATCGTCCGCTCCGGCATCCAGACCCTCAACACGGGCTTCCTCACCAAGGTCCGGAGTGTCTTCGAGAGCGGAAGCAAGCGCTTCTTCGCCGTTTGCAACAGCTTTCACCTCGTAGTCCTTGATGAGGAGGCTCTGTACGTAATCGCGCATGTCCGCGTTGTCGTCGGCTAAAAGGAGTTTTCCACGTGGTTTCCGGGCCGCGCCATTTGCGGAAAGTCCATTCACGTCCGGCGCAAGCGTCTGTTCACCGGGTAGCCAGCGCAGCGCTTCGTCGATGTAAGCCTCGGATCGCAGAGCCGTGGAACCGGGGCTTTGCGTCTTTTTAAACCGCCCCGCCGGGACGTGAACCTCGCCCATGGCCACGGAAACCATAAACCTGCTTCCGCTTCCCACGGCGCTTTGGACCGTAATGGAGCCTCCCTGAAGTTTGACCAACTCCGCTACCAGAGCGAGCCCAATACCGGTGCCTTCCTGGGTTCTTCCTCGCGCGCCCTCCACCCGGTGGAAGCGCTCAAAAAGGTGCGGTAGTTCATCTTCCGGAATGCCCTTACCTGTATCCTCCACGGACAACAAGGCGCGATCCGCCTGCTCTTGCAGCTTTACTTTGACGACACCCTGGAAAGTGAACTTGAAGGCATTGGAAAGCAGATTGAAAACAATCTTTTCCCACATTTCGCGATCGATGTAGACGGGCGCCGATAACGTCTGGCATTCAAGGATTAGCTTGAGGCCTGCCTGCTCCATCGCCGAACGGAAGTTGGACGCCAGTTCCGCTGTGAACGCGGCAAGGTCGACCGGTTCGTAAGAGGCCCGCACGCGGCCGGCTTCAATGCGGGAGAAATCCAGCAGCGTGTTGACAAGCCTGAGGAGACGCACCGCGTTGCGATGGGTCAGGTCGAGTTCGCCGCGGCTTACAATAATGTCCGGACCTGCTCTCTGGAGCATCTCTTCGATTGGCCCAAGCATCAGCGTCAGCGGAGTTCGAAACTCGTGGCTCACATTGCTGAAGAAGAGGGTTTTCGCCCGGTCGATCTCGGCCAAGGCTTCGGCGCGCTTGCGTTCTTCTTCGTAGGCTCGTGCGTTCGCAAGAGCCGATGCCAATTGCCCTGCCAGGAGATTGATGAAACCGGCATAACCCTCGTCATAAGGCCGGTGTGGATTGATAGCGGCGAGCAGAAATCCAGCCGGGCGCTCCTGCCCCTGCTGTTTGATTGGCACAATAGCAGCCTGCGTGGGTTCCCGTTCCCATGCTCCCGTTGGAAGCGGCGCCCCGATACGTTCTGAAAGACCAGTGACGAGTATCGGCGTGGCGCCTCCAAACATCTCGCCGGCCGGCCAGACTTCTCCGGATGCTTCGGGTCCGATAACCGTCGGAGCCGCGGGATGACCCGTCTCAATACCAGTCGCGCAGGCAAGCCGTGCGCTCCCGCTTCCATTGATATCAAAGAGGTAGGCAAGAATGAACGGAAGATCCCGCTGGTAAGCGCCGGCTCGGCGTGCCACTGTGCCGATCACCTCGTCCTCGGTCTTCGATGCGGCGAGGTCCGACGCAAGTTCTCGCAGGAGCGCCATCCGGCGCTCTCCGATGACGCGTTCGGTCTCCTCCGTGACAACACAGAGCATACCGGCAATTCTCCCGGCCTCGTCCGCAAGCGGACTGTAAGAAAAGGTGTGATACGTTTCCTCGGAGAAGCCGCTGCGTTCGAGGAATAGAAGGAGACCCTCGTCATAGGTGGCTTGTCCGGTAGTGAGCACCGTTTGAATGCGTGGACCGATATCCGGCCAGATTTCTGCCCACACTTGGCGCGCCGGCGCGCCAAGCGCCCTCGGGTGTTTTATGCCGAGCGTGGGCCGGTAGGCGTCGTTATAGAGAAACGTCAGGTCGTCGCCCCAGCCCATCCACATGGCGTAGCGCGAGGTGAGCAGGATATTCACCACCGTCCGAAGGCTCTGCGGCCAGCGGTCTGCCGGACCAAGCGGCGTTCCGGCCCAGTCAAAGGATCGAATCAGCGCACCCATCGGGCCCCCTCCTTGCAGGAAGTTCATCGGGGTCTCTGGATGTGCAGGACGAGTGCTTTCCGTCACCGGACCGGCGCCACTGTTAGATTCTGGAGATAGGCATCACAGGCCACAATGCGAGTATATCGCGCGCGTGCCGTCTTTCCAGCACAAGAATTGTCCAATGTGTGATGAGCCTGAAGGAGGCTAGCGATTCCAATGGTGGATGAGCCTGAAAGGGGAGTTTGATTCCAATGCGTGATGAGCCTGAAATCGAGAAACTTCAGATGAATGCAATTCAGCATGAAGA
>JBBPYD010000140.1:0-48619 GCA_038200305.1 Bryobacterales bacterium
GCTAGAAGGAACGGCCTTCTCCTGAAAAATCGAAATAGGAGCCGATTCAAGCCGAAAACGGAATAACACTATAATCGGTTTTCATGGACTGGCAGGCACCCGCACCCGATCCAGAGAATTTAGAATCCGCAAAGCAGGAAGAGCCGATGTTGTACTGCCCGCTTTGCAGCACGAAGCTGACCGAGCGGAAGTGCAAGCTGCTTTGCGAGCGATGCGGGTATTACATGAGCTGTGCCGACTACTACTGAGCCGCTTGGTTCATAATGGAAGGGTACATTTCTATAGTGAATCCTACAAAGTCACAGCCAGTCGAGAGCCGCGCGGCGAAGATGCTGCGGGAGGTCTTCGAATCCGGACGGCCTCTCACGTACGTCCGATCGGCGGAAGAGCAGCGAGTGGCAAGGGTGCTGCGCGAGGTGGGGCTGCGGCTGTCCAGTTCCAAGCCGATAGGGCTTTGGACTTGGAGCCTGACCGAGGGGATGCATCGAGACGGCGAAGGCGCCGAGGCGGGCACTTACGACGCTCGCGGAGCGCTGGATTTCATTGCCGCGCATGAGGACGCCGGCATCTTCCACTTGAAGGATTTTCACGAGCCGCTGCGGGAATCCGCTGAGATACGGCGGCGGTTTCGAGACCTTTACGAAAGCTGCCGCGACCAGCGAAAGTTCGTCGTTGTCACGTCGCCGATCCGATCTATTCCGCAGGAGGTCGAGCGGAGCCTTCTGTTTCTCGAACTCCGGCCTCCCGATTTGATCGAATTAGTGGAATTTCTGAAAGACGAGACTCAGCGGGTGACCGGGGTTAGCGGCGATACGAGCGAGGCGATCCTATACCAACTCGCGACTGCTTTACAGGGATTAACACTCGACGAAGCGGGCCACGCGTTGCGCCGGGCGCTGGCCACCAACCGGCATCTTGGGCCTGAATCTGTACCGGCATTGCTGGAGGAGAAACGGCTTCTGGTGAGTGGTAGCGGCGTTATCGAATATATCTCCGGGGGTACGAAGATAGGGGAGGTGGGGGGGCTTGATGGGCTGAAGAAGTGGCTACTCGAGCGTCAAAAACTGTTTCAGCTGCGCGACAGTCTTGATACGGAAATCGTGCCCAAGGGACTGCTGATCATGGGTATTCCAGGGTGCGGTAAAAGCCTGTGCGTGAAAGCCATCGCCTCTTATTTTCAGCTTCCGCTCTATCGGGTAGATATGATCGCAATTTTTTCCGGAAGATACGGCAAGCCCGAAGGCGTATTTGTTGAAACGTGCAAAATGATGGAAGACATGGCTCCCGCCGTCCTTTGGTTCGATGAGATCGAGATGGGGATTACGTCAACGGATTCCGGCGGTGAGCAGGGGAGGATTTTCGCATTCTTCCTCACCTGGATGCAGGAGAAAACCCGCGGGCTTTTTGTGGCCGCGACGGCAAACCGGATCGACCTTCTGCCGGCCGAAATGATTCGCAAAGGACGGTTTGACGAGGTGTTCTTCGTCGATCTGCCGCTGGAGGCCGAACGGATCGAAATCTTCCAGATTCATCTCAGCCGCCGAGGGGTGGATGCGGGCCGGTTCAACCTGGAACAATTAACTGAGTTTACGAATGGCTGGACGGGCGCCGAGATCGAGCAGTGCGTCATATCGTCTCTGACGAAGGCACGGCTTGAAGATCGGGAGGTAACCGGGCAAGATCTGGTCAATATTGCGGTGAAGATTGTCCCGCTATCGCGCACGATGAACGAGCAGATCAGTCACATTCGAGGATGGGCGTTTGACCGCGCGGTGCGGGCGTCTCCCCGTCCGGTGGGCGGGCGCTGAAGCGGACGCTGAGAGCGGCTCAGGGAAGCAGATTGTTCGGGCTTTGCACGTGACGGACGAACGCTTCGGCATGTGCGTGACCGGATTCGACACCGCGGAACCGGGTTATTTGCGACTGCAGGGCATAGAATTTATCCGGAGCCTGCGATGCGTGCGCGTAACAGGCGGCCCGCTTGCGGGGCTCGGTTGCAGTAATGTCTACGTAGTCGGTGGGCGCGAACATCAGTGTATCTTCGCCATTTGAGACCTCGTAATAGTAGAACCCGAACCGCTTCCCAAGTTTGAGCCAGGCATCGTAGGCGAGCATGGAAATCGCACGATGATCGCGATGGCCGTCAATTGGCCAATGCGTGAACACAACGTCCGGTTTTTCGGCTGCAAGCAGAACACGGAACTCGTCATAACGTTGAGGATCGGCGATGGCGGCGCCATCACATTGTCCGGCGAAGGCGGCGCGGGCTTTGAGGAGGCTGCACGCTCTTTGCGCTTCAGCCACTCGCACCATGCTGCCCTGGTCAGGGTTCTTTTCCGGACAACCTTTTTCGCCGCGATTCAGATATAACAGGACGACGTCGTGGCCGAGGTCTGTATATCGGGCGATGGCCCCGCCACAGCCGTACTCGGGGTCGCCCGGATGGCCGCCGGTGACGACGATCTTCCGTTTTTGCGGGGCGCTGTTGTCACCCGCGGCGTTTTGAGCCACAGCCAGAACGGCTGATGCGCTGACGAACTGCCGCCGGGAAATTGAATCCATTCTTTACTTATCTGGCAGGGCTGCTACGCCGGGCAGCTCGATGCCGGAGAGGAATTCGAGGCTAGCTCCGCCGCCTGTGCTGACGTGGCTGATTTTGTCCGTTACGCCGGCGGATTTGATTGCCTTCTCCGAGTCGCCGCCACCCACGATGGAGACCGCGTTGGAGTTGGCTGCTACCGCTTTCGCTAACGCTACTGTCCCTCTGTCGAAAGGTGGCATTTCGAAGACGCCCATCGGGCCGTTCCAGATGATTGTTTTTGCTTTGGCGATTTCGGCTTCGTAGTTGGCAATTGTTTTGGGACCGATATCCAGCGCCATCTTGCCTTCGGGGATGGTTTCTACTACTTCGCTTTCAGCATCGGCTTTGAACTCGGAGGCTACTACGTGATCTACCGGGAGCATTACTTTGTCCAGTAGAGACTTTGCGAGACCGATCTTGTCCTCTTCCACCAGGGACTTGCCGGTGGGCTCGCCTTTGGCCCGCATGAAAGTGTAAGCCATCGCGCCGCCGATCAAGAGTTTATCTACTACCTTGGAAAGGTTTTGGATTACTTCGATTTTGTCGGAGACCTTTGCGCCGCCTAGAATTGCGATGCAGGGGCGGTCTGGGTTGGTGGTCGCCTTGCCGAGATATTCGAGTTCTTTGTCCATCAGGAGGCCGGCCGCGGCTTGCGGAACGTAGGCGATCATCCCCACGGTGGAGGCGTGGGCGCGATGGGCAGAGCCAAATGCATCATTGATGTAGACGTCGCTGAGGGCGGCCAGCTTCTTTGAGAATTCGGGATCGTTTTTTTCTTCTTCCGCGTAGTAGCGGAGATTTTCCAGAAGCACCACTTCGCCGGGTGCGGGCTTTGCCTCTTCGATTTCCACCAGCTTTACGGGTTTGCCCAGGAGTTCCTGAAGACGCTGGGCTACCGGCTTGAGGCTCATCTCCAGGTTACGTTTACCTTTTGGGCGGCCGAGGTGGCTCGCCAGGATGACCGCGGCACCATGGTCTAGCGCGTACTTGATTGTGGGGAGCGATGCTTTGATTCGCTTGTCGCTGGTAATCTCCTGACCGCCGGCGGCCAAGGGCACGTTGAAATCTACGCGGATGAATACACGCTTGTTTTTAAGATCCAAATCGCGGATTGAGAGTTTTGCCATGTCAAAAGTCCGATCGTAGCACGTCGTAAAAAATTCGAATCCCTTTGAGGAATTCGGCGATGGGGATGCGTTCTTCATCGCTGTGCATAGTGGCCATGGTGGCGGCGTCGAGGACCATTGGGTTCAGTCCGTAGGCGATCATGCCGCGGCTGCGGGCGTTGACGGAATCAGTGCCGTAGGGGACCAGCATGGGGGTGACGATGGCGCCGGGGTTGTATTTGCGAGCGGCTTCTGCGATGGCCGCGAACAGGGGAGTTTTGCTGTCGCTCATGCCGGGGTCGGGGACGGTGGTGATGCGCTCGACCGTGACGCGCGGGTCGTTGATGCGGGCTTTGATGTCACTGATGAACTCGTCGGCATTGACGCCGGGGAGCAGCCGGCAGTCGAGCGTGGCTTCGCTGGTGGAGGGAATCACGTTGGCTTTAGGCGGGTTCCCTACCCCGGCGGTGAGCGTGGTGAGGGCCATGGTGTTGGCGCGGATGGCCAAAGTGAATTTGTTTTGCGCCATGGCGCCGATGTTCTGTTGCATCTGCTCGACTACGGAATTTTGCTTTTTGGCCGCGGGGAGATTGAGAGCTTTGTGAATGGCTTCGAGAAGAATCATGTTGGCATTGTCGGGGATGGGCTGGGAACCGTGGGCGGCGGTGCCTTTGGCGTGCAGCTTGAGCCAGACCATTTGCTTTTCCCCGACAGCGATGCCGAAAACTAACTTGTTGGGAGCGAGGAGGTCGCGGGAAGCTGTGCCGCCTTCATCGAGAACGTACTCGGCATCGATTTCGTTGAAGTGATTCTTCAGCATCCAGCGGATGCCGAAGATGCCGCTGGTTTCTTCATCGGCGCTGGAGAGCATGACGATGTCGCGGGCTGGGACGATGCCGGCCTGCTTGAGGGCGATGAGAGCTGTGATTTGCTGAACCCCGATCCCTTTCATGTCGAGTGCGCCACGGCCCCAGATCCAACCATCCTTGATGACAGCGGCGAAGGGGTCGACGGACCAGGCTTTGCGGTCCACGGGCACCACGTCCTGATGGTTGAGGAGCAGGAGAGGTTTCTTGTTCCGGTCGCGTCCGGGGAGGCGCGTGATCAAGTTGGTCTGTCCATTCGGCCCGCTGGGGTAAAGGGTGACGGTGAAGCCGGCAGATTCGAGCTCACTCTTGAGAAGGGCCGAGGAGTGACGCGTATCGGCGGGCGGGTTGATGGTCTCGATGCGGATATAGCGCTGGAGGAAATCGACGGCGTGCTGGTCGATGGCTTTCCAGTCGGGCTCGGCAGCGGTTGCGAAAGTTGCGATTAAGAAGACTGCGAATGTGAGTTTCATTTTTCAAATTGGGGGACGGCGGTTAGGGAGACGTCGCAACCAGCGGCGGCGTAGGCTTCAATGAGCGCGCCGGCGGCGGGTCCGTAGATGGGCTGTGTGACGCGGTTTCCATCTTCGAGTTCGACCAACATGCGGAAGCGTTCGAGGAGTAAGTAGCTGCGAAAGACACCGCCGATATAGGCGACGTGAACGGGATCGCCCTTACTGAACAGTTGATGGCGGACGGAGCTGGCGATAGTGGCTAACTGTTGCGCGGCGTTGGTGAGAATGCCATGCGCGACGGCGTCGCCGTTGGTGGCGGCTTTATCGACAACTTTGGACAAAGCTGCGATTTTGGGACGGGGATAGTCTGTTGTGTAGAGGCGATGGAGAAGATCGTTGGCATCGGTTGCGCCGGTTTCGGCTAAGAGCAGATCGCGGAGGGAAGTTGCCGGCCCCCATCCTTCCTCCTGGCGGAGAGCGGCGCGAACGGCCTGACGGGTGAGGTCAAAGCCGCCACCTTCATCGCCATAAATGTAGCCCCAGCCGCCTACGCGGGCGATCTCCTTTTCCGCTTTGCGACCGTACGCGATGGAACCAGTACCGGCGATGGCGATGATTCCGGGTCCGCCGGCCATGGCTCCGGAAAGTGCGATTAGCGCATCCGTGGTTACGGTGCGCCGACGGGTTTGCAGGATTTCCGTGAGGATCTCTTCTTTGTCGGCCGGGCCTCCACTAAAGCCAAGACAGGCGGACTCGAACTCGATTTGTTTGGGGTCGAGATTCGCTTCCTGGCATGCGGTGGCGATGCAGCCACCGATGGCGTTGATGAACTTGGGACGGCCTTCGGGGCCGTTGACGTGGTTGCATGGCCCACTGCGGCCGCTGCCGACGACGCGGCCGGTTTCGTCGCCAATCAGGGCGGTGGTGCTGGATTGACCGCCGTCTACTCCGAGGAACAGTTTCAAATAATCACTCCGCTTTATAGAGACGTACGCCGGCCTTTTCGTCGATCAATTGCAATCCCCATTCGGCAGTTCGATTGCGAAAGTCGGCCGCGCCGTAATCTTGATCGTCGACCAGGATGTAATCGACGTTGTTGCGCTTCAACTCTTGCACAGCTGCTTTGCGTAGACCGGCCAAGGGCTTGGCTTCGCTTTCGGCGGGTTCGCCTGCAATGGGGGTCCAGTGGCCGGTATTGTTCATGATCTCCAGTGTCAATCGTACCTGGTACTGGTCGCGGGAGCATTCGAGCCGGACGACGTCGATGATGCGCGTACGGGCCAGGTTGGCTTCGATGAACATGCCGGCGTGAAGAGGTTCGGCGGCGGACCATCGGGTGACGGGGCTGTTGTCGAAGGCCATTTGCACATCCCAGGGGTTGGGGTTTGCGCGGAGACGCCAAGTGGATTCGCGTTGGAGCTCCCGGCCAGCGGAGAGGACTCGGAATTCGGATATGGTCCAAATGTCAGTGCCGGATGGAGCGGTTTGGACCACGCGGACCTTTTGGAGCGCTTTTGAAGGGAAGCGGAATTCCAGCACGTGTCCGGCTTGGTATTGTTGGAAGATTGGGGTCCACAGAATGTTGCGCAGAGTGCGGTTCAGGGCCGCCTGGAAGCTGACCAGAATCTCGCGCGAGGTGTATGCTTCGCCGGTGATGCTGGAGAATGCGAAAACGCGCTTACCGGGTGGGACTTGGGCTTCGATCATGCGGGCCAGGATGTAACCGCGCGAGTTTTCGGTAAGGAACTTTTCTTCGGGTACCAGGCGGAGGGCTGGCCGGAACGAAATTTTCTCAATGTTCCAGACGTAGGGGTTGGCGTATTTCTTAATGCCGTTGGGCCAGCTTGCAAACGCGTGGATCAGGACAATCGCGAGCGCGGCGGATGGCGCGTTGCGGAACGCGAGTCCGAGAGCTAGGGCCCAGAAAGGGAGGCTCGGGATTAGAAATCGCGTGCCGGTGTTGAGCGCGAACGGGAAGGTAAAGAGCAAGGCGGCGAGGAGGAGCTGGCGTCCGGCCGGATAGCGAAGCGATAGAAGGGATAACGGGAGCAGTAGAAACATCGGACCTAAAAGGCCGCCCAGGAGTTGACCGCGCGTGGTGACTTCGAGGGGGACTTGCGAATACTGAACTCCATTGAAATCACGCATGTCACGCGCGTATTCCCTTTCAAAATCTGTTTTCATGTAGGGATTGGGGAAGAGTGCGTTGGCGAACGGGGCAACCGGGTTTTGTGCGTAGACGATGTTTTTGATTAGCCACGGCGTCACTATGGCAGTGGCACAGAGAAGAACGATCGCGGATTTGCGGCCGGCCTTCGCGAGAACGTATGGGATGGCGAGACCGGCGGTGTATTTGAGAGCGTAACTGAATCCGGCTAGCAGGCCGATGGGGATTAGTAACGCGCGGCGCTGGTCTGTAATTTGCAGCAGGTAGAAAAGCGCGAAGAGCACGCAGGCGACGGCGACATCATTGTACGCGCTGGCGCCGTCGATCCCGACAACGGGGCTGAGGAAAACCAGCAGGGCTCCGGTGATGCCGGCGGCGCCGAGTTGGAAGCGGCGGGCGTAGCCAAGCATCAGCAGGGGGAGCGTCATCAGAAACGCGAAGTGGACCAGGGCGGCGGCGGAGTGGCGTCCGAAGGCGAATGCGAACAGGAAGAGCATTTCCATGCCTTGGGAAAGGTTCGCGTACATGCTGGTGGCGATCTGGCGGAAGCCGTGCCATTCGTTATAGCGCCGGACGATGCCCAGGTGATATGTGATGCCGTCGGGGCTGATCTCCGGGGCCATCGCGTGCAGGAAGTAGACTACGCCGAAGATGGTGTAGAGGAGCAGGAAGATGCGGTGGGCGAGGGTTGGCGCGGATTTCTTTCGCACCGGCAGTACACGATACCGGTAACCGATTGCTATCGCCATGAGGCCCAGGACCAGGAAGACGCCCTTCCGGGCGAGGCCAATGGTGCAGAGCAGGAACACCAGCGTGCTCAAAAGGGCGGAGCCGGTAACGAAACTGAAGAGAAGATATTCGTCGCGCTCCAGGGTTACAGCGCGCTTTCGGAGCAGGATTGTGCCCAGCGCGATGGCGGTGCAGACTGTGAACAACGCTCCGAAGAGGATGTACACGGCTTGCGGCATCTAGCGAATAAATCCGGCGTTGGTGAGGATGATGCCGAAGGTTGCTTTGTCGTTCGGCGCGATCCAGAGCTTGTCAATTTCCATGGCGACGGTGTTTTCGGAGTTGGCGTGCAGCCAGGATTCGGGCACGGGCTTTTCCAGATGCTGAGAGCCGAACCGGGAGTAAGTGGTTTTATCCAGCAGATGGCCGTTGATGGCGACCGACACAGTGAGGGGGCCGGTTTGGGCGAAGGTGAGCTCAGCGATGGTGAAGTCGGTGGAAAATTTTATGCCCTTGGTGGCCGGGATGGAGAAGATCATGGTTGGATGCTGTTGAGTCCAGCGCCAGGCACCCCCTTGCAGATCCTGGCTGATGTCTTTGAGGAACTGAGTGGGCGCGCCGGGCTCGTTCATTTTGATGAAAGCTTTTAGCGGCATGGGTTCTTCAACACTGAGCGGCTTACGCTGCTCGGGCGGCGCGTAGGTATCCTGAATGCCGACGCAGGCTGTGGCGAAGAGTGCAAGAGCCAGGACGGCGGCGAGTTTCATACGGCGTCGGAGATGCTGGAAAACGTGAAGTTTGCGGCTTGGATGGCGGGGGCGATCATGCCGGAGCCTTCGCCGCCACGGACGCGGACGGCGGCGCCGAGTTTGGTCACGTTTTGCAGCATACGGACAGGGCTTTCGTTGAAGCGGAAATTCATGACGGGTTGCGTGACCTCGCCATTTTCGATTAGGAAAAGGCCATCGCGGGTGAGGCCGGTGACCTGAAGCGTCTGTGGATTTACGGTGCGGATGTACCAGAAGCGCGTGACCAGCAGGCCGCGATCAGTGGCTTTGATGAGGTCGGCAACGCTGTCGGATGCGCCATCGAGAATGAGGTGACCGAAGCCACTGCCCGGCTTCTTCTCGGTTTTCATTGCCCAATAGAGATCATAAAACAGGTTTTTGACAACGCCATTTTCGATCCAGGTATTCGGGGAACTGGGGAGTCCGCCTTGTGACCAGTGCGATGTGGGGAACCGGCGGTCGGATGGATCGCTACGAAGGTTAACGATCTCCGGGAACATCTTTTCGCCGAGATGGGTGCCGCCCCCCTTCTTTGAGAGAAACGAGCGGCCTTCTTCCGCGGCGCGGGCGGCGAAACCGAATGCGATGAGCTGCACCAGGTCGCCGACAGCAGTGGGTTCGAGGACTACGGTGTATTTGCCGGGATCGAGCCGCGCGGGCTTCTTCCACTTGAGGCATTTTTCCACGGCACGGGCGCCGAGGTCCGCGCCATTGATCTCGCCGATGTGGACCGCGGGCTGCGAACTCCAGCCAGAACTGGCGCCGTCACTGGCGCGAATGGTGGTGCTGAGCCGAGCGTCAGTGGAGCGCTGGTAACCGAAATTTCCACGCTTATTCGCGATGGCCGAGATGGAGGCAACGCGGTTGAAGAGACCGGCGGCGACCAGTTGTTTCGCACTGGCCGCGTCAATAATGGCTTTGACCTGGGGAACGAGAACGGGTGAGCGGGCCCGGGCGGTTTCTTCATCCCAGTTGGATCCTTCAGGGTACTTTTGAGGGCCGATGGGTTCGACATATTCCTGATTGGGCGGCGAGATGGAGGCAAGCTCTTCCGAGCGGGCTACGGTGGCTTTGAGGGCTGCGTCGTCCAGGTCAGTGGTCTCGGCAGTGCCAGTCTTCTGGCCGCGCGTGGAGGAGATGACGACGGTGCGGCCGTTGGTGAAGCCGGACGTGGTGACACCGTTGTTGGCGAATCGGATAAAGGCATCTTCGGATTCGCCGATGGAGATGGCACAATCGGGAAATTTCGAGAACGAGAGAATTTTTTCGCTCAGTTTGTGGGCTTGCTCGCGGGTCAACATGGGCGTATTTAGTCGGTTTGAATGACGTTGATTTGGCGGAACCTTGCCGGGGAGCATCCGTGGCTCATCGAGTTGATCTGGGTTGGCTCGCCCTTGCCATCCCGGCCGGAGCCGTAGAGTTGCCAGTAGCTTCGATTCGCGATGGCGTCACAGGATTGCCAGAAGTCGGTGGTGCGGGATTGGTACGCAACCTGCGAGATCATGCCGCCCTTTTTTCCGCCCTTAATTTCCCAGAAGGCATCACCGCCGAACTGGAAATTGTAGCGCTGTTGATCAATGGAGTAACTACCGCGGCCCTCAATCAAGATACCGTCTTCGACGCCGGAGATGAGATCATTGAGAGTGGCGTCCGGCCCAGGTTCGAGCGATACATTGGGCATACGCTGGAACGGAACGGTGGACCAGGAGTCGGCGTAACAACAGCCGCGGGACTCCTTCTCATGGATGAGATGGGCCTGATCGCGAATGGTTTGGTAATGGGTGAAGATGCCCTTCTCAACGATGGGGAAGCGGGTTGTCTTGACGCCATCGTCATCATAGGCGACGGTGGCGAGTCCTTTGTCCGTGGTGCGATCGCCGTAGAAGTTTACTATGGGGCTGCCGATGCGCTGCTTACCCAATTTGTCAAGAGTGAGGAAGCTGGTGCCGGCGTAATTCGCTTCGTAACCGAGGGCGCGGTCGAGTTCCGTGGAGTGGCCGATGCTTTCGTGAATGGTGAGAAAGAGATGGCTCGGCATGAGGATGAGGTCCTTCTTGCCGGCTTTGACCGCCGGCGCGCCGAGGTGTTCCAGAACTTCTTCGCGGATGCGTTGGGCGTTCTCCTTCATGTTCATTTGGGGGATGAATTCATAGCCGGTGGAGAGCGGCGTGGGATTGTACATGCGGCTGCGGGAGAGGCCTTTGCTAATGTCAACGGCGGTTGCGTTGAGCATGGCGAAGCTCTGAACGATGAGCTGCTGGATGGACGAGCCTTCTGATGACGCGAAGTACTTATCCTCAGAATGGAAGTTGAGAGTACCGGAGGAATTGAAGATGCGTCCGTTCTTCTTGGCTTCGGCGGCCGATTCGCGAAGGAGTTCCAGCTTCTCGGCAATGGGCACGTCAAAGGGATTGCGCTCAAACGGAGAAGTCCAGCGGGCTTTGTATGCCTTCACAGGGGCCAGGATGACGCGCTGCTTCGTGATGCTGGCGTTAGCGCGCGCGACCGTGACGGCTTCGCCGGTCATTCTGACGATCTCTCCGGTGCTGACGATGGGGGAGGCGGCAAAGCCCCATGCACCGTCGACGATGACGCGGACGCCGAAGCCGAAGCTATCGGTATCGGAGACCATGGGGACTTCGAGCGTTTTGCCAGTGCCGCGTTCGGGGCTGAGACGGACGCCGGCGTCCTGATTGCGGTAACGATTGATGCGAATGTCGCAGTAAGCCGCTTTGAGTTTTTTAGCTTCGCGGAGGGCGGTATCGGCAAGTTTTTCAAGCGCGGGATTGGGGACTGTTCCGTCTTTTGGAGCGCCGAAGAGCTCGGTGGCCAGGGCGGCGGAAGCACCGATGAACGAGCGTCGCGAGATCATATGGTCTTGTCCTTGGCGTAGCAGAGCGGGTCGAGAGCGCAATCGGCGCAACGGGGTTTTCGCGCGATGCAGAGGGCGCGGCCGTGGTGGATCAACTGGTGTGAAAAAAGAATCCACCGGTCTTGCGGAATGATCTTGATAAGGTCCTGTTCGATTTTGACGGGATCGGAATGTTTGGTGAAATCGAGGCGATGCGAGACACGCGTGACGTGCGTGTCCACGACGACGCCGGATGCGATGCCGAACGCGGTGCCGAGGACTACGTTGGCGGTTTTTCGGGCAGCGCCTGGGACGGTGAGCAGGTCGTCAATATTCTGGGGGACCTCCCCGTTAAATTTGGAAAGTATTCTTTTGGCTGCGCCGATTACGCTTTTCGCTTTGTTATTGAAGAAGCCGGTGGAACGGATGTCCTGGGCCAGTTCGTCCTGGTTTACTGCGGCGAAATCGCGAATGGTTGGGTACTTCTTGAAGAGCAACGGCGTTACTTCGTTGACGCGCTTGTCAGTACATTGCGCGGACAAGATGGTGGCGACCAGAAGTTCCCAAGCGCTGCTGTGGGTGAGGGCGCAGGTGGCCTGCGGGTACATCTTGTCGAGCAGTTTGAGGATGTTCTGAATACGTTCTTTTCGTTCGGCCGCGTTCTTAGGCCGGGGCACCTGGGATCGCGGTGTAGGGGGCGGCATTTCGATGAAATACGATGATAGCATTGCGCGATAAATCGGTCCTTGTTTTTGCGGCGCTGATTGCGTTCGGGGGATGCCTGTTTGCGGGCTTCCAGTTTGACGATTATTCCATCTTTTCAGATACCGTATTGACCTCGGCCCCGGGCTGGTGGCAAGTATGGGAGCCATTGCGCACGCGGCCATTGACGTATTTTTCGTTCTGGCTGAATTACCAATTGGGCGGACAGAATCCGGTTGGCTATCACGCGGTGAATCTGGCGCTGCATTTGGCGTGCGTGTGGGTGCTGTTCGATGTGCTGAAAAAAATGATGCCGGTGAAGGCTGCGTTTGTTGCGGCTGGGATCTTTGCGGTGCATCCGATTCAGACGGAAGCAGTGGCGTACGTTTTCGCGCGTGGTACGTTGCTGGCGACGCTGTTCTGTTTGGTGTCATGGCGCGAGTGGGTGGCAGGCCGGCACTGGCGGGCGGTGGCGTGGTTTGGCGTGGCATTGCTAGCGAAAGAAGAGTGCGTTGCATTTCCGGTGTTTTTGTTCCTGCTGTATCTTTCTATCTCGCGGAACGTGCGTGAACTGAAGCCGATTGGGGCGATGTTCCTGCTTTCGATTGCGGCGGGGCTGCGGGTCTTGTGGGCTGGCAATGCGACGGCGGGGTCGGGGGCCGGCATGCAGTCCGGGTTCACGCCGCTCCAGTATCTGAGCATTCAGGGAGGTGTGATCCTGCGCTACTTGCGACTGCTGATTCTCCCCTGGGGATTCACAGCCGATCCGGATATTCCAACGCAGGCAAATTGGTGGGCGTGGATTTTGGTACTCGCGATTGCGATTGCGGCGCTGTGGCGTTTTTTGCGGGCACGGACTGGATTTTGGATATTGGGGGGACTGGTGCTACTGCTGCCGAGCTCGTCCATTTTCGCCGCATCGGATTTGGCGGCGGACCGGAGAATGTACCTGCCGATGGCCGCGTTTGCGGGGGTGGCGGCTTGGGACCGCGCAAAATTTATTCTACCGGTTCTGGTGCTGCTGAGTATCCTGCAAACGCACGTCTGGGAGACGGGGGAGAGACTGTGGACGCAGGCGGTGGAACGGGCTCCGAATAAGATCCGGCCCAAGATTCAGTTAGCGCGCGCGGTGGATGCACAGAGGGCGCTGCCGATCTTGCTGGAGGCGAAAAATATTGCGCCGGACAGTCCAGTGGTGGCGTCTGAATTAGGGAGGGTTTACGCGATGTCCGGTCATCCAGAGAAAGCGTTGGCGGAGTTTGGAAGGGCGTTGGCCCTGGCGCCGAATAATGCGCAGGCGTTGAGTAACCGTGGCGCGGCGCTGCAGTTGATGAATCAGACCGATGCGGCGCGTCAGGATTTCGAGCGTGCGTTGCTGCTGGATCCGTGCCTGGTGGAAGCGCGGAGGAATGGCGCTCAGTTAGGGTTGAGCTTACCGGTATGCATATCCACACACTGAGGCGCGAGATGATTGCGCCGGTCTCTGTGCAAGAGGCGTTCGCTGTCTTTGAAGATCCTTATAATTTGGCGAAGATCACGCCAGCCTGGTTGCATTTCCGAATCCTCAATCGGGATTTACGGATGCGGTTGGGGGCGGAGATCGATTACGAATTGCGATGGCTGGGAATTCCTTTGCGCTGGAAGACGCGGATTGTGGAGTATGAGCCGCCATTCCAATTTGTGGATGAGGCGCTGAAGAGTCCGTATTTGTTGTGGCGTCACCGGCATGAGTTTCGTCCGCTATTGGAGGGAACGGCGATTTCCGATTTGGTTGAGTATGCGCTGCCCTATGGGATTTTGGGGGATCTGGCGCATTCAGTGGTGGTGAGAAGGCAATTGGAGCGGATTTTCGATCACCGGCAGAGGGCGGTGGGGGAGTTGCTTCGCGTTGGGGTTGGGCTGTAGTACGCTCAATTTGTGAGTTTCGGACAGTTCACTAAACAGTTTGCGAAAGAAGCCGTTGGCAATCAGATTAAAGACGTGATGGATTCGCTGCGTCCGGCCGACATTGCGGCAAGGGCGGAGTCGTTGGGCAATCTAGCGGCTGGCGCGGCGGCGCCTGCGGATAATCTTTCCGCGATTGTGATGGCTCAGGTGCAAGCGATGCAGAATGGACTGAAAGACGACCAGGAGTTGGTGGTCCTTTGCACGATTGGACTGGAAACGCTGCGTGTGCTGGAGATTTTCGCGCCATCGCCACGGGTTTTGGTGCTGACGGGCATTGATTCCGACCGGGCGACCACGCGGGTGATTTCGCCGGTGGAATCGCTACAGTTGGTGTGCAAGTGGATGCCTGCGCAGGCTGGTGTGAAGCCGGCGCGCATCCGGTTGGTTACTCCGAAACAGGCGGGGTGAGGGCGATTAGTAATCGCGCAACGCTCGCGCCGGGTCCAGCCTGAGAGCGCGCGACGCTGGTACACAGGCGGCGCAAAATCCAATAACGCCCATGGCCAGGATGACCAGCACAAATACGGCCGGCTCAGTGGAGGATGCCTGGTATACGATGGCGGAAAGAAATTTAGCCGTCAGGAAACCGAGCGACAGGCCGATACAGGTTCCTACCGCGAGTAGCGCCATCACGCGGCCAAGCACCGACTGCAGCACGTGCCGGGGTTGTGCGCCGACAGCAACTCGTATGCCTATCTCCCGCACGCGCCGGCTCACCGAATACGCAGCAACCCCGTATACACCGGTAACGGCCAGCATGACTGCCAGGAAACCGAAGGCGCTCAATGCGATTGTGGCGGCACGCGCCGGAAAGAAAGCAAAGCCCAGCATCTGCTGGGCGCTGCCGGCGCCGTAAACGGGTAGATCCGGATCTATTGTTGAGATGGCTTGCCGAATCCGGCCGGCAATCTCCGATTCCGAAGCCGCGGAGCGGACCAGCAGGACAGTGGTGGCGTTATAAGGTTGGGTCGCCGGCCGGAATAGGGCCGCACGCGGGGTCTCGGTCAAGCTGACGTACTTTCCATCCTCCACGATCCCAATCACCTCGACGGGCGGTTGGTTCCGCCCATAGCGGAACCGCCAACCGACAGCGTTAGGCGTTCCATGGAGTTGCCGGGCAAGGGTTTCGTTGATGACGGCCACGGCGGGCGAATCCACGTCATCGTGCCAGGTGAAATCGCGGCCTCTCATGAGCCGGGTTCCCATGGTTTGAAAGTAACCGGGCGAGACCTGATAATCCGCCGCACCCTTCCCTTTGGAGAGCCGGAAGTCGGTTGCTTGCTCCGGGTAGACTGTCGTGGAGGACTGGTCAATGCTGAGTGACAAGGAGTTGGCGTACGCGGCAAACGAGACACCCGGTATCTGCGTTAGCGAATCGAGGGCACGCCGCTGGAATCGCCGCCCGTCCGCTTGGGTATAGCGAGCAAGTCCAAGGTCGAATCCGGCGACGGCAACACCCTTTGGATCGAAGCCCATAGGCGTAGACACCGCGCGGGAAAGTCCTCTTATCGATACGAAGGAGGCACTAACCAGCACGCAACATAGCGCCACCTGGAGAGCTAACAGTAGATCGCGCAACGCCCGCCGCCGCCATCCGATTCCACCTGGCAATGCGCCCTTCCACACTGTGTTCGGGTCCATGCGCCAAACCAGACGGGCTGGACCCAATCCAAACAAGAGGCCCGTGGCAAGGGAGGCTGCCAACGCGAAGAGAAACACTCGCGCATCCGCCGCCACCGCGAACTGCACCGGAAAATCGAGTGGTGCGTGCCACTGGCTGAGAACACGCAAAAGACCGATGGCCAGAGCGCAGCCTGCGGCGCCACCCAAGCTGGAAAGAAGCAGCGCCTCTGTGAGCAGTTGGCGCACGATCCGTGCCCGGCCGGCACCCATCGAGAGACGGATGGCCAGTTCGCGCTGGCGATCCGTGGCTCGAGCCGCCAGCAGACCTGCGAGATTGGCGCAGGCGGCAAACAAAACCAATCCTGCCAGCACCATCACGCCGCCAGTAAAGGCCGCAACCGGAGCCCCGATGGAGTCTCCCACAAACCCTGGGCGCGTGAGCCGTATTTTTAGTCCTTCATTTTGCAACGGATGCTCTTTGGCCAAAGCCACGGCGATCACGTTCAGATTGGCTTCCGCCTGCGCCGGCGCCACGCCGGGACGTACCCGGCCAATCACCATGCTGTGAACGAGCTGCGGGATTCCAGCCATGAGTTGCTCTCAATTTGCGGCTGCATGACCATGGGCACCCAGAGATCCGGCCAATAGAACAGTTCCGTGCCATGGAAGGCACGGGGGGCGACGCCGAGAATCGTGTAGGGTAGCTTGTTAATGCGAAGCGTTTTTCCAATGATATTCGGGGCGCCGGCAAAACGAGCCTGCCAATAGGGATAGCTTAAGACAGCATAAGCACTGGCCCCCGGTTTACTGTCGTCGCGTGGCTCAAAGAAGCGGCCAAGCGCGGGGCGGACGCCGAGCACGTCGAAGTAATTGCCTGTCGCCAAATAGCCCCACACGCGTTGCGCGCCATTGGGCGCTTCAAGGCCCATGGGAGCGATGCGATACGCTGCCATTCCAGCGAGTGTGGTGTTGCGATCGCGAAGATCGCGGTAATTGGGGAACGAGTGTGTAGGGAAATGGCCCTGAACAAAGAACAGCTTTTCGGGCGATGGGACCGGCAAATGACTCAACACCAGGGCGTTTAGTACGCTAAAAACGACCGTGTTCGCGCCGATTCCGAGGGCGAGCGACATGATCGCGACTGCCGAAAACCCCGGACTTCCGCGTAGCGTCCGGCCGGCATAGAGCAGATCCTTCTAGAAATCCTCTATCCAGCGGGTTCCACGCGCATCGCGGCAATCCTCCTTTACCTGCTCCGTGCCGCCGATGGCCAGTCTTGCGCGCCGAAGCGCTTCCTCGCGTGGGAGGCCGGAGCGGAGATGCTTTTCGACCTGATGTTCGAGATGGAAACGAAGCTCCTCATCCAATTCGGTTTCGACGGTTTTGCGCCGGAACAGGGCGCGCAAACGATAGAGCAGATCACTCGGCATGGCTACTCTCCTAGGCCAGCTCTAATAAACGCGAGACGACGGCGGTGAGCTTGCGCCAGGCTTCCGTCTCGAGTGCAAGTTGTTTGTGTCCTGCACGAGTGAGTTCGTAGTATTTGGCGCGGCGATTATTTTCAGTGGTGCTCCATTTCGCCTTCACCCAGCCGCGGCGCTCAAGCCGGTGCAGAGCCGGGTACAAAGAGCCTTGCCCCACCTGGAGGGCTTCCTGGGAAATTTGCTGCAGCCTCTCAGAAACGCCCCAACCGTGTAGCGGTTCTAGAGCAAGGGTCTTCAGTATTAGCACGTCAAGCGTACCCTGCGGCAGTTCCAGCCGTCCGGTTTCCATCTTCCCCCTTTGCTTCGACAACAGTACAAGAGCAATATATACCGGTTGCTGTCGAAGTGCAAGGGAATGAAACCGACCAGAATGGAAACGACGTGGCGGTCTTGCCGATGCGACAATAAAAGGGAAAACGTTCGTTTGCCGGGGAGGTTGTCCAGATGGGTGTACCTGTTTCACAGATGTGGACCGTTGCCAGCTATGTTCTGAAGCAGAAGATGGCGGGGCGGAAGCGGTATCCGCTTGTGCTGATGCTGGAGCCGCTGTTCCGTTGCAATCTGGCCTGCGCGGGCTGCGGAAAAATTCAGTATCCGGCGCACATTCTGAAGCAGAATCTGACGCCCGAGCAATGTTTCCAGGCTGTGGACGAGTGCGGTGCGCCGATGGTCTCGATTCCCGGTGGTGAGCCGCTGATGCATCCCCAGATCAAAGAGATTGTGGAAGGGCTGGTGGCGCGCAAGAAGTACATTTACCTGTGTACGAATGCGCTGTTGCTGAAGGAAAAGATCGATCAGTTTCAGCCTAGCAAGTACCTCACGTTTTCTATCCACATGGACGGCCAGAAGGAGCACCACGACCTTTCCGTATGCAAAGAGGGCGGGTATGAGCTGGCGGTGGAAGGAATTAAAGAGGCCGTGAAGCGCGGTTTCCGGACCACGACGAACGCCACTTTGTTCGATGGCGCGGACCCGAAAAGCGTGCGGGATTTCTTTGACGAGATGATGGAGCTTGGCGTGGAGGGCATGATGCTTTCGCCGGGGTACTCGTACGACAAGGCTCCGGATCAGCAGCATTTTCTTGGCAAGGCGCGGACGCGGGACTTGTTCCACACCATTCTTTCGAACCGGAAATCGAACTGGCGGTTCAATCTTTCTCCGTTGTTTTTGGAGTTCCTGATGGGCAAGCGGAACTACACTTGTACTCCTTGGGGCATGCCGACGTACAACCTTTTCGGATGGCAGAAGCCGTGCTATCTACTGCAGGACGGCTATGCGGATACCTTTGCGGAACTGATGGAAACGACTGAATGGGAGCACTACGGGACGGAGTCGGGGAATCCGAAGTGTGCTAACTGCATGGTGCATAGCGGGTACGAAGCTTCGGCGGTTCACGATACGTTCAATTCGCTGGGGGGATTTTTGGCGACGGTGCGGGGCACTTTGTTTTCGCGGTACACGGACCGGGCGGCGCGGGCGGCGCTTGATAAACCGGTGAAGGCGGTTCATGCACCGGCTGGATTGGTACAACTGAGTGCGAATCGGGAAACGGCGGAAGAGGTTGAGGCGTGACCACGCAGAATCCGGATGAGCTTGAGATAGCGCCAGGGACGGTTCACGAGAATTTGCAAGGGATGGTGTGGAACGCGGCGTCTGAGGAAGAGCTTCGGGTTGGGCTTGAGAAAGCGTTCGATTACCGGGGCGACGTGACGATTACCAGGAAAGATGGAAGCACGGTTGAGGGCTACCTCTTCGACCGGCAGACTGGGAAGACGCTGGCTGATTCAGTGGTGCGGCTGTTTCCGAAGGACCGGAATGAGAAGATTGCGATCCGGTATGCGGATATTGCGGGGCTGGCGTTTACGGGCCGCGATACAGCAGCGGGAAAAAGTTGGGAAGCTTGGATGAGGAAATATTGGGAGAAGAAGGCTGCGGGGGAGAAAGGGATTGAGCTGAAGCCGGAAATATTGGATTAAAGGCTTGTCACTCTGGCGAAGTGCACTTATGCTACCGGTGGTCCTGTCGGCTGCCTTGGCTGCGGATTCCGCCAGAAGTATTCGGCAGATCGATTTTAAGAACTACGCTTATGCTTGGGATCAGCCTGGCTACGGCGTCCCATCGACTTGGCATTGGATAAAAGCACGAGCACGGACAAGCGTCACTTTGCTCGACGGAATACACAATTTCTCCTTTGATGGTGATCCGCCTTACGGAGTCCCTTCTCTTGAATTGCTGTCCATCACTTATGGGGATCTCGATGGCGATGGACGTGAAGAAGCCGTAGTGGATCTCCTGTACAGTACAGGTGGAACCGCTAACTGGCACTATCTCTACGTATATGCAATCGACCACGGCGCCCCGAGGCTACTGGCTCGTCTTGAAAGCGGATCGCGCGCCGACGGCGGACTGTTAAGAATCGCTATTCAGAACCGGAAGCTGTCGCTCGATTTCGCGGACGAACGAAAACGTGTTGCAGACTGTTGTTCGGATGGCTTCATCCGCGTAGCCTATGGCTGGCGTGAGCATCGCTTCGTGGAAATCGGTCCTCGAGAATACGGCGTGTTACAAATTCCAATACATTAGGCTTCCAGCACGATGATCGTGTCGACGGAGTCGCGGCCGCGCTCGGGGATGCGGAGGAGCATGCCGCCATCCACATCGCTGTGAGTGACTGGCTGGCTAGTTGATAACATCGACGCATTTTTAATCGGCTTAGGCAGGCGCGGGATCACCAGCAATTCATCTTGCCAGTCCAACAGATGCACATAAGTTTTGTTGGCTTTTTGTGTGGTGACGCCCCAGGGGCGCGGGGTGATGGGGCCGCCGCGCGTGCCGTAGATGGATTCGCCATTCTTACTCATCCACGTGCCCATCTCTTTCAATCTGGTGACGAACTCTTCCTGAATGGTGCCGTCGGGCTTTGGGCCGACATTCAGTAGGAAGTTGGCATTGTTGCCGGCTGCGCGGACTGCGTACTGAATCAGTTGTTGCGCGCTTTTGAATTTCTTATCCGTTTCGTTGTAGCCCCAGGCGCCGCTGATGGTGTCGCACGTTTCCAAAGGCAATCGCCCGATTTTTGCTTCGCCGCTGAAGCCGGTTTTGTTCTGACCGGGTAAGTCCTTCTCAAACATTTGGAAATCTTCGCCCTCGAATGGCGTGAGGTGGTGGTTGTTGCCCACCAGCGCTCCAGGCTGATGTTTGTGGATCAGATCGTAGGTGCGGCGCAGTCTCCAGTCCGCGTCTTTCTTATCCCACATGCCATCGAACCAGATGCCAGCGACGTCGCCGTAGCCAGTGAGGAGTTCCGTCAACTGGGCATCCATGTAGTCCAGATAGCGATTGAAGTCACCGCCTTCGGGACGCTTGGAATCGTGACCCGTGCGGCCAAGCGGGAAATAGTCGGGGTTGTGCCAGTCGAGGTGTGAGTGATAGAAAAACAGGCGGACTCCCTGACGGCGGCACTCGGCGGCTAGAGGTTTTAGCACGTCTTTTCTGTAAGGGGTCGCATCGACAATATTCCACTTCGATTGCCTGGTACCCCACATCGCGAAGCCGTCATGATGCTTGCTGGTGATGGTGATGTATCTCATGCCGGCGCCCTTCGCCATTGCTACCCAGGCGGCGGGATCGTACTTCACTGGGTTGAACTGCGGCGGCACCTTTTCGTAATCGGCGACAGACATATGAGTGTTGTTCATCACCCACTCGCCTTTTCCGAGTACGCTGTAGACGCCCCAGTGTACGAAAAGACCTAGCTTCGCATCTCGGAACCATTCGCGGGCGCGAAGGTTTTCCGGCGCGGGCTGGTAGGGCGAAGTCTGAGCGCCGCGTGCGGCGACGCTTGCGGCTGCAAGGGTCAACATGGTTCTTCTGGTCATTTCGCCTCCTGGGTTAATCGCAAATGTCATGATATCGCGATCACTTCTTTTGGGCACAGCGTGGCTGCGATGCTGGGAGCGTTCCGCGCCGACTGCTGTGCGGCCTGCCGACTCGCTTACGCGCGCGGCTCAGAAACACCCGCGGTGTGCCGGTGAATCTACCGGACGCGATCGTCGTGGGGACGGTGACCTTACTTGAAATATCTTTCGTACCAGTGCATGGACCGGTCCGTCCAGTCGATCACGTGCCTGGTCTCCCGAATGCCGTGGCCTTCGCGTGGATAGCGGACCATCACGGTGTCGACACCCACATCTTTTAGCGCAACATAGAACTGCTCGGATTCGGCGATGGGGACGTCCGCGTCATTTTCACCGTGCATCAGCAGCGTCGGCGTGTGGGCATTGGCGACGTGCTTCAGAGCCGACCGCTCCCACAGGACATCCATCAAGTTGCCCTGATGCGGAAACGCGCCCCACTCCATTTGCTCGTACTGGTTGTAGTAGGTCATGTAGTTGTAGCTGATGATATTGATGATCGCGGCGGTTGGGATAGCGGCCTTGAACATATTGGTTTGCGTGATGAGCCAGGCGCTCAATTGCCCGCCGTAGCTGACGCCTTCGATTCCGAGGCGGTCGCGGTCAATCCAAAGGTAACGCCGCAGGGCGGCACTAACACCATAGAGAACGTCCTGCGCTTCGTTGCCGTTCTGATCCGCGAAAACGGCGTCGGTGAACTTTTGCCCGTATCCCGTGGAACCGCGGTAGTTCACCATCAATGTGGCCCACCCGTGGGACGAGTAAACCTGATTTTTGAAATTGAAGGCGGGCCCCTGTTGCCCGTGAGGTCCACCGTGAATCACCACGATGAGCGGATACTTTTTATCAGCGCGGAACTCGGCAGGGTAGGTAAGGAACGCCTCGACGTTCCACTTATTGTCGTTGCTGATGTAAGTCAACGATTCAACCCGTTCGACGGTTTTCCCATCGAACAGATTCCGATTCAAATCGGTTAGCTTCTTCGCGGGCTGATCGCCCGTCTTTAGGTAGAGAGCCGCGGCATCGCCCATGTTGGAGAACGCGTAGGCGATTTTGTTGCCGTGTACCGACCACGATCCGACTGCCCCCGGTTCGCTCACCACTGTGATGGGTTTGCCTCCCGTGGCGGGAGCACGATAGAGGCGCACGTTGCCGTGCTCCTGAACGGTAAATAGCACAGAGCGGCCGTCGCTTGACCAAGCGGGGCCATCCTGGCGGTTGTCGATGGCGGCGCCGAGTTCGCGGCGATTCTTGCTGTCGGCATCGATGAGCCAGACGTGCGTATCCTCCATTGTGGTTTCCAGGTCCGTCAATCCGCGCTTTGTGGCTTCATACGCGATGGTCTTCCCGTCCGGTGACCAGCGGGGCCGGTACTCGGCGCTCTCCGTCGCGGTGAGCCGGTTCATCTCGCCAGTAGCTACGTTCAACGTCAGCAGATCGTAATTGAAGAATTGATCTTCGTTCTGTTCACGATTCGAGATGAAGGCGATCTGTTTGCCGTCGGGGGACCAGTCAATGGAATGTTCGTAATGCGTGCCGGTGGTGAGTTGACGGGACTCACCTGTGGCTGCGTCCAGCACAAAAATGTGCAGGCGCTTATTGTCGTTGAAGTGTGTGTTCCCTTCCCCGGCGGTCGGTTTGTAGAGATAGCGCGTGATCACGATAGGATCTCCGGTGGCGTCAGTGGCTTCGGGGCCGGGCTGCGCGGAGACATAAGCAATGCGTTTGCTGTCTGGCGACCATGCGATGTTTTTTCCGGTGGTGGGCAGTGGGCTATTGGTGCTTTCCATTTTCACCAGGAACCTTTTGCCGCTCCCATCCGCGCTCGCGATGATGAGCCCCGATTTGTCTTCGAGCTTTCCCGTATACGCGATGGATTTTCCGTCGGGCGACCACTCGGGATCGCCAGAGGGGTCAGATCCCGTACTGAGGCAGATCGATTTTCCGTCAGCCAGGGTCATGATCCAGAGTTGCCCGAACGACCGGGCAGGTCCGTCGTTGCGGAGGATCGTGTAGGCCAGTCTGGCGCCATCGGGCGAAAACTGGACTGCTCCGATAGAGCGCAGCTTGGTGAGTTCGTCAGATTGAAAACCGGCGGGGAAGGCAGCTGCGGCACAGACAGCCAGGAGCAGTGTCGTTTTGAGTATCGTTTTGGGCATTGTTTTATACATCGGCCCACAAAGTATAGCTGGGAGATGGTGACCAGCGTCAAGCGGGTCGAGCTGCCGTTTTTCAAAGTTCCTGTGTATCACAACTAAGTAACAGTGGACCCAATAATCTTCAAAGTAAACTTCGCGTCCGGCATCCCGCGATACCTCCAGTTAATGGAGCGAATCAAACATGCCATAGAAAGCTGCGTGCTAATGCCCGGCGATCAACTACCCGCGATACGACTCCTAGCCCAGCAGTTAGTCGTCAGCCCCACCACCGTGGTCAAGGCCTATACCGAGTTGCACCACGAAGGCGTAATCGAACTCCGTCACGGCTTGGGCCCGTTTGTAATCGACCAGGAGCGCAACCACGATCGGGGCAGGCAAATCCGTTCAGCCAAAACCGCCGTCAGAAAGTTCATCGAAACGCTCCACGGTCTCGGATTTTCCGATCCAGAGATCCGCCGTTGCGTCGAATCGGAACTCACGCAGACACCGGAGGCGGCATCTCGGTGATCATAGAACTCGCGGGTTGGAGAAACAGTACCACCGCACGGTGGCCCTCGATGACCTCACTATTTCCAGCTCTGACGAGGGTCGAATCACCGCTCTCCTCGGACCAAACGGTAGTGGCAAAACGACGCTCATCAAGATTCTGGTCGGCCTGGTCCATCCCACTGCTGGGGAAGCGTTCCTGCGAGGCGTCCCCGTTCGCGATGACGCCGCTTCTGTTCAGGTGCGCCGCAATGCCGCATACGTTAGCGAAGATAAGCGCTTGTACGCGTACATGACCGTGCAGCAGATCCTTAATTTCACGCGTCCACTCTTTCCAAACTGGAGCATTCAACGCGAGCACGCATTGCTCGCTCAATTCAAGCTCCCGCCAGATCGACGATTCAAAGCATTATTTAAAGGGATGCGGACCAAACTGTCATTGGTGATCGACCTGTCCCGCCCCCGCAAGTTCTGATTCTGGACGAACCCAGTGAAGGCCTCGACCCATGCACCGCCGAGCAGATGTTGCAAGCTGTGGTGCAGGCTGCCGCGGACGGCGCCGCCGTCTTCTTCTCCTCTCACCAGATTTCCGAGGTTGAACGTATTGCCGACGACGTATTGATTATCCAACGCGGCCGGTTGATCCTGGAAGGCTGCCTCGAAGACCTGTGAGAAAACTACCGCCGGATTCAGTTCGTGTTCCCGGGCAGTGTCCCACTTGAACAGATGAGCTTGCAAGGAATCGTCAAATCGAGGACCTACGGCCACGTCTTATCGCTAATCGTGAAGGGCAATCATGAGGAGATCGCAATTCGCGCCCAGGCTCTCGGCGCACTCTCGACCAACGTCCAGGGCATCGATCTTCGTGAGCTATTCCTAGAAATCATTGGACAGGAGGCACTATGATCTGGCGAAAAACTTGGGTAGAGAGCCGCACGCGGTTTCTGATCGCAGCGGTCGTCATGGTGCTGACAATTGGTTGGGCGATTCTCAATTGCGACGAAGCAATGAGACGCTGGGACGCAAAACCTCCTATTACTTACACGAGATACGTTTATTCCATTTATGCAAGTCGTTTTTAACAGGTGTGGGCCGTATCAACGGTCTTGCTTGGCTTAGGCGGCATATTAAGAGAGAGCGCGCTAGGCACAGCGCAATATACCCTTTCCCTCCCATTTCGCCGCCGGCATTGGATGGCCGTCCGCGCCACGATCAGGATTACATCTATCGTTGCTATCCATCCTTCAACATGGCAGGCTTGCTGAGCGGCTGGGATTACGTCGACCATCGGACGGCTTCCTCTTCGCGTAGCCCTTGGCCGGAACGCTAACAAGCCTCTTGATCGCCTTCGCTCTACTCCTCGGTGCCACAAAACTCATCGAGCGCCGCGACATCTAAAAAACAGTTCTCAACAGATCCGGCTGGCGGACCGTCTCCTTATTGTGCTGCCAACTTCCCTTTTCGTGATGACCGCGCTATTCGCGGTCATTTCCCTCGCCGCAGTTCCAGCCGAGTATCACACCTCCGTCGCTCCACTGCCTGACGAGGAGATCCTCACGGCCGAACTTCCATTGGATGGCTGCCTACGCAAAAGTTCGCTCGTGAATGGCTTTCATTCGCCCGGCAGGGCAAAACCGCCCCGCATCTGGAAGCCCTGAATATCACGGCTGGGACGTGATCTCGAAATCAGCTTTTAGAAACTGCCAGTCGGGAAGCTCGTACCCTTTGAGTTTGGTCTGGACCGGGGCGCTGAAATCTTTCGATTCGTATGGGCCGATGGACGATATCATGAATGGGAATTCCAAGACTGTCTTACCGGCGGCCTTGATGGCGATCTGCATTTTTAGATCGGGTAGCTCGGCGCCGGAGTGATTGACAATGATGAATTGCACTTTGGCGCGCTGCTTCGTATCTTCAGTGAACCGGACACCAGTGATCTCGAGGAATTTAGCCAGTGGATGAGCTTTGTTCAAGGCTGTGCCAGTGGCTGCGGTGGTGGCAGCCGCAGTGGCAGCGGCTGGCGTGGATGTGGCGCCGGACCGCTTCGGCAGAACGTACGTATACAGCAGGAATAGAACTCCGGCCAGGATCACTGCAAATCCAATCGCGACTAGCCAGCCGGGCATTCCTTGTTGTTGAGGTCGATCGAGGGGGAGCGGCATTACCGGGCGTGGGAGCGGCGGAGTTGCTTCGGCGGCGGGCGATGGTGGTGGGGCTAGAGGCGGCGGCGGTACGGCCGCGGATGCCGGGGCCGGCGGCTTTGGAACGAGTGGTTTGGTGACTAGCGGCGCGGTGAACGATGTGGCGGTTGAGCCTTGTACCGTGCCCAATGGGCTTGTGAATCCTGTCCGGGTTGGAGGCGGCGGCGCGGCAGTTACCTGCGGATCTTGTGCTTGAGGTTTGGGTGCCCGAGGGGTGCAATCGGGGCAATCGCTATAGGATGGGGGGACATCTCTACCGCACTTCGGACAAATCCAGGTGAACATGTTCTCTCTTTCCCAGTGTAGCTTCTGACGGTGGAGACTGGTTTTCGGTTACGTAATCCGGTACTGGTCCAGTTTTTCCTGGCGGAGCCGGAGGCCGAAGCCGGGGTCCGTTCGCGGCGTGATGTAACCGTCTACCGGGTAGATTGGATTTTCCAGCACTTCATCGAAGACCTTTACGTCGGAACCGCGCATAAAGTATTCGATGAAGAGCGCATTGGGGATGGTGGCCTGGAGCTGAGTGTGGATGTCCCAGTTGTAATGCGGAGCAATTGGGACATCAAATGCGGCCGCCATATGCGCGACCTTGAGCCATTCGCCGACGCCTCCCACCACTGTGGCATCCGGCTGCAGGATGTCCGCGGCGCGGCGCTCCAGTAGATCGGCGAAGGCCCAGCGGGTAGCTTCGAGTTCGCCAGTGGCGACAGGTGTATCCAGGGCCTCCGCGATGCGGGCCATTGCCATGATGTTATCGGCGCGGACAGGCTCTTCGATCCAGAACGGGCGGTGTTCTTCTAAGCGTCGCATGGCGCCGATCGCCGTTGGGGCATCGGGCCAGCCGCCATTTGCGTCGAGCAGAATTTCGACGTCGCCGCCAACGGCTTTGCGGATGCGGCCCAGGCGTTCGGCGTCCTGCCGGGCTGGATATTTGCCGACCTTCAACTTGATAGCTCCGAATCCCTGGTCCACGTAGCCTTGCATCTCGCGGACCAGATCGTCGTCGGTGTAACCGCCGCGGTAATAGCCTCCGGTGGCATAGCAGCGGAGATTCGTAGACTGTACACCCAGCAATTCCATGATGGGCAGGCGGGAGTATTTGCCGCGTAGATCCCAGAGAGCAATGTCGATGGCGCTCATGGTCCGGAGGGCTGCGCCCCGGCGGCCGGCCTGTATGGACTGCCGGTACATTTCCGACCACAAATATTCTGAGTGGAACGCGTTCGCTCCCTGCAGAATCGGCCGGTAGATCGTGTCAACCAGCGAGACCATCGCTTTGCTTCCGTCGTAGCCCAGGCTGAAGCCTTCGCCGCAGAGGCCGTCTTCCGTGTGGATGCGAACGATGATGTGATCGCGATGGGTGATCTGGCGCACGGCGTCGGAAACGGCGGCGCGCAGGGGAATAGAGATCGCGAACGCCTCAATCTTTGATATGGTCATGGACACACCTATTATGGCTATCAAGACGTACGACGTTGTAGTGGTCGGCTCCGGAGCTGGCGGAGGGGTCTTGTCCGCGCACCTGGCGCGGGCAGGAGTGGATGTTGCCGTGGTGGAGGGTGGACCGAAGGTGAACACCCGGACCGACTTCAACACTCATGCGATGCCGTATGAGTTTGCGAACCGGCACATTCCTACGATGAAGGCCGGTAAGCCGGGATTCGATTCAGAGCGGTCGCGGGGCGTGGGCGGCAAGACGATGCTTTGGAACGCGGTGGCATGGCGGCTGAGCGAGCGCGATTTCAAGGGACGCACATTCGAAGGCGCGGGGGAAGACTGGCCAATCGGTTACAAAGATATGACCCCGTACTACGACCGGATTGAGCGCGAGGTGGGCGTGTGCGGGAATCTGGATCATCTGGAAGACTTGCCGGATGGAATCTTTCTGCCGCCGGTTCCGATGAAGTGCAGCGATGTCATGATTCAGCGCGGTGCGGCGAAACTGGGGCTGAAAATTATTCATGTGCGGAAGTCCACGCTCAGCCGGGCGACGCCGGCCAGACCGGCTTGTCACTTTTGCGGAAACTGCATGGCGGGCTGCGATGTGGCGGCGAAATACAACTCGGCCGATGTTCACATGAATCCGGCATTGAAAACGGGACATCTGGAAATCTTCCCGAATTCGATTGTGCGGGAAGTGGTGGTGTCCAACGAAAATCGGGTGACGGGCGTTCGTTTCCTGGACCGCACGACTTTGAAAGAAGGCGAGGTCCGAGGGCGCAGCGTGGTGGTAGCGTGCGCTTGCGTGCAAAGCATTGCGCTGTTGATGATGTCGAAATCGGCGCTGTATCCAAGTGGGCTGGGGAATTCGAGCGGCCAGTTGGGAAAACATTTTGTTCCGCACATGACCGGCGGGGTGGATGTATTTCTGAAGCCGTTGATTGGGAAGAAACTGACAGCGGATGAAGGCTTTTTGGATCACGCTTATCTGCCTTCCTTCATGCATTCGCGAAAAAGGGATTATGCGCGGAGTTTCGGCGCGCAGTTTGGTTATCAGAACCGTCGATCCGTGGGATGGGCGCGGCAGATTCCGGGGTTTGGGAAAGACTACAAGCAGGCGATCAAGGACAAGTATCCGTCTTATCTGACGTTCAGTCCGTATGGCGAGAAGCTTCCGGATGCGCGGAATTTCGTGGATTTGGATTATGAGAAGAAAGACTCGTTCGGTTTGCCGCTGGCGCGCCGCCACGTGGTGTGGACTGACAACGACATGAAGATTTTCCACGACATGCAGAATTGGTCGAAGGAGATTCTGTTACAGGCGGGCGGCGAGATTCTTTCCGTGAGCAAGGAGCCGAACACGAACCATGAGTTGGGTGGGTGCCGCATGGGCAATGACCCGCGGACGTCCGTATTGAACGCGTATTGCCAGAGTCACGATGTGAAGAATCTGTTTGTGGTGGATGGAAGCGTGTTTCCGTCGGCATCGGAAAAAAATCCGACACACACGATTATGGCGCTGGCGGCGAGGACGGCCGAACATATCGCGGACCGGTTGAAGAAAGGAGAAATGTGATGGCGGACCGAAGAGAGGCGCTGAAGATCATCGGAGCGATTGGGACGACCTGTGCGTTTCCTTTTGCAAGCGGCGAGTTATACGGGCAGCATCAGCATCCGGCGCCCGGCAAGCAGGCGGAGATTGGGAAGCCGCAGTTTTTCACGGCAGCGGAATTTGCGGTAATCTCCAGGGTTGCGGATCTGATTATTCCGGCTACGGAAACGCCGGGGGCGGTAGGGGCTGGCGTGCCCAGTTATATCGATCTTGTCGTGCAGACGAACGAGCAGCATCAGACTGTGTTCCGGGCGGGCGTGAAATTCCTGGATGCAAGCGCAGGAGGATCGTTTGTCTCGCTTACTGAGGACAAGCAGATTGCCCTGCTTTTGCCGTTGAGTGACGCGGTGGATCGCGGCGAGTTGAACAGCGCTGGAGAGAAGTTCTTTCGGGCAATGAAAAGCATGACGGCGGACGGATATTACACGTCGAAAATCGGGATGTCGGACGAGTTGGGATATCACGGTGGAACGGTGCTGGCGGAGTATCCGAACTGCGAAATACCGGAGCACTGACCGTTCTAGGTTTCCCCCGCTAGGTGTTCAATTCCACCGAAAGAGTAGTAGCGGGCCACCAAGGGGTGGGTAGGCTCGAGGACTCTCCACACTTCGGTTTTAATCTCCTCGGTGGGACAGTACACGGCTACGAACGCCGCACCCTTCTTCGCCGCTGCCAAGTCCTTATCGGCGTATTCCGCCTCGGTCCCAATGACTCGAGACAGCTCCGTCATCAGCGCTCCCCAGAGTCCGTCCTTGAGCGAGTGTTCTTCAGTGAAGTGGACCACCTCTTTGCCAGGCACAGAGATCACGTCTTCATCTACACGGCCAGCGCGATTGAGTTGCTCCTTTGCGTGATCGGCTTCCACGAGGTTCGGAAAGATAGCCAAAAGATAGTGTTTCGGATAGAAGACGCCGAACTCAGTGCCGGCGCCTTTGAAGAATGTGGATAATCGGCTTATTGAAGGTGGCATGTGTTAACCGAGCGGCCGGATCTTGATTTCCTTGTACTCGATCCAGCGATTCGCCTGATGAGCCTGAATCATGATGGGGCCGCGGGTCATACGTTCCATCGTGTGATAGTCAACGACGTTTTGGCCATTGATTCGAACCAGGCAATCTTTGCCGTTTGCGATTAGCTGAAACAGGTACCACTGCTCGGGCTCAATCTTGGGGTAAATGGCGCGTTGAAAACCGTACAGCGAGCCGGTTGGATAAACCGCGCCTTCCACATCGTGCAATTGGATTTCGTAGTGCGCGTCGGAGGCGGCACTCTCGGCGCGAAAGATGACGCCGCCGTTGTGGTGCTTGCTCCCCCGGATGTAGCACTGGAATTCGAAATCGCGATAGGCCGATTTGGTGGCGAGATAACCGATGTCGTCGGCGCGGAGCACGGCGCCGATAGGCTCCCATTTGGCTTTCCCTTGAGCGACGGTCCACTTGTCGAAGTCGGCTGGCGAGGCGTAAAGGATATCCCATTTCTCTTTCGCCGGAAGCTCTTTGATGCGCAGATTGCGAAAGCGGAGCGGATAGGAAAGAGATTCGATCCCGAGATACCCGTTGCGCAGGCGATGGCTGAGTTCGGGAACGGACTCGACATTCAGGTTCTGGACTTGTTCGTCGTTGATCCAGACCTGAAGCGTAGGCCAGTCCATAAGAACCCGCATGGAATTCCATTCGCCCTTGTTCTTTACGTTCACTGTAAGCGGCGGGACGATGGGGAAGACCGAGCCGATGGATTCGGGGAGCATCGCGTGGTCCTGTTTCTGGAACAGGTTGATCTTCATGCCGCACTCGGTGTTGCGGCCGTGCTCCGGGGCGTGCAGATAGATGCCGGAGTTCGCCCAGCCCTTGATGTAGAAGTCGCAACGAAAATCGAAGTTCTCGTACTTCCTCTCTGAGCGGAGCCATGCGGGAAAACCGGAACCTTCGTGGATTACAATAGCGCCGTCGTTCACGTAGAAGGCTGTCTCCGGGCCATGCTGAATGTTCCAGCCGGTAAGAGTTTTGCCGTCGAACAGCGACGTGAATCCGTCTTCCGCGCCGAACAGCAGAGGGGCGATCGGGATACTGGTGAGTAGGGTTCTGCGAGTCATTTCTTAAACTTTAGCCGGGACGATGAATGGCGCCCGGTAATTCCGGGTGAACATCTTGTTGGCTTCGGGATCGCCGGTCACTTCGAGTTTGGTGGAATCGAAATTGAGAGTGCGGCCCAGGCGGTAAGAGATGTTGGCCAGGTGCATGAGAGTAGCGGAATCAGCGCCTTCCTGAATTTCGTGGTTCAGGTCGGACCGCTTCCCGCTGCGGACAGCGTCAATAAAGTTCGCCCAGTTGTTGCCGGGTGCATTTTTCGCCGGACCGGGTTCCTGCTCCTTACCAAGATACGTTTTGTAGCTGTTGTAACCGTCAATGGCCATGTAGCCTTTCGATCCGTAGAAGATGTTGCCGACGGTGTTGCCGCCGCCCTTGGCCTTCTCGCCAATGCCGGCCTCGTGATTTGTCATCCAATGCCGCACTTCGAACACCATCATGCGCTTGCGCCCGCCCTCATTGAATTCGTAGGTGGCGGTCATGGTGTTCGGTGTTTCCTGATCGTCGTCGAACATGAAGTGACCGCCGATGGCGCTGATCTTCGATGGATAACGCACGCCCAGCCCCCAGCGGCAGATGTCGACTTCATGGATGCCCTGGTTGCCGAAATCGCCATTGCCATAGTCCCAGAACCAATGCCAGTTGTAGTGGAAACGGTTCTTCGTAAATTCGTGCTTTGGCGCCGGTCCAAGCCAGGAGTCGTAATGCACGCCTGCGGGAACGGGTTCAACCGCAGCGCGGCCGATGGTGTCGCGCCATTTGTAGCAGAGCCCCCGCGTCATGTAGACATCGCCGATAACGCCTTCATTCAGCTTCTGCACGGCTTCGCGAAGGCCGACAGAAGAACGGGCATTGACGCCATTCTGCACCAGGCGGTCGTATTTGCGCGCAGCGGCGACCACTTGCTTGGACTCGAAAATATTATGGGTGGCTGGCTTCTCCACGTACACATGCTTGCCGGCCTGGCAGGCCCAGATAGTCTGGAGCGCGTGAGAATGATTGGGCGTGGCGATGGAGACCGCGTCAATGCTCTTGTCTTCCAGAAGCTTGCGAATGTCCGTGAAGCTGGCCGGGCGCTTGCCGGTGGATTTCTCAACGTGGTCCAGGCGCATGTTGAGCACCGTTTCATCGATATCGCAGATAGCGGCAACTTCCACGTTCGGCATCTTCGAGTAGGCGCCCAAGTGAGAATTGCCTTGACCGCGAACGCCCACGCAGGCGACGCGGACGCGGTCGTTCGGGCTCGCAAATGCTTTGGAGGCGAACGCGCCACCGGCGGCGACGGCCGAACTCATCACAAAATGTCTTCTGTTCATTTAGCTTTCTCCAATCCTTCGCATGGGATTTTGGCCAACCTGGCTGCTTACATACTATATCGGAACTTGCTTTCTAGGGTTCAAACTCGATATCCGTGACAGGATGAATTTCCCACGCTGTGGTTGGCTTGAGTCTAGTTGGCCCAACGGCGCCCGCCGGATGATCAATGTCGAAAAAGAGGGAGCCGGCGATACGCACTGGAATGGGAGGATCGAATTTGCTGTACTCGTGGGTAGGAAGATCGTGACCGAAGAAGCCCTTGAACTTGTCACGAACAGTCTTGAGTTGAGCGCGGAATGGACCGTTGAGGGGCAGGCCCGAAACCTCGACATTGAGGAACCGCCGCGGTTGACTTGGCGCGGTCCCAATGATGCAGTGGAAATCATTGTCCGATTCCTTGGCGGATGCGTAAAGGAACGCTGTCACCACTACGTTATGCCGCTCCTCCGCCACGCGGCCGGAATCCGTACATAAGCGAAAGTCTTCCCCGTTTTCTTGGAGGTGATAACGGCGGGCGCGGGCGGCTGTGCGACACCGGCCTGCTGACCCGGTTGCGGCGCTCGATGTAAGCCGCAGCCCAGCGGAACCAACCCGCAGACGATTAGAACAGCTGACAGGATTGGTGGATTGCTTCGCCGCATAGGCTTCTATTCCGATGAGCGAGTTTAGGTTTGCCGGACCGCAAAAGTCAACAGGTGAAGGGTTGGGTGCCGCGCAGCAACTACGTTTTGGTGTAGGCTCAAAATTATGAAACCTGAACAAGCAATGGGATTGTTTCAATTCCTATTACAAAGCATCGAGACAGAGACGCAGGTCACGCATAAAGTGCTGGCTGCCGTGCCAGACGATAAGGGAAGCTATACGCCACATCCGACGTCGATGACGGCGCTGGAACTGGCCTCGCATACGGCGACGTCGGAACTCTGGTTTATCGATGGCGTCGTAAACGGAAAATTTGCCGATCCCGATCCGGCCGATAAAGATCGATTCAAGAAAGCTTCCGAAGTAGTGGCCTACTACGACAAGGCGATGCCGGAAGCGATCGCGAAGCTGAAGACGCTGTCGGCGGAACAACTGGCAGCCCCGATTGCATTTTTCGGCGGAATGAATCTTCCGGCGGTAGTGTATTTGAACTTTTTGGTAGTGCATTCGGCGCATCACCGGGGCCAACTGTCGACGTACCTCCGTCCGATGGGCGCGAAGGTTCCGTCCATTTACGGGGGCAGCGCGGATGAGCCGTTTGAAGCGGCTGCACAGGCGTAACTCTATAATCGTTTGATGACCAACCTGCGTGCTCTTCTGCTGTGTTCGTTAGTGCTGTGTGCACCGGCTTACGCGGCGGAGAAGCACACGGTGGATTGGGGAAAGACCGCGCCGGAGATCCTGGAGAAATACAGCGCGCTCATTCGAATCGACACCAGCAATCCACCGGGCAATGAGACCAAGGCGGCGGAGTACCTGAAGTCGGTTCTTGAGCGGGAAGGTTTCGAGGCAAAACTATTCGCCCTTCAGCCGGGCCGCGCGAACGTGGTGACCCGGCTGAAGGGCAACGGAACCAAAAAACCGCTGTTGCTGATGGGCCATACGGATGTGGTAGGCACTCAGCGCAAGAAATGGACGGTAGATCCGTTTGCGGCGGTCCGGAAGGACGGCTACGTCTATGGCCGTGGCAGTAACGACGACAAAGATAAAGTCACTGCTTGTCTGATGGTCATGCTGTTGTTGAAGCGCATGAACATTCCACTGGATCGCGATGTGATCTTCCTTGCCGAATCGGGGGAGGAGAGCACGACACGTGTCGGCATCGATTTCATGGTGAACGAGCACTGGAATGAGATTGAGGCCGAATACGCGCTGACCGAGGGCGGAGGCGGCGTTTCCCGCGACGGAAAGCCGCAATACGTGGCGATTACGACAACGGAAAAGGTCCCGCGCGGCGTGAAGCTGATTGCGCACGGGACCGCCGGACATGGATCCGTTCCGCGGCCCGATAATGCGATTGCTCACCTCGCGATGGCGGTGGCGAAGATAGCGGCCTGGCAGCCACCCCTGCGTTTAAACGACACGACACGAACTTATTTTGAACGGCTGGCGACCATCAGTCCGCCGGCGGAAGCGGCACGTTACAACCACATTGCGGACCCTGCAAAATCCGCGGAGATTCAGCGGTATTTTGCGGAGCATGATTTCCAGCATTCGTCGATTCTGCGAACCTCCGTGGTGCCTACGATGCTGAACGCAGGTTTCCGCCAGAACGTGATTCCGTCCGAGGCCGAGGCGAACATCGACATCCGCGCGCTGCCCGATGAGGATATGCCGAAGTTTTATGCCGAGATGAAGCGCGTGATCGGGGATGACAGTATTGAGATCGTTCAGCCGAAGGGCGGCCGCCCGGCGGGGAGACCGTCGCGGCTGGATACGGATATGTTCCGTGCTTTGGAGAACGCCCAGAAGAGAGTGTATCCGGGCGCCATAACGCTGCCGTCGATGCTGACTGGAGCGACCGACATGGCGCAGCTTCGAGCGAAAGGCGTTCAGGCCTATGGATTCGGCGCTGTCATCGATGGGAAGGATCTGTACGCGAACGGCGCTCACAGCGACGATGAGCGGTTGCAGGAGAGCGCGCTGTATAAGATGGTTGAGTTTGTTTGGAACGCGGTGATTGAAGTGGCGGGTAGTAAGTAGTGTGGTCTAGCGGACTTTGCGCAGGCGGTAGTCTTCCACCTGCGGCATTTTGATCACGCGGCACATCTCAAACAGACGGGAGCGCGCGCGGCCGCCGATTCGTTCCGCGAGCGTTGCACGGTATTCGGGCTTGCCATCGACAGCGCGGCCTATTACGGCGCTGCCGGCATCGGGATCGGGTAGATTGGTGGTCGCGATCAGGGGTTTCTTGTGATTGCAGCGGTACGTGATGATGGACGTCACCGTATCCTCTACCCAGTCCGTGACCCGGTGCGCGCCCAAGTCGTCCAGCAGCAGGATTTCACAGTCCAGTGCAGACCGGTAGGCTTCGCGATTGCTTGATCCAGAGGATGGATCGTAGCCGGCTTTGATTTTTTCGAACAGGTTCTGGTAATCGAAAAAGACGCCTTCAAATCCTTTGGAAATAAGAGCGCGCAGCGCCGCTACGGCTAGATGCGTCTTCCCGATGCCGGGATCGCCGACCAATAGCAGACCGGGTTTTTCGGTTTGAGGGAACTCACGAGCGTAGGAGCGCACCGTGTTCATCACGATGGACAGACCGTTCCGCGCGGTAGGGTTGTCAGTGGGGAGCTTGAAATTGTCGAACGCAGCATTATGATAATTCAGCGGGATGTTCGACCGCTCTTGTAACTGCAGGGCTCGCTTCTCCGTGCCGCAACCACAACGAGTGGCGCCGGAAAGACCATCGCGCTCTACAATGCGCCATCCGGAACCGCTGCACTTGGGGCAATCTGAATCGGCCATGAGTCCCTATTATCCTACTCGATGGTTGCGAGCACCTGACCTGCTCCGATGGTGGCGCCTTCGGCGACCGGGAGCGACACCACGGAGCCGGCGCGTTGTGCCTTGAGTTCGTTCTGCATCTTCATCGCCTCCATCACGACGATGCCCTGCCCCGGTTCCACACGGTCGCCTTCGCTCACAAGGAGGCGAATCACTTTGCCGGGCATCGGCGCAACGATTGTCTGGCGGCCTTCGGTGGAACGGCCGCTTGTATTGCGGCTGGGCGCGCGCGGGTCTGTAATCTCGACATCGAAAATGTGACCGCGCACCTCGACAGTGATGGAGCGCTCATTGCGAGTGATTTGCGCCCGATAGCTTTTGCCGTCAAGCAGAACAGAGTAAACGCCAGGCTCCACCTCAAGAATGGAGGCGGAGCCGGAACGGTCCGGTAAGGAAAAATGGACGAGGCCATTCTCTTTATTGACTTCGAGTGAATGGGATTTCCCGTTGACGATCAGGTCGCGCTTCATTCGGAGGACATTTCAAAGCGTACCAGAGTGTCACGGAATCCTCGCGTCTTCCAGGCCCCGTAGGCGAGTCCGACGGCGAGCCAGAGACACCCGCCGATTTTGGCCACAGCGTGAAGACTCCACCACATGTATGCACAGATGAGGAATCCGGCAAGGGGCGGCAGCAATTGGTTCAGGCGCTTCTCGCCGGAACGAATGTAGTAACGGACAATAGCCGCGGCATTCACGCCCATGAACCCGATGAACGCGCCGAAGTTCAGCAACTCCGCGCCGAGTTCGTACGTGAGCAGTTGCGCGCCCAGCAGTGCGAGCGCCCCGATCAAGATCACGTTGTTGCGGGGAATGTTCCGTTCTGGGTCCAGCACGCCGAAGAACCCTTTGGGCAATGCGTTGTCGCGGCCCATGCCGAAAAGCAGACGGGCGCCTGCCAGCACGCCTCCGGAGCCGGAACCGATGGTGGCGATAATCAGGGTCAGGTTCACCGCTTGAAACAAAATGGGTCCGCCCGCGCGGCCGGCGACGTAGACATACGCGGTGTCAACATCTGGAAACGGCTGTCCGGCGGGCCAGACAATCTGCGCGGCGTAGACCTCGATAGCGGAAAGAATCCCGATCACCAGACAGGTGAGCACGGTTCCCCACAGGATATTGCGGCGCGGATTTTTAACCTCTTCCGATAGAGTTGAGATACCGTCAAAGCCGATGTAGGTAAGGACCGCTAGCGACGAAGCGGCGGAAAGGCGCGCAACCGAAAACGTTCTTGGATCGTAGAACGGCAGCAGGAGATCGACCGATGGTTGCCGCAGCGCGTACCGGACCGTGGCCGCGAGCATAGCCGCGATCACAAGTCCCATACCGATGGTGAGCACCGTGTTCGTGCGGGCCGTAGCCGAGATGCCGCGCAGATTGAGCATAGTGAAAAGCATGGCGAAGAAGACTGTCCACAGAATGTAGGGGACTGCCGGAAGAATGTTCATCGCCGCTTTGGCGCACCAGATGGTGCAGATGAGCGGGTTGAGGACGTAATCCATCAGCATGCTCCAGCCGGTGGCGAAGCCGAGCGCGGGGTGAAGCTCCTGACCCACGTACGTGTAGGCGGAACCGGCGCTGGGATACGCGCGGGCCATGCGGCCGTAGCTGAATGCCGTAAACATCATGGCGCACATAGCGATCAGAATCGCCGTGACCACGTGACCGCCCGCCTGCTGGCTAACGACGCCGAACAGGGGCATGGGGGCGGTGGGCTGCACCAGAATGATGCCGGTGAAGATCAGCTCGCGCAGGCCGAGAGTGCGCCTGAGCGCAGGTTGCCGATTGGCTGGCATGAAGACCCATTCTGTCACGAGCGAGTGCTAAAGTCAGAGCGTGCTGGAAAGCTTTTGGCAGCGGGTGAGAGCGGCGTTCGAAGATGGAATGCGGCAGCAGATCACGCGCACCGGTCTGCTGTTCACGCTGACAATTGTGCTGATCGGCATAGCAGCGTTCGCATCGGCTAATAATCTTTTATTTCTTCTGCTGGCCGCCTTGCTGGCAACGCTTTTGATTTCCGGTTTCATCAGTCGGCTGGGATTGGCAGGATTGGAATTGGATCTGCGATTGCCGGAGCACATCGCGGCCCGGCGCAAAGTGACGGGTCAGCTTGTGCTCACGAATCGAAAGCGCTGGGTTCCTTCGTTCTCCATCCATTTGAGCGGTGCGCCGGAGAGCGGGCTGGCCTCCGAACTGTATTTGCCGATCCTTCCGGCCAGAGCGACGATGAAAGAGCCGGTGGATTTGCTGTTCGGCAGACGTGGGTTGTATCGCGAAAACACCTTCTTTTTTACTAGCCGGTTTCCGTTTGGCTTCACGCAGCGTCGGGCGCAGGTGCGATTGACCAGGGACGTACTGGTCTATCCTTCCATCGATGCGCAGTCCGGCTTTGAAGACTTGCTGGCTGGGGTTGCCGGAGAGATCGAATCGGCACAGAGGGGCCGCGGCCACGATTTCTACCGCATTCGCCCCTATGAGGCGCTGGAGAGCTCGCGCCATGTGGACTGGAAGGCGACGGCGCACACTGGGGATCTCCAGGTGCGCGAGTTCGCGCGGGAGCAAGACCAGATGGTGACGATTTTTCTGGATCTCGATATACCCGACTCGCGCGAGCAGTGGTTCGAAAAGGCGGTGGATTTCTGTGCCTTCCTGATCTGGCGATTGTCGCGGCAGGATACACGGTTCCGGTTTGTGACGCAGCGATTCGATTGCACCTTGCCAGGCGAAGGCGATGTCTATACTATGCTGAAGTATCTGGCCCGTGTTGTTCCCGCTCAAGGGTTGGAATTACCGGTTCCCGATGATGATTCTACATTTCAGATTGCGGTCAGCGCACATCCCTCGCGTGTTATTGAAGCGGGTTGGGGGCGCGCTCGCCTGCTTAGCTTTAACGATCTTGCCGGTGCGGCCGCAGACAGCACCGGTGACGCCGGAACTTCCGCGGATTAAGAGTTCCATCACGGTTGTGGGACGGATTGCGGCCGACATCCCAGCCACCGTCACCGTCCTGGACAGAACAGAAGTGGAGGAGCAGCCGGGCATCAACCTGGACGACCGTCTGCGTTCCGTGCCAGGCTTCAGCCTTTTCCGGAGATCGTCGAGTTTAGTCGCCAACCCCACTACGCAAGGAGTCTCATTGCGCGGCCTGGGATCGAGTGGCGCCAGCCGCACGCTGGTGTTATGGGATGGCATTCCGCTGAACGATCCGTTTGGCGGGTGGGTCTATTGGACACGCGTTCCGCCCGGTGAGCTCGATCGCGTGGAGATTACGCGGGGGGCCGCGACGAGCGTGTTCGGAGATCGCGCAATGAGCGGCACGATCGGTCTGTTCTCGCGTCCACCGGAGCGGATGCGTTTGACCGCTTCATATGAGGGCGGAAATGAAAATACGCATTCTGTGTCGACCGGGTTCTCGCAGCTTTGGCCGAAGTTCGCCATCTCCGGTCAGGGACGCGCGTTCACCACGGATGGCTATTTCGTCGTCCCTGGAGATCGGCGCGGTAAGGCGGACTCGCAGGCTGGCGTGCGCTTCGTCACGGCAGACATCAGGCTCGATTATCTTGGAACGGCGGACCGGTTGTTTTTCAAATTCGACATGCTCGCGGAAGGACGGAAGAACGGGACGGTGTTGACGAACAACTCGACAGGCCTTGGCACGATTTCGGCGAATTACACGCACCAGTGGACTTCGGACAGCATTTCAGTATTGGGGTACCACACGCAGGAGCAGTATCACGCCAGCTTCACGTCGGTTTCGGCGGATCGGAATACAGAGCGAATCACGTATCTGCAGACCGTTCCATCGGAGGCGACAGGGGGAGCCGGAATGTGGCGGCACTCGGGTTCGCGATGGAATTTCCTGGGTGGCGCCGATGCGCAGCGAGTGGAAGGATCCAGCACAGATCACTTGATACCAACGGGTTTGCGTGTGGGTGGCGGATCGCAGTTGCAACACGGAGTTTTCGGCCAGCTTGATTTGAACGCGGGTCCCGTGAAATTCTTCCTGGGGGCGCGCCATGAGTTCACCGGCCAGGATCAGACGTTCTTCAGCCCGAGCGGCGGAATTGTTGTTGGAAAGGGCCGCATTCGAGGGCGCGGATCGGTATACCGAAGCTTCCGCGCACCGACGTTGAATGAACTATATCGCGAATTTCGCGTCGGCAACACAGATACGCAGTCAAATGCGCTGCTTCGGCCCGAGACGCTGTTCGGTGCCGAGGCGGGGCTGGATTTTGTGGGAGAAACTTCGCACGCGACGGTGACGCTTTACCGGAATTCGCTGGAAGATCTGATCACGAATGTGACCTTATCGTCTTCGCCGTCACTGATCGTGCGGCAGAGACGGAACGCATCCGCCGCTTTGACGCGCGGTGTGGATTTTAACGCGCAGAAAAACTACGGACCCTGGCGGGGCGAGATCGGATACTTGTTCGCGGATTCAAGAGTGTCCACGGGGGAGCGTATTCCGCAGGTGCCCCGGCATCAGGGGTCCGGGCAGATCTCGTATGATCGCGGACGGACGCTGGCGTCAGTGGGAGTGCGGAGTTACGCAGCCCAGTTTGAGGACGATAAAAACCAATTTCTGCTTCCTGGATTTGCCAGCGTGCAACTGGTGGTGAGAGAGCGGCTGACAAAGAGCTTGTCGGCGATGGTTGCGGTAGAGAATCTGCTGGATCGCGAGTATCTGGTAGGTTTCAGTCCCGTTCCGTTGATCGGACCGCCGCGGTTGTGGCGCGTGGGATTACGGTGGGATGGGCGGTTGCGCTGATTAATCCCGTGTACCGGATGTGAACGCAGTCCACGGGTAAGGGATCAGGTCCCGAAGATAATCTTTTTCCCATCCGAACTGCGGATGGGCTTTCAGATGCGCCGCCGCGTTGAAGCGAATGCCACAAGCATGGCCGAGCGCCGCTTCGAACGACATTTTCTCCGCCATTGTTCCATCCGTAACCTTGTTCTGCACCGCCCCGGCTGTCCCGTATTCCGGCTGCCATGGTTTGTCTCCGCGCGGTGAAAGGTCGATGTGCCCGCAAAGCGTGCGCTCGTTCGGATCGGTCTTCTTGGTGAACGAGTCGTAGTGATCGGAGAGGTACTTCTTGCCGAACGCGATGTCGATCTTGCCCTTGTTCGTTTTGATCAAATCCTCAGCACGGATGCGGCGCGCGTTCGGGCTGCGCGACTTGTCGTTGAGATCGAATTCGGTCTCCTCAAACGCCAGCTTTGCGTTGACCGGGAAGTTGCTGCCGATGAAATAGCCATCTTTGGTCCGGCGCAGATTCACGTTTTTGAGACCGAGTTCAAGATCGGCAATTTCGCCCGTTTTCCGGTCGGCCACCAGCCAGTTATTCGCGTATCCGCCATTGTTTCCTTCCTTCATGATGCGGGCGAAATCCTCGATGGAAGCGGAATACTGCATGGCTTTCCGGGCACGGACGAATTCGGGAATACCGTTTGGATCGAAACCGCTGAACCGGCTGATTGTGGTTTCGGTGATGACGATGCCGGCGGAATTGACGCCGAAATCGTCACCGCTGTGAATCCAGCCGGGCATGCCGTCCATCAGAATGCGATTGCCCTTCGCGGGGGCAATATCGAAGATGATGCGCCACCGCGAGCCGTCCATGTAGTTGGTCCAGTTGTTGTGGGCGATCACGATCTTGCCGTCCCGAGTGTAGCTTCCGGTGGCGGCGAAAGCACTGCAATGCTCGCCAACGCTTTTATTACTGGCGTGCGTGACCTTGTTCTGCTTGTCCCACCAGCCGGTGAAATAGCCGTTCAGTTCGAGAGATGCGTTCATCACTACCACGTCCCAGATGTCCAGCTTCACGCCTTTCGCGGTTAATCCCTGCACAATGCCTTGGAGTTCTTCGCGATATTCGGGCTCGATGCGCGGCCAAAGTCTCTTCTCGGCTGCAGTACGGAAAAATGCGTAATCCTTGCCTGTGCCGTGTGTGAGTTCCAGCGCCAGGATCTTCTGGAGGGTCTGAATCTCCTGCGCTAAATGGTATCCGTTCTGGAAGCCGATTTCGGAAGGAGAGCCTTCCAGGTGAACGTAAATCCAGCCGTTCTGCTCAGTCCGGCGGGAGGATTTTTTAAGCCTGGCATCGGGCTCGGTATCCCGGGGCGCACCGAATCCGGAAACCAGAAACCCTAACAGGGCGAAACAGGTGAATAGCACTTTCATACGGCCCCCTAGAAGACTCCAGTATAGTGCGGTGGATGATACGATGAAGGTTCTTCCGAATGACCACCACAATACCCGGAATCCTAGCCCGTATTGTCGAACATAAACGGTTTGAGTTGCAGCTGACAACCGTGGCAAAGGGTGTGCTTGAAGCGCGGGCCGTTGAGCAAATGCGCGATCGGCGGGATTTCATTGGCAGCTTGCGGTCGAAGAAGGTTGCGGTGATTGCGGAGATTAAGAAGGCATCGCCGAGCAAGGGACTGCTGAGTACGGATTTCCAGCCGGCTGCCATTGCAAAAGAGTACGAAGCCGGCGGAGCCGCCGCTTTGTCGGTCTTGACGGACCAGAAGTTTTTTCAGGGAAGTCTCATGGATTTGGAGACTGCTCGCGAAGCGGTCGGCGTGCCCGTATTGCGGAAGGATTTCACGACGGATGAGTATCACGTTCTGGAAGCCGCGGCACATGGCGCGGACGCGATTCTGCTGATCGCCGCGGTGCTATCCGCATCACGCATGAGGACGCTCCGGGAGTTAGCGGCTCAGTTCCACATGGCTGCTCTGGTGGAAGTACACGATGGCGGCGAGTTGCAAAGCGCCATCGATTCCGGGGCCGAGATCATTGGCGTGAATAACCGCAATCTACACACGTTTGAAGTGACCCTGGAGACTTCGCTGCGATTAGTGGATAAGATTCCCAGCTCCGCTTTGAAGGTCAGTGAAAGTGGCTTCGAATCGCGCGAGCAGATCGACCGTTTACAGGCCGCGGGATTCAACGCATTCCTGGTTGGTGAACATTTGATGAAAGCGGACAATACCCGCGAGGCGTTATCGCGACTCACCGGATGATGGTAAAAATCTGCGGGATCACAAATCGGGAAGATGCGCTCGCGGCAGCGGAAGCAGGGGCTTCCGCGATCGGCTTCAACTTCTACCAACGCAGTCCGCGGTACGTCGATCCAACCATTGCAGCGGAAATTGCAGCCGGACTGACTCTGATGAAAGTTGGCGTATTCGTGAACGAACCGCCTGCCGGGATCATGCGTATTTGCGAAATTGTGCAACTCGACGTCATCCAATTGCACGGGGATGAGAATCCGGCATCCACGAGCCAGCACCAAGGCCGCGTGTGGAAGGCGTTTCGCGTCACTGAGACATGGTCGGCGGAACAACTAGAATCCTACCCGGCGGAAGCCTTTTTGTTGGATGCGCCCGCACGAAACGGTTTCGGCGGATCGGGCGAATCGTTCGAGTGGAACCGGGCGCGTGGCGTCCAGAAAAGAATCATTCTGGCCGGCGGCCTGGATGCGGACAACGTGCGCACTGCTATTGAAGAAGCGCGGCCGTGGGGCGTGGACGCATGCTCGCGTCTGGAATCGGCGCCCGGCCGCAAAGATCGCGAAAAGATGCAGCGGTTCATCAAAGCTGCCCTGGCGGAAAATCTATGATTGTTTCTCAACCGGACGCAACCGGACACTTCGGCCCGTATGGCGGCCGGTTTGTGCCGGAAGTCCTGATGGCTCCCGTGGAGGAGTTAGAACAGGCCTATTTACAGGCTCGAGATGACGAAGGCTTTCAGGCCGAGTTGGCGGATCTGCTGGAAAATTATGCCGGCCGGCCGACGCCCTTGTACTTTGCCAAGCGGCTGAGTCAAATGATGGACGGCGCACGGATTTACTTCAAACGCGAAGACCTGCTGCATACCGGGGCGCACAAGATCAACAACTCCCTGGGCCAGGCGCTGCTGGCGAAACGGATGGGCAAGAAACGCATCGTCGCCGAAACGGGTGCAGGCCAGCACGGCGTGGCCACAGCTACCGCATGCGCGCTGTTCGGCCTCCAGTGTGTTGTCTACATGGGCGAGGAGGACATGCGGCGCCAGAAATTAAATGTCTTCCGGATGCGTCTGCTGGGAGCCGAGGTGGTGGGCGTCACCAATGGCAGCCGGACATTGAAGGACGCGATCAGCGAGGCGATGCGCGACTGGGTGACGAATGTCTCCGACAGCTATTATCTGCTCGGATCGGCTCTGGGCCCACATCCCTATCCAATGATGGTTCGGGATTTTCATCGCGTGATCGGCATTGAAGCTCGGCGGCAGATGCTGGAACGCGAGGGCCGCCTTCCGGATCGGATTTTCGCTTGCGTGGGCGGCGGTAGCAACGCGATCGGTATTTTTCATGCGTTCCTGCAGGACGCGACAGTGCGGCTCATCGGCGTGGAGGCAGGCGGAAAGAGCGCAACCCTCGGCGATCATGCGGCTCGCTTTGCGGGCGGTTCACCCGGCGTGTTGCACGGGGCTTTCAGCTATCTATTGCAGGATGCGGACGGGCAGGTGTCACTGACGCACTCGGTTTCAGCGGGTCTTGATTATGCTTCGGTGGGCCCGGAACACGCGATGCTGCACGATCAGAAACGTGCGGAGTATCTGTCTGTAACAGACAAGCGCGCGCTCGATGCCGCTCAGTTCCTTGCACGCACAGAAGGCCTGATTCCGGCCTTGGAATCGGCCCACGCGGTGGCGGAGGCGATGGATCGCGCACCGGACGCCAAAGACGAAATCTTCATCGTGAATCTTTCCGGGCGCGGCGACAAGGATACTGACATCTACAGAGAAAACATAAAGGAACTGGATAGTGACTCGCATCAGCCGCCTGTTTGACCGGCTCAAACAGCAAGGGCGTGCGGGGCTCATCGGTTATATCACTGCCGGCGACCCTGCTCCGAATCGAACAGCGGCGCTGGTAGCGGCGTTGGAACGTGGCGGCGTGGACCTGATCGAACTGGGCGTTCCCTTCTCCGACCCCATCGCCGATGGTCCGGTAATCCAACGTGCTTCGGATCGCGCGCTGAAAGCCGGGACTACCGTGAGTTGTGTCCTGCAGATCGCGGCGGAGATCCGGAAGACATCGGAGATTCCGATTCTGCTATTCACGTATATGAATCCGCTGATGCGATACGGTCTGGACAAGCTGGCCAGGGATGCGGCCGCGAATGGCGTGGATGGCTGTTTGTTGACGGATCTGAGCGTGGAAGAAGCAGCCAGGTACATCGGCGTCATGCGGGAAAACAATCTGGATACGGTGTTTTTGGCCGCCCCAACCAGCACGGACAGGCGGCTTCAGTTGGTGGCGGAATATTCCAGAGGATTCGTATACCTGGTCTCCCGCACCGGAGTGACGGGAGAGCAGGTCTCCGTCTCAGACGCAGTGGCGCCTTTGGTAAAGTCGATGCGCGGGGCGACGTCGCTGCCTCTCGCGGTAGGCTTCGGCATCGCCACAGCCGATCATGCAGCCGAAGTGGGCGCGCATGCCGATGCCGTGGTGGTTGGTAGCGCCATTGTCCGCACGGTTGAGAAGTACGGCAATGACCCAGCGCTGGAATCGAAGCTGGAGGCATTGGCGTGCGAACTGAAGAGTGGTCTCAAAAGGGCACGGCATTGACCAAAGACATTGCACAGACGAAACTGGCCGAATGCCGCCGGTTGATCGATAGTGTCGATATCGAAATCCTTCGGTTGCTTAATGAGCGGACCCGTGTGGTGGAGGTGATCGGCAAGGTAAAGCGCGAAGCACAATTACCGGTTTACGAACCGAAGCGCGAAGATGAGGTCTATCGCAACGTTTTGGAACATAATCAAGGACCGTTGCCTGCCGATGCGGTGAAACGAATCTTTGAACGCGTGATTGACGAAATGCGAACGTTGCAGAAAATGAGGATGCAGACGTAATGCTGGTGGTGATGCAGGAAGGCGCTACAGAGGCGCAAATACAGCGTGTGATCGACAGACTGGTTACCATGAACTTCACCGTCCACCGGTCTACCGGCGTGCTGCACACGGTGCTCGGCGGAGTTGGGCCAGTGGACAGCTTCGATCCCGCCGACTTCGAAGTTCTCGATGGTGTGAAGGAATGCCATCGCATTGTTTCGCCGTATAAGCTGGCCAGCCGCAGCTTCCGGCCGGGCGGCACCGTGGTGAATGTGAAGGGCGTCGAGATCGGCGGCTTGAAAGTGGTGACCATGGCCGGGCCGTGCAGCGTGGAGAGCCAGGATCAGATCAATCGCGCGGCCGATCTGGTAGCCGGGACCGGAGCAAAAGTGATTCGGGGCGGCGCGTTCAAGCCGCGCAGTTCGCCCTACAGCTTCCAGGGGCTGGGTGAAGAAGGGCTGAAGATGATGCGGTCGGCAGCGGACCGCAATGGCCTACTGGTGATTAGTGAAGTGATGGATCAGACGCAGATTCCGCTGCTGGCCTACTACGCGGATATTCTGCAAATCGGCGCGCGGAATATGCAGAACTTCAACCTGCTAAAAGAGCTTGGGAAACTTCGCAAGCCCGTGCTGCTGAAACGCGGCATCGCGGCGACCATTGAGGAACTGCTGCTTTCGGCGGAATACGTGATGTCCGGGGGAAATTACGAAGTCATCCTTTGCGAACGCGGCATTCGGACCTTCGAACCGTACACGCGAAATACAATGGACATTTCTGCGATTCCAGTTGTGAAGAAGCTCTCGCACCTACCGATTGTGGCGGACCCCTCTCATGGCACCGGCCGCCGCGATCAGGTTCTACCCATGGCGCGAGCCGCTATCGCCGCCGGTGCGGATGGATTGCTGGTAGAGGTGCATCATGACCCCGACCACGCCTTGAGTGACGGAGCGCAAACGCTGCGGCCCGAACAATTTTCCGAATTAATGCAGCAAGTCCGGATCATCGCGGCCGCCGTCGGAAGAACTGTTTAGCGGATGGAAACGGTCGCTATCGCCGGCGTCGGGTTGATCGGTGGATCTTTTGCACTCGCGCTGCAGAAGGCCGGCTTTCGCGGCAAAATTCTAGGCGTCAGTTCGCCCGCAACCATTCAGGCCGCGGTAGACGCCGGCGTAATTCACGCTGGCGCCACACTCGAAGAAGCGGCGGCGGAAGCAGACCTGCTATATCTGGCGCAGCCGATTGGCGCTATTCTAAAAACAATTGATGCGATTGCGGATATCGTTCGCCCAGAGTGCCTGGTCACGGACGCTGGCAGCACGAAGCGGCAAATCGTTTCCCGCGCCACGCACCAGCTTACTCGCTGCCAGTTTATCGGTGGTCATCCTATGGCTGGCAAGGCGTCGCGGGGCGTAGCCGAAGCCGACGCCGATCTGTTTCGCGGAAGACCTTATGTGCTCACTCCTGGCGGCAAATCCGACTTAGAGACACCCGCAGCCCTGCAGTTACTATCTTGGTTCGAAAAAATAGGCTCCGTACTAATAGTACTTTCGGCACAGGACCATGACGACACGGTTGCGTTGACGTCTCACTTACCGCAGCTTGCATCCAGCGCTTTGGCATCGGCAATAGCGGGAATGCTTCCAAGTGACGGCCAATTGCGTGTTTCCGGGCCGGGACTTGCCGACACCACCCGCTTGGCGCAGAGTTCGTTTGAGATCTGGGAAGACATTCTGATCACTAACTCAGACGTTATAGACCGTGCTCTTGAAGCGTATATTGACAAACTGCGAAATTTCCGCGAAAATCTAACGAATCCGCAACTGCGCGAAGAGTTTGTGATTGCCGCCGAATTGGCTCGCAAGTGCCGCCGGTAACCGCAATCCCAGAGGACAGTAGATTAGATTGCGACTGACTGCGTTGACCAGTGCTTTACAGGAAGATCTTCTCCATCGCGAGGGGGTAACCAAGCTTGCTCTTTCCCGGCGAACGGCGCCGGTGTTCACCAGCGGCACCCCCGCGCACCAGATTTACTTTCTTGATTCGGGCCTGGTCAAAATTGAAAAGATCACCGAGTCGGGTAAGGAGATTTTGTTGGGACTGGTGGCGCCCGGTGAAATTTTCGGCGAGCAGGCGCTGTTGGGGGAAGGTACGTTTTCCGTATCGGCGAAGGTACTGGAAGGTGGCGGAGCCTATGTGATTCCCATGCCGCTCTTCCTAGCTTTTTGTGAGCGGCGTCCGGAAGTTTGGCGGCTGCTGACGCAGCACTTCCTGAGCAAGAAAGCCGAGCTGGAGCGGAAGGTGGAACACCTCTGCCTGAGCGACGTAAAACAGCGCATCGTCTATTACCTGGATGTACTGGCACGCCTGAACCCTGGGATCGATTCCGCTGCCAGCGTGATCCACATTTCACAAAATGAGCTCGCCGGTCTGGTGGGCGCAACTCGTGAAACCACATCCACCACGCTGAACGCCCTGGCTCGCCAAGGACTTATTGTCTTGGGACACAGATTAGTGATGATCCCATCGCTAGAGTTGCTGCGTAAGACGATGAACTCGGCCGAGGGGCTTTCCACCGCGGCCACACCACAGGCGTGAACTGACGGCACACCGCTGTAACCAGTATCACGTTTATTTTCATATACTTCCATTTGGACTGTGAGTTGCATTGTTAGTGGTGCAATGAAAGTTTTTGTACTATTTACTCTCCTCTTCTGGCCCGCCGCA
>JBBPYD010000141.1:0-26947 GCA_038200305.1 Bryobacterales bacterium
CGACGATGCGCTGGGAGGATTTCGCCAGCAGGAAAAGGATCTGCTCTCCGAGGGTCTTGGAGAGCAGCTGATATAGACGGGACGGTTTTTGCAAGGTGGCCGACTGGAGTTCTTTCTCAAGTTTGGCCGATCTGACTTCGAGCTTCTGCCATGCATCCACTTCCGCTTTGCTCATATCGAGGCTCTTGACGAGCGCCGCTTTCTCCTTGGGCGTGAGTTTCTCAGTTAGAAAGTAGAAGAAGAGAGCCGTGTGGTCCACGTGCAGATCGATACCAAAGGGAAGCAGTTGCGTGGCTTTTTGCAGCTTTCCGAAGCCGGCATGATTCACTTTGGCTCCGGTCAATGCGGGGGAAATAAGCGGCAGCAGCTTTTCCTGTTCGAAGGCGAGCAGCATGCCGGCCGAATTTTGCTCGGCGGCGGCGGCGCGCAGTTCCTCAAGCAGCGCTGCCGGGGCGATGTGTTTTTCTACTTCCGCGGCGCGCGCATTTTCATACTGCATTTGGGTGCGCTCGGCAATTTGGAATGCAAGCCTTACCTTGAACCGGATGAGCCGAAACAGGCGGATGGGATGATCGTAGAGCGTGTAATTGGTCACAGCGCGCAACTCTTTGCGCTCGAGCTCGGAGAGTCCGTTGGTTGGATCGAGCAGGAGCCCGCGGGAGGCCTTGTTCAGTGAAAGCGCCAGTGCGTTGATGGTAAAGTCGCGGCCGCGAAGATCTTCATAAATAGTCGCTGGGGTGACGTGTGCCTTGCCACCTGGCTTGGTGTAACGCTCTTGGCGGGCCATCCCGATCTCGACCGTAACTCCGCCTGGAAAGCGAAGCTCGGCGGATTTGCGGTTCTCATCGGCGCTTAGGATTTCAGCTCCGCCTTTCTGGGCGAGGATCTTGGCCAGCTTGAGAGAATTGCCTTCCACGGTGAAATCCAGATCGCGGATGGGAAAACCGCCCAGCATATCGCGGATCGCTCCGCCGGTGAGGAAAAGGCTTACGCCGGCCTGCGCCGCGGCAGCCTGCACTTCCGCCAGAACGCGGCTCTGGTCCGCGGTCAGGTGGTTTTCCAACATGAACATGTAGTCGCTCATTAAAATCGCTCTCTTTATTTAGGTGATCCGCATCTTCAAGCCCTGGGATGATGTTTGTCAACCGTGCTGCGCAGCCTGGATTTCAACACGTGCGTGTAAATCTGCGTGGTTGCGATGTCGGCATGGCCGAGCATGGTTTGCACGCTGCGTAAATCCGCTCCGCCTTCCAGCAGATGCGTGGCAAAGCTGTGCCGAATCACGTGGGGCGTGAGACGCTGCCAGATACCGGCTTTCTTTCCGTACGCGGTTAACTGCTTCCAAAACGCTTGGCGGGTCATGGCCGAACCGCGGGCCGTCACGAACAGGTACCGGCTACCCCGGCCACGCAGCAATTTGGGGCGGCCGCTCGCGAGGTAATCGGAAACGGCTCGCAGGGCAGGCTTTCCGACAGGCACCATCCGCTCCTTACTTCCCTTCCCCATGACCCGAACCACGCCCATATCGAGTGTCAAGCCGGCCAGCTCCACTGTGCAGAGCTCACTTACGCGGAGCCCGGTGGCATAGAGGAATTCGAGCATGGCCCGATCACGCATGCCGGTTGGCTTGCTGACGTCGGGAGCCTCCACCAGTTGGTTGATCTGCTCCAGATTCAAGTACTTGGGGAGAGTCTTCCACTGTTTCGGGAGCGGCATTACACCGACGGGATCAGATTCGACCTTTCCTTCCAGCAACAAGAAGCGATAAAAGTTGCGAAGAGTGGTGAGATGGCGTGCAATGGACCTGCCGGTCAGTCCCGATTTATATAAAGAATCGACGTAAAACCGGACCAATCCGGCATCCTCTCCCGAATCCGGGGGGCAAAATGCGGCGTATTTCTTTAGATCCAATCGGTACGAAACAATGGAGTTATTGGACAATCCCTTTTCCACGCGGCAGTAATCTAAGAACGACTCCGCCCAGGCCAAAATCCGCGCCGATCCGGTATTGCCAGGGGTTTCCGGGCATACCGCACCTACTGGCCGGGTTGATCGCACTCCGCCTTTGTGCATCGAGCCAATGATACAATATTCGCGAAATTGTTTGGAACAAATTGTGGGCAAAGTGCTAGCGTGGGAGGACGCAGGAACCATTTTTGGCCAGTTCAACGAGCAAAAAAGTGCAAATCTGGCGATTTGATCGCGACTTCCTGTCGGGATTCGTCACCCCGCTTACGTGTTTTACGGAGGCTGGGGTCGAACTTCTGAGCCTTACCGGGACTGTTTCCATAGTACCTTACAGCGAAATCAAGGGTATCCAGTTCGTGAAGGAGTTTGAGTCATTGGGCAAATCGCCAGTGCGGCGTGCTTTCTTGACCCGCCCTAAGATGGACGGTTTATGGGTCCGGATGCGTTTCAAGGATGGGGAATGCCTGGAAGGGGTTTTGGCGAATAATCTGCTGCAACTGGAGCCGTACGGGTTTACCGTGGTTCCGCCCGATTATTCTTACAACAATCAGAAGATGTTTGTGCCGAAGGCGGCATTGGCGGAGATACAAGTGTTGGGGGTGATGGGCAGCGCGCTGCGGGAGGGCCGGCGGAAACCGAAGGCGGTTAAGGATCAGATTGGGTTGTTCGATTGAGGGAATTTCCGGTGGGCCAAGCCGTGGCTCCGGGCATCAACACGGGTTGAAGAGCTTTCATGGGCGCTTCCCGGACGGCCGGAATTCCACTGACACGGTTTATTGCGTTCCGGTCTCCAGCCAATTCATCTTGTCCTTACGAAGCGGCAGGCCCGACTTTTCGGCGAGATGATTTCTGGCGTTCTGGATTTCAGTTATCCAGCCGCCCATGGGCAGGTTCAACTCGCGGTACACCAGATAGCTCATATCAATGGTTCGATCCGGCAGATGGTCTTTGACATCGTCCAGTTCGTGAAGGAACCGGCGGCCATTTGCTTCCGGAACCCTGGGTAGCCACGCCTCATACCAGACCTCCTCCGCATCATGCAGCACTTTGTTGCGCCCGGCCAGCATTTGCCCGGCGGTATCGAGAACAGTGTCGAGGGACGCCACAGCAGCCTTCTCATCGCTTTTCTTTATCGAAATCCTGGCAGATTCCAGCAGAGCGTCCATCCGCCCGAGCGCTTCCAGAAAATCCAGATTTTGCCGGCATAGATACGCCAGAGACAACATCACCCGTAGGTTATAGCGATTGCGCGAGGACCGTTGCACGTTCTGATAGAGCAGCCCGAGCAATTCATCGTTCTCCTCATGCGATTCAGCGGCAAGTTTCAACCTGTTGGCATTGGCCTCGCGCCAATTCGACTGCGCGTTCAGGTCAGTGGGTGGGAGCGGAACGGTCTGGTCGTGCGCGGGCCTGGCTGGTTGAAAGATCTTATCCGAGTTTCCCCAGATCGGTTTGCGCCACTTTGAATCGACCCGATCCCAACTGCTGGTCCACGCCTGCGCCTGTAGACTGGCGAGTTGATATACCCGATCCATCGACTCCGTGTTGTAACCATAAAACTGGCGATAAAAGGAACTCATCAACTCGCGGGGCTCCGGCGCGCCTGGATGCCATGCAGCCGCGGTAGCCGCTACATAACCGAGCCAAAATGTTTCGGGGTGCAAACCCATATCCGCCCAACCGGCGTTTACCGCGCCAATTACGTCCGCGTTCTTCCGCGCCGGATCGAAGGAGATCTTTTCAAAGATTTCAGTAATGCGGGAAGCAGGAAACGGAAAGTAATTAGGGAACAACTTCTCTTCGCCTTCCGTGGACGTGTAAATCATCTGGCGTATTCCATGCGCACGGAAGGCGCGGTCAAACACCGGATTGTAAACCTCTCCATTCACCAGGTGGGAAGGGAGCGACGGAATATCCTCTACCTTGAGCGGATGCTCTCCCCAGAACAGGACCGTGCGTCCGCGATCGTGCAGGTATCCGGCTGTTTTTTGCACGAACTCGGCCAGCAGTTTTCCAACGGAACCCAACTCGCGCGCCCGCGCAGATTCGTTGCACTGAGGGTTCGCCGCCATCCCGATGTAATAAGGCTCATCGGTGGAGAGATAAAAATATTTGCCTCCCTTGTTTGCGTCCAGCAGGTCCTGAAACATTCCAGTCAACAGCTTGTAAGAGTCCGGATTTGTGGCGCACAGTTCGTAGTTGCTATCAGGGAAAGCGCGAATGCCGGCGTACTCCGGATGCTTTAAAATGAAGGCAATGTGGCCAGGGGCGTCGAGATATGGGACCAACTGCACGTGATAGCGCAGGGCATAATCGGTTAGCTGCTGAAATTCCGATGGAGACAGCGCATGCGGCTCCACCAGTGCCGGTGCGGACCGGTACTGGAAGTGCCCTTCAAGTTTGATGGTCAATCCGTTTGCTTTGAAAAACGCGGCCTGCCGGATGATGCGCTTAAATTCGGCGACCGTTTCGAGATGATGGGCATCATCCCAGTAAATATGGCGCAGACCCAAGTCCGGCCAATCTGTGATTGTACCCTCGGGCAGGAGAAATTGCCCGTTGCGGGGCTGGACAAGTTGGGTGAGCGTGAATACACCGTAGAGCAATCCGGGCTGCGCGTTTGCTGTAACGGTGATCCTCTTTGGCCCCAGTTCAATGCGGTAAGCTTCTTCGGCGAGCGCCGCCCTATTCCGGTCGAGAGCTGCGCCAACCGGCACGGACCCGGGAAGTACCTCCAACCGAATGACCTGGCCGGTGCTGGCGCCAAGTGCAAGAGGAAATCGAAACCGGGCCAGCCACTCCTCACGCAATGTCTCCACCGCAACGTCGTCTCTTGACACGGTGCGGCCCAGTGAAATGGTCCATTGACCGGACAGAGCGAAGTCATCCGGGTGGAGTTCCACCTTCCGCGGCAGTGGAAGCACATTGTAGCCGCGAGCGAAGAGAGGGGAAACAATTTCGCTCCGGGCGGCGCCGCCCAGCGGAAGGAGAACTACCAGAATGGCCAGAATTCGCGCGAGTGTCATCAATTCACTTCCTCTAATTGACGTCTATTTAACGACGAGCGGAACGGTTTCCGTTTGCCCACTCAGAATATCGTGGATGCGAATTGTCCACTTACCTACTGGGTCGTTGAAGGCAATCGGTAACAGCTTGACGGCCTGCCCATGCCTCGCAAAAATGTTTTCTGAATAAGGGAGGATTAGCCGGCCTTGTGGATCGACTACCTCGACGTGAAGTACGTGAGTAGCGGCCGGAGTCCGGACACAACCGATACCGATGTTGACGCTTGCGCCGCGCTCCGCCTGCGGCGGCACTGCAATGCGGAGGGACGGTAACGGGCTTGCCGCCACGGCAAAGATGGTGGGCTCGTACGGGTTAAGTGTGACCTGGATCGTCTTCTTCTGGCCGAGAGCCTTTGCCTGACGGACGTTGTAAACATGAGACAGCTCCGGAAGAGTTAGGGTCACAGTCACCGGGGTCTCAAACCGTTCGTTGGAACGGAAATCCGGCGGGCCAAGCTCGTCCACACGCATCTGCGGATTGGAGAGCAGCGCGACCAGCCGTACTCCCCCATTTCGAAAAACATGCGTTTCCACACCCACTACGGGATTTCCCGCCGCATCGGCCACCTTGAATTCCGGTGCATTCCCGTTGCTTCGCAGCAAACCGCCCACCAGAGTATGAACCGGGCCTTCCTTCTTCACCAGGCGGTTCTGGTGATACTCGAGTGTGGCGGTCTTCAGGAAAATCGCTTTCCCTTTTCCGAACGCGCGTTCTGTCACAGGCTGGTCATGGGGGCCGCCAAACAGATCGGAGAGCGAGGACTTCGATAAGCGCCGGCTGTGATCGTTGAACACGCCGGGCTCCCCGTCGGCGATTACGGCGCCGCCTTGCGCGATGAACTCGCGGATGGCGCCGCTCTCCGCTTCAGAAAGTGCGCTGGAGCGTGGCAGAACCAGAATGCGATATCCGCGCTTGAGCAAGCCGCCCTGTTCCACTTGCCCATACGAGACGAAGTTGTACTGCATTCCCTGGTCTTCCACCAAGCGGCACCACGATTCACGCAGCCGCATGAAATCATTGTCGGTTCGCTCTACGCGCGCCAGCCGTTCCGCCCAGTCATCGCCGTGAGGACGGCGTGCCAGCATCCATTCGGTGCGCATGCTGGGCTGCGAATAGTGGATTGCAATTGGATCCGTGACGCGTTGACCGTTGATAATGAGCGCGGCAATGCCGCCGCGCAGTTCGTTATAGTATGCGCTTGCTTCCAGGCCCCGAGGGCCGGGCTTTCCATTTTCGTCCACATACTCGTGCTTTTCATCCCAGAGAATTAAGCCACGATTCCCGTGCAGCAGTTCACTCCAAACGCGCTGCCTTTCCCAGTTTCCATTTGCGAATCCGGTGGTCAGCATTGGCATTCTCGGGTTCAGCGAGCGGATGATCTCGATATTGTTGCCGATGTCATATGGCTCAATCGCCGAGAGAACCTTTGTAAGCCGGGAATAGTCATAGCCGCCCCACCCTGGCATCTGGCCACCACCGATAGACACGTATGCCTCTTTGTCCACCTGATGAATGGCGTCACTACCCATCTGGAGCGCGCCGGCAAAAGACACATCCATCCATTCCTTGAAGTCCGCCCAACTGGCGAAATTATCGTCCTTCCGCTGCATGGCTTCATGCGTTGTCATTGGGGTCACGAGATCCCATGAGGTAAAATCACTGCCCCATTCCCGGTTCAAATCCGGAAGGGATGCATACTTGGTTCGCAGCCAGAGGCGCATTCCAGCAAGGGACTGGTCGGAAAAATCGAAATCCCAAAATGCCGCGAGGTCGGCGATACCCGTTTCGTCGCCCAAGCTGTAGAAGAACGGGCGGTATGGCGAGTTCCGTTTTGCGGATTCCACCAGCCTGTCATGAATGCGGGCGATCCAAACCGGATCTGAAAAGCTGGGATGACGTTTGAACGCCTCTTTGCCCGCCGGATCTCTCTTGTAAAGTTCCTTGGCCTGCAAAAAAGACCAGTGCTGAATCCGGTCTGGCCGCCAACGATGGTACTCCGAATAAAAATCGGTTCCTATGTTTTCCGAGTACCATCGCAAGTTGTTGTCTATCAGCGAATCCGGCGGCGATTCCAGGCGGCCGTTGTATTGCCCTCCATTAATACCCAATGTTTTCAGGGCGGCAAGCAGTTTGGCCGGGTATGGCTGCCACATGATGATTGCGTAATCCCGCCACTCGCCGCCGGGAGGCCGCGCAACAAAGTGAACCTGCGCGTCTTCTTCTCTGCGATCCGTTTCGCCTTTCCTGTTCTTCCCATCGATGGAAAGATGGACACGAAGTTCGTTCTTCATGGCAACGGCGCGGCGCAAGTCGAGCGGGAAACGCACTTCCAATTCGTCCAGAAGGTCGATGGCTTGTGTCCGGTCTTCCACCACGCGGCCAAGACTGTCGGACCAATGGATTCGCAGACTGCCTTTGCCCGTGACCGTGCTTGGCATACGGTAGACGACTTGCACCATTGCATTCCGCTCCACTGCGGCGGACGGCAGGACGAGTTCGCCGGCCGTGGCGATTCCTGTGTAGAGCGCGGCCAGCATAGCAAAAGCCAGAAGGAGATGTTTCTGAGTTTTCATGGTAACGGATTGTGAGGATTGTTTGGGAGGGCAATGAATCGCCCTCCCAGGTTTGAGGAAGCGTCTAGAACTCGATTTTGCCTTGGAACTGCACGATTCGCGGCAAGCCGACACCCGTGTTGATGATGCCGGAATTGTTGGGCTGACCGAAGTTCTTGTGGTTCAGGAGATTGAAGATCTGAGCTTCGATGCGGAGCTTGATGCGTTCCGTAATCGGAGTGATCTTATAGAAGGACGCGTCGACGTTATAGAAGCCAGGGCCCGTCATGTAGTTGCGCGGAATGTAGTTGAGCAGATCGTTATTGAGCGAGTTGGCCCGGCGGATAAAGGTCTGACCGGAGTAAGCCTGACCCAGGTCGGCACGGTTGACACTGGCGTCAAACCAACCGGCAGCCTGGCGCTGGTCAGTGGGAAGTATGCCAGTCTTGCCCGGCGCCAGAACCGTGTTCGATCCGCGAGCAGAGTAGTACGGCGAGAAAGGCAGGCCGCTGCGCCAATAGTAAAACCCCGATGTGTTCCAGCCGGAAACCAAACGGTTGGTGAACCCGTTAGAGCTTGATAGGAAATGTTTGCCGCGGCCAAACGGCAGCTCATAGTTCCCATTGACACTGAAGTTGTGTGCTGGAAGTCCACTGTCCGGCCCGTAAATGGAACGCAGCCGTGAATCGATGGACGCATTGTTTGTGAGGGCGCCCGGAAGCAACTCAAGACCACCGAATGAATTGTTGGCTCCTTCGGATGTAGTCAAGGTTTTCTGGAAAGTATAGAACGCCTGGACCACCACGCCGTTGGTCATCCTTCGTTTGATCTCGGTTTGCAACTGATTGGAATTCGAGTAGCCGTCAAATCGCATCAAGTCCATGCTGCCGGTGCTTGACGTTGCGAAGTGGGCATAAGCCCGCCGTTGTTGCGTGGTGGCCCCGGCGGGCGCGAGCGTGCGCGGAACCAAAGCATTGATAGGATCGTAGTTCACAAGGTTGCTGCCATGGTTGCCGACATAGGAGACACGCGCGCCCAGTCGCCCCGGTAACTCGCGCTCTACTGTGAAATTCCACTCCTGCGCCATTTGCGTTTTATAGTTGGTCTCCCAAGGCAGAATCTGGAAACCGCTTCCCTCCGTGATGGCGAGGGCGCTCGGGTTGATGAAGTTATTTCCGAAGGTGCGTGCGTTCGGCGACTGACTGCCAAAGGCGGCGCCGCCGGCCGGGAAAACCAGTTCAGCCGCGGTATTGTCATTGTTGTCCACATTGCTTTGAAAACTGTAGCTGAATGGAGGATTTCTGCGCGTGTTCTGGTGATACTGCACCAACGGCATCACCCAGTAATATGTGCCGTACGCCCCACGAATCACGGTCTTGTCATCCAGCCGGTAAGCCGCGCCAATACGGGGAGCAAAGTTGTTCTTTTGCATGTTCCAGAGCGATGAGGGAGCGCCCGCGTCCGCAGCTGACTGGAAACGCAGACCGGCGTTTCTGTAAGCGTCAACCACCGGTTGCGGGAAACCATGACTGGCCAGGGAACCGGAGCCAGCGTACACGACGGTAGGCCCGCCGGCGGCGTTCAAATTCAGATTGCTCGATTGATTGCGCTTGTCCGCGAATGGCGTCCAATATTCATACCGGAGACCGATGTTCAAAGTAAGCCGCCGGGTTACCTTCCAATTGTCCTGCACATAGGCCGAGTAGTCGGTCTGGCGGGTATAAAAACGCGGATATTGATTCAGCCCGGAAGAATCCGTGTAGCCAAGCAGCATGTCGGCAAGGGCAGCTCCGGTATTGGTGACTGGTTGGTTCAACGTTCCCGCCGCAGCGGCCTTGGGGTCCATCAATGCGGTAAAGCTGCCGGAGAAGTTATAGTCCCCACCCGGCTGCCCAGTCTCAAACGTGTTCACCGCGTTGTGCTGGAAGTAGAAGCCGAATTTCATTTCGTGTTTGCCACGCGTCCAAGAGAGATTGTCGGCAAAATTCAACGTCAAATTGGGAGCGTCCTGAGGATTGTCGCGATCGATCCCATCGAAGTATCCGTTTGGAGTCCAGCTATCGCCAAAGTAAATACCTGGCCATGCAACGGTGCCAGGATAGGTGGGCAAGCCCAGGATACCGGTGATGGGCGGGTCAATCTGCTGCGGCCCGCGATAAGCGTGGAATCGTTGCACGCCGCCGCGGATTTCGTTCACCACCGAGGGGCTGATCAGTTCCGTAAAGGAAAGAGCTGCGTTGTGGCCGCCCAGCAGCCGGGCCTCGGGGTTCAGGAAATATTTCGGGCCGGGATTACTTTCATCTGTGTAGGTATAGCGCCCGGACAAGCGGTTTACGCCCAGTACCTGATCGATTTTGGCCGTAAGCAGCGTGCGCGAATCTTTTAAACCCGCATTCGGATTCTGATAATTCTGCCCGTCATAGTAAGGGATATTCACATTGGGATCGGGAATGAAACTGGCGACCTTCTTTCCAGCCGGGTTAAGCCGGTCCGCGGGAATTTTGTTGCCGGCGAATTGCGTGCGGACGTAGCTCTTCGTGGCAGGATCGTAGCGCGTGGACAGCGGATCGTAAATCTTAATCAAGTTGCCGGCATCGTCAGTGTAGTTTGAGAAATCACCTGCCTTCCATTGCGCAAGAGGCACGATGTAGCGTTCCTGGGCGGCAGAGCTCTGGCGAATGCCTTCGGCGTCCACAAAGAAGAACGTTTTGTTCTTGCCATTGTATAGTTTCGGCACCCACACAGGTCCCGCGAAGTTTCCGCCGAATTCATTGCGGACCAGAAAGTTGACCGATTGCTGATGAAAGGTCTTTGCCGCGACGGCGCTGTTCTGATTCAGCTCAAACAATTGGCCGTGAAACTCATTGGTGCCGCTTTTGGTCACCACTTCCACAATGCCGGGGCGGCTGTATTCCGCACTGGAATTGGCGGTGCTTACTTTAAATTCCTGAATGGTTGGGATGGGTTGCGGCAGGCGCTGCAATTCATTGGTATAGCGCTCTGAGGCGGTCATGCCATCGACGAGGTAATCGATAGACCCACCCGGAAGCCCATTGACCCTGGTGTAGCCCTGACCCTGGCCTGCGAAGCTGTTGGAAACTACGCCTGGAGTGAAGTTCAGGATATTGAGGAAGCTCCGGTTTTGCATCGGCAAGGATTCGATGCGCGCGGATTCCTTCACGTCGGCGAGAGAGGAGTCCTCTGTGCTGATCACCGGAGTGACGTCCGCAACGGTAATGCTTGTTTTTACATTGGCCGTTTGTAAGGACGGATTAACAACGGCCTCCTGCGCGACCCGGAGAGTCAATTGGCCGGCCCAATCCGCAAAACCCGCCATGGTTACCTTGATGGTGTAATCGCTGGGGGGAAGTGCCGTGAATGTGTAAATTCCTTCCGAGCTGGTATGCAGTTCGCGCTTCTCGCCCGTACCGGTATTAGTAAGTTCGATTGTGGCCTGCGGCAATACCGCGCCGCTGGGGTCCGTAACCGTCCCCTTGATGGTTGCGTTGGACAACTGCGCGTGAAGCGGCGCGAGCAACGCGGAAAATAATAAAGCTATTAGCAGGCGCTGATAACTGGACAACATGTTGGTTTCTCCTGTTTCATTTGTGATTCGGCTTCCAGTCCCAAGCGAACAAATGATGCTTGTGGAGTTGGAAGGCTTGGTAGAGTGGCTCTTTGCCGTAACGTACGTCTGGCGTAAAGTGAAAACTCCAGGACTCGCAATCGAGAACGACAGGGATCCCGATGCCTGGAGGCGATTGCGAAGAAAGCTCAATCAGGCTGGTGCGGCTTTGGGCGCTTGTCCACTCCAGTTGTTTCTGTTCCTGAATATCGGCAACTTCAGTGAGCCACGGCGAATCGGAATAGACTTTCGCGCGGCACCAGTTGTTCTTGTCGAAAGGGTCCAGGCCCTGGCTCAGCCTTACCCAGATAGACGCTTGTTCGCCGGGTTCCAGAAAGCCGTTTCCGTTTCCGCGCCCTTCCGTGACGGTGCGCTGCACGCTTGCGCCACCGCCCTGATTCCCTTTCTGCCGGAACACGGGAAGAGTTTGGGTACGTCCATCCAGGATGGCGACTTCCAGGGGGGCCGGCATGTTGTCTGGAGCGATTAGTACATCGATGTTGTGCCTGGTCTCCGGGACACCGCTGGCGGTGACTTTGAGATCCAGCCGCGCCCGCGCGTAATCGCCCTCGCCCGCGGTGAAGCGGACTTCAAACGACTTCGTGTAATCGGCAATCTGGGCCGCGGCTATTTTTCGTGGTTCCGATTTCCCGCGAATGATTTCGACCGTAGGGTAAAGGGACGTGAGCTCCACTTGAACATTGTCCAAGACCGAATTCCGGGGATTGAATAGACGGATCGGTAAGGTTAACGGCTTTCCTGGCGGCACTCGCAGGACGTTCTTTGCCGTCACTGGCAGCAGCACCGGCGCCTGGGCTCCCGTGCCGGGGCCCGCGATGCCGAGTTCATGGCCGCTACAGTCCACCTGGATGTGGAGGCGCCCTTCGCGATCGGAAAGGGATTCCAACGTTTTCGTTTTTCCCGCCGCGATCTCTAAATCGGAAATCAGGTAATTCGATCCCGCTCGATACAGCGGCGCCGTTACAATGTTCACGGATTTACATCCGGATGGTGGACCATCCGGCGCCCACCGCCGGGTGCTTACGCCCAAACCGCCCTGATTGACATGGCTGAGCGAAAGAAGCGCCGGCTCAGTGGAATCCGTTTCCAGCCGGTAATCCCAGATGCCGCTATCCCGGTACGCGGTTGTGTAGTTCCACTCGACAGGCGTCGTGTCGAGTGATGGATTCGAAAACGCCCTGGTATGAAACTCAAATGTTTCGCCAATCGATGTGGCCCAGTGACGGTGGTATTCATCCTGGCGGAACTCGAAATCCACGGTGGGCACGATCGCGTAAGCAGTCCGCGTCTCTTCGTGGTATTGGCTGATGTAGTCGCCACTGGCACGGATCAAGCGAATCATGGAGTGCTCGTGATTGAGCACATGGTCTTTGGGGCGCCACAGTGAACGGCGGCCCTTTTCACCAACATAAAATTCAGGGCCTGGGTTTAGCGACGAGGCACTTCCGATCCGGTCTGGATAACGCGCGCTGAGATAGAGGCTCATGAAGCCTCCCATGCTGAGTCCGGAAGTGGCGCGATACCGGCGGCTAGTTAGTGTACGGTATGCCGAGTCGATGTGGCGGGTCAGTTCCAGGAAGTATTCGCCGAAATCGAAATCACCGCCTTCAAGGCGGACGTCGTAAGGCGTACCCCCGTAGAAGCCAGTATAGTCGCGAGCCACGTAGCCATCCACGGCGACCACAATTACTTCGTGATTTCCAACAAAGGCGGATATCTTAGGTACGGTATCGAGGCCGCTGTCGTACTTTTCCAGCGTGTACCGGTCGCTGTGGCCGTGAAAGTAGTAAATTACCGGATAGTGCTTGTCCGATGTTTCGTATCGTGTGGGCAGGAAGATTCGGTACTTCCGTTCTTCACCGAAAATTTGGGAGTGGTGGCTCCGGTCATAGAACGGCTGTGCGGCGTTCGACACCGCTGATAAAGCCAGCATGTAGAGCAGAACTCTCATGACCCTACTTGACGTTCTCCCTTGCATCCGGTTCGGTGCGGCCGACCACTTCAACCAGGCCCACGATATCGTTCAAACTATTCCGCACGGGCGCAAGGATAGAAACGAACCCCGGCTTCTGCCGCACCGTCAACTGTTTTCCAGTCTTGAGGACCGTGCTCATTTCAGGGATCATTTCCTGTTCCAGCTTGCCCCACGACCAGAATTGGCTCATCTCATACCGGTTCCGGATTGCGATGTGAATGCGGGGCGGATTACTGGCGAGCGGCATCCACAGGTTCACGTCCACCGGATAGTCGGCCAACCGCGAAAGGCGCATCAAGGTTTTTTTCGTCCGGATGAAGGCTTCGTCATTGACGTCGTAATTATCACTGGCCGCATACGGATCGCGCGGATCGATCCGGAAGATACGTTCCAACGCCCGTTGCGTGAGAATTCTTTCACAGACGCCGCCATCCACCATGACCGCCGCCACTCGGGCGATCTCATTCAAATCGTGCTCCAACCGGGTTGCGTCGATAGCGAACACGGGCAATGCCACAAGGATCAGCAGGCAGAAGCGTTTCATTTATTTCCTGCCTTCCTCCAGCGCAAAATCGTGAACCCGCTGCCATGAGCCTGGATCGAGATTTGAAAACCGCGCTTCAAATGGCTTCAGCGTATCCTCAAAATCGGCGTTATTCCATTCAATGACCGGCTTTGCGGTGAGTGGTGGGCGGGTGTTCCGCCAATCGGCAAGCGAGGTGTTGTTGAAGCGGCGGACAGCCTCCTGGTTGATACCTTCGCGTGATCCACGCGCCGCGGATGCTTCCAGCAGGGCCAGATCCTGCAAACAATTCCGTTGCAGCTTGAGCCGGACGCTGGCTAGAGGCTCCGCCATGCCGAAGCGCTCCCCTGGATAGATGAGCGTCTCGCCTCCGCCACCGAATTGATACCAGGGATCGGGGCCCGGATCGACCGTAAGCCATCGCACGAACCCGTCCACGCCATGAATCCAAGAGCGAAGCGGGTGAAGTGTGATCGTTGTGGATACGTTTTGGACGGGCGGCGTACCCCCATAGGTCCAGACCAGATCACCGCGGTCTTTCAACGGCTTCAAAGCGTCTGGGAACCAACTGAAACTACCCTCACCGGCAACCCAGAATTTGACAATACCTTTGAGTTCATTGAACTGCTGTTCCATGCTCCAACTGGTATCGGCCCGCATGAGAAAGTGGACCGGGGAATTTGCCGGGACTGCCTTTGCAAGCATCCGGTGATACTCGATGAAATATAGGTTGTCTCGTGCAAACCGGATCTCGTCGCCGTCCCATGGGAATCCCTTGTAGCGCTTCTTGTGATTGAAGAATACCTCAAAGCGAGTGGATGTCCAGCCCTTCTCGCGAAAGTGGCGCTCCATCTCCGAAACCACATTCACGAACTCCGCTTCGTAGCCCGGTTCTCCCCACCAGAGAAATGACGCCGGCCATTCCGGATTGATGGGCAGATAGACGAACGGAATCGGCCGGGGTCCGCGGCGGGAGTTCTTAAACGCGGAACCATCCAACAGTGGACCGTAGTGCCGGTCGAAGCGGGTCCAGCTTGCAACATGCTTCTGCTTGCCGGAACCCGCCAGCTCGGGAGCGAATTCCGGGCCTACCTTGCCGGCATGACCATAGCCGAGTTGATGGAAGACGCCGCGGTGATCGTAAAAAATCCGATGATGCTGGTGAATCAAATGGAACAGCGCGTCTTCGCCGGCTTTGCCTTGCCCCAGACCGGCCAGCGTCTTCGGATATTGCTGCTGGAGCCAAGAAGTGCCGTACGAATTATTGTCCAGCGTGACCGCATCTTCTTCGGGTATAACTGCTGCCGTGACAGAAATCTCTATTGGGACCGCCGTGTGTTGCGAACCGCTCGAAAGACGCGCTTTCCCTCGATACACTTTGGGTTCGGCAGACGCTGGTATCCAAATGTCCACCCAGAAGGCTTGCGCGGTCTGCCCCGGAATGCGGTTGTCCGGTTCAGGGAGTTTCGACCGGTAGGAAGAACCTGCGGGGACAAGCGCATCTGGATAATATTTCTTGTCCGGCGTATTGAAGTGGAACCACTCGCGATAGAGATCCGTTGCAAGCGGAAAGCTGAGCGATACTTCATACTCCGATTCGGGCTTCACCTTCGCCACCAGATGAAACGAAGCATATCCGCCGCGTGCAGCCGTCAGTTTGATCGCATCGGACCACTTCGCGCCTGGGCGATCTATCTCCACAACTCCGCCAAAGGGATCCGGGCGTACGAATGTGGGCAGCATTCGCAGTTCGATGGCGTGGCACGTAGTGACCAGCGCGAACGCGAGCAATGCGAATTTACTGCGCAAAGTCCACATACCCATGCTCTTTCAGAAAGCGGAAGTAACCGGGGAAGTCGAAGTCTGTCGGACCCACTTCCATCTTTGTGAGATGGCTCACTTCGGCCAGGTTGCGCTTGCCGTCACACCAGTAGAGTGCGATTGTAACCAGCTTGTCCCAGGCTCCCGACGGATAACCGCGCCACTGATCCTGCGGGAGGCCGTCCATCGGTAACGAGCCAATCCGCTTACGCCGGACGACAATTCTTTCCGCCTCGGCATTTGGCTTCTCCGGGTCATCCTTGGCGCCCGCCGAACGCAATCTGGCGAGTTGCACATCCCGAAACGACCGCAGCTCAGACATAATGGGGTTCAGCGATTGCCGCCCTTGCTGCTGACGATCTTGAGCAATGAGGCGAAGCACAGAAAGCGCGGCCTGTTCCCCTCGATCCTCAAAGTAGGAAACTCGTGCAAGACCATAGCTTCCCGCGGCCTCGTTGCCGGAGAGCAGACCGTCAATGGCAGTGGATGCCGCGGATTCCATTTCCCGATAGGAATGATCCAGCGTGGTCTCGGCAAGCCAGCGGATCTGCGGCTCGCCGGCTGACGCGTTGAAATAAAGATACGTTGCAATCACGGCGATCAGGTCGCGCATGGAACGCGGGTCCACCGTTTCGGGTTTGTCTTCGCTGTTGTGATGTGTAACCACGCCAGTGCCGCTGTAGGGCCATACAGTGGGAACGCCGACGGTAGGTTCTCCCAGGTAGGTATCCGTTCCGGTAATGTGCTCTTGCCAGTGCCATGGACGGGACTGCGGAAAATATGCTTTCGCTATTCGCAGGATCAACGCGTCCGTGTAGGACATGGCCACGTGGGGATTCATATAGAACGTATATTCCGTGCCAGCCTGATCGTAGGCAGCCGCCGGAGTGTCAACGGTCATCGCGGCGACTGTGTGCTTCATCCGTTCGGCGTTCGCGGAAATGTAACTTAGCGATCCGTAGAGTTCAGGCATCAGCAGAATGCGGATGGAACGTGCCGGACGCGGCAGCTTTCCGCTTTCGATAAGCCGTGCGATGGTGTGTAAAGCTTCCACCATTGCCGCAACACCCGTTGCGTTATCCTGCGCGCCTTGTTCCGAAGTGTGTCCAAGAACCAGCACCTCTTCCTGGGAACTCACTCCCGGTAGGACGCCGGTGACCCACGGATAGCGGCCCTCGTAATAGCGCGTAGCGGCAAGCGCGTGAACCCGGACTTTCTTTCCGGAAGCAAGAATCTGGCGCAGGCGGGCGGTTTGGCGCGGCGTGATGGAGAACGACAGCAGCGGAGTGCTTGCTTTCGTAAAGCCCCAACCGTTGTCGCCCCACGCATTCACCCACTGGCGGCCATCCTGCAGAGAAGGATTCTCGCTGAAGCCGTTGACCGCACCGAGCGCTCCGTACTTTACCAGCTTGAATTTGTAACCGGCGGAGTTTTTATCTGTCAGGACCAGCTTTCCCTTGACCTGGCTCCAAGGTGTTTTTGCGATGTCCACAAGTTCCGCGTCGATGCCTTCCTTCGGCGTGGAGCCGCTCCACATGCCGAGCGATGCGGGAACGCTCTTGTAATCGCAGAGCGGAATCGGCTCCGGTTCGATTACGTCGAGGCGGGCCTCCGTAGCATCCCAGGCAAGCGGCATGGTCCAGTAGCCCGCTTGCGTTTTGCCGTCGGCGGCAGCGCCCCCTACTTGCACGCGTTTCAGACCGCTTTGTTCCAGACGCTGCTTCAAATACTGCGCGGTTTCTTCGAACTTGGGGAACGTGAACCAGCGGTCCGTGGAATAAACGCGCTCCATTGTTTCCACCGCACGTTTCGCGTCGGCTTCCGCGCTAACCACTTTCACGATGGGCGACACCGGACTACCGGCCGCTGCCAGACTACCCAGCGAGAGCAAGGCAGGAAGCAGCCATCGAAGGAAGCTTTCGGGTAGTACCGGAATACGCTTACTTGCACATCGCATAAAAGTAATTGAGACGACCTCTTTCGACCCACTGGAAGTTTTCACTTACGTTACACTCTATTGAGAATCCTGTCAATGGCGAGCACAAATGCGTGTGGTGCGAAAACGGAGTTTCTTGCATTCGTAAACTAAGCACCTGAGAATCCGGAAAATAGAATTGACCTCCAAGAGCAGTATTCTGCGGCCTGATGCGGTTCGCGGCACAAACGCCGCGGCCGTGCTTCAACTTTTGCGGCGCTACGATTCCCTGTCGCGAGCGGACATCTCGCGTCAAAGCGGACTCTCTGAGGGGACCATCTCCCGGATCACTACGGAGCTGATAGGACGGCGGCTGGTGAGGGAGGACGGCGCTGAGAATTCGACAGGGGGGCGGCCGGCAACACGTCTACGCCTCGATCAGCACCATTTGGCTCTGGGCGTCGATATTCACAAATGGGAAACACGGTTCGCCATTTCGACGTTATCCGGCAAGCTCCTTGAGGCCGAAAGCTGCCGAACGCCCAGTAGCCCGATGGCGACTCTTGCGTTAGTCGCCAAGCAATACGGCGTTTTGTCGAAGAAATACGGGGATCAGCGAATCGTGGGAATCGGCTTGAGCGTTCGCGGTCTGGTCAACAGCCGGACCGGAGTGGTTGAACTCGGTAATTTCCCGGACTGGGTCCGCGTTCCTGTCCGGGATTGGCTGCGGAACCGGCTCAAAATTCCCGTTTACGTGGATAACAACGTGAGGCTCGCCGCGATTGCCGAGTTCGACTACGGTAGCCTGGTGGAGATTCATAACCGTCACTGTATTCTTTTCGTGATGGTGGACGAGGGTATCGGCGTGGGCATTGTTCTGGAGGGCAAGATCCACTATGGCCCGAACGATGCGGCGGGCGAGTTCGGACAGATGGTGATTGCCGATCGAGGCGCCGGACAACAACACAATGGGCCAGGGTGCCTGGAGCAGCTCGCCTCTAATACGGCTCTCTGTGAACGCTACGCGGCCCTTGCCGGAAGCAGCACGCCTGCGGGTTCCGGGGACACCCGGTCGCGTGTGCGAAGAATCTGCCAGCGCGCGGTAAAGGGCGACGGCTTCGCGCTGCAGGCGTTGAGTGAGACGTGCCGCTATCTCGGCATCGGGGTTGCCAATGTAATCTGGGGATTGAACGCGGATGCCGTGGTGATCAACGCCACAATCAACGAAGCCTGGCAATTGATAGCGCCCATGATCGAAAGGCAGTTTCCCAGCGGTCCGGAGATCGTCAACTTCCGGCAACTGGTGTTGCGGCCTTCGAGTCTGGGCAGCGAGGGGAGCATGATAGGCGCGGCAGCGCTCCCCTTCAAAAACCTGTTTACGACTGGGGAGCGGAGCCGTACAGCGAAAACCGGGGCGTAAGACTAGCGGGAGAGTTCCGTTGGTTCCTTGAAGTTCAGTTGCTTCGGCAGATCCCGGAAACCACGCGTCAACACAGCAAGATACAGGACTCCCAACGCAAGCCAGGCAAAGCCCGCCAGTTTCGCGGCCATAGTGAGACTGATCCATACATAGGCGCACACGATGGCGCCCAGCATAGGAAAGACAAGATTGCTCAGAATCGCCGTTCCGCGGCGTAGGCGAAGACGAATGAAGTAGTGCTGCACAACGCTGAGATTCACCAAAATAAAGCCGGCGAAGGCGCCGAAATTGAGCAGTTCGACGGCAAGCTGAAATCGCATCAGTAAGGCGCCGGCACACGAAGCTGCAGACATTACATAGATGGCGCGCGACGGTGTGAGATATCGCGGATGGATGTAGGCGAAGATTCCGGGTGGAATCATCCTGTCCCGCCCCATTCCCATCAGCAGCCTAGATGCTCCCGCTTGCGCGGTGAGAGCGCTTGCCAATGCCGCGACAAGAAGAACGAACGTGAGGCACGCAAGCATCCATGGGCCTCCCACCTTTTGTCCGATATCGAGAATTGCGGTTTCCAGATGAGGCAACGTACGATAGTCCGGCCAGGCAAGGCTCGCCAGATAGACGGTGACAACGCAAATTATGGTTTGCAGCACGCAGACCATAATAGTTGCGAACCCGATGTCACGAACCGGATCCACTGTGTCCTCCGCAAGTGTAGAAATCGCGTCGAACCCAATGTAGGAGAGGGTTGCGATGGCCGCTCCAAGCATAAGCGGGCTGAACGAAAACGTTTCCGGGCGAATCACGCCCGCGATGGATATCAATCCATCAAGACCTTGCCGCTGAATCACGAATCTTGAAACAACCCAGATGAAAAGCAGCGCGCAAGCCGTCATCACGGCCATTGTTGCGGTGCTTGCCCGTGCCGTGACCCGGATTCCCCGCACGTTGATTAATGCAATGCCTACAATGAAAACTATTGTCCAGATGAAATACGGCACCCGCGGAGCGATCTGTGCTGCTGTGAGCGCCGCAAAGATCACACTGACCAGAGGAATCAACAGGTAATCGAGTATCATCGCCCAGCCAGCTATGAAACCGGCGTGCGGGTTGAACGCGCGCTGCGCGTAAGTGTATGTCGAACCCGCGGACGGGTAAGCGGCGGACATCTTTGCATAGCTGGCGGCGGTGAAAAGCATGGCTATCATGGCCACCAAGTAACTGAGAACGGCGTGGCCCTGAGAGACCTGCTGAACGATTCCGTAAACCGGATACGGCGCAGTTGGACTCAGAATCACAAGCCCGTAAACGATCAGATCGCGCCGGGACAGGACCCGCCGGAATTGCATTGTGTCCGCCGGGCTGGCGGGAGCCGTGCTTTCAAATAGTTCAGGCATTCGTCAGACGATTGCCGGGCGCGGCATTCCGAAGCAAGCCGATTAAACCTTGAGAGTATCACTACTGCCACCCACAGCATTGAAAGCTGGATCTGGCAAAGAGGAGATAAACTGAATCCAGATGAAAAACTGGAAATTGGTTGCTGAGGCTTATGGCCATGGCGTTTCGGAGGCCGAGTTGGAGCGCATCGTGCCATCGCTGGAGAGTCTGGGTACAGAATTCCATAAAGTGTTAGCCGGCCTGCCTTCCGATGCGGAATCGGCGGTGACTTTCGAAGCCGATCTGGGGGAAAGGTGACCATCCTCGATGCGGCGAGCGCACTCAGAAATGGAGCGGTCACCAGCGCTCAGATGGTTGAATCCACGCTCACAAAGATTGCGGAATGCGACGGCGATTTGAACGCTTTTCTTACCGTAATGCAGGGACCGGCACGGGCACGCGCGAAGGCTCTCGATTCCGAACTCGCCCAGGGCAAAGACCGCGGACCCCTGCATGGAGTCTCTGTCGCGGTGAAGGATCTGTTCTACATCAAGGGAATCCGAACCACGGGTGGGTCTAAGATTTTCGAGGATTTCATTCCTTCATACGATGCGGCGGTGATTGAGCATTTGGATGCGGCGGGCGCCGTGATTGTGGGGAAGACCAACCTGCACGAACTAGCGTACGGGATCACGTCCAACAATCCTCATTTCGGCGCGGTTCACAACCCTCACAACCTGGACTGCATTCCAGGGGGGTCCAGCGGAGGGTCGGGCGCCGCCGTGGCTGCGGGCATGGTTCCAATGGCGATGGGCAGTGACACGGGCGGATCTATCCGGATTCCGGCTGCCTTTTGCGGAACCGTAGGATTGAAGCCTACATTCGGCCGCGTGAGCAAGTACGGTTGTCTAGCGCTTGGCCTAAGCCTGGACCATATGGGTCCGCTCACCATGACCGTTCGGGACACCGCTGTTACGCTCAACGCCATTGCGGGTTTCGATGCGCGAGATCCGAACAGCAGCCGCCGTCCCGTAGAAGACTATCTGCCGGGTGCGGCTTCGCCGCTGAAGGGAGTTCGAATCGGCTGGCCGGAGAATTATTATCTGGAATCGCTTCATCCAGAAGTCAGGAGCGCGGTGGAGCAGGCGCGTGCGTTAGCCCAAGAACTTGGCGCCGATGTGGTGAGTATTCGCGTGCCGGATATCGCCGCTCTGAATACAATATCGCGCGTGATCTTGATGTCGGAAGCGTCGGCCGTGCTGGAGCGTTACATGGGAGACCGTTCGAAGTTCGGCGCGGACGTGCTGGCGCTGCTGGATCAAGGCCGAATGCTGCCTGCCACCGATTACATCAATGCGCAGCGGGTACGCCGGGCGATGCAGGTGGAGTTCCGGCAGGTGTTCGGCAAAATCGATTGTCTCTTTACGCCTACGTCGCCGATTCCGGCAGCGGAAATCGATCAGAAAACGGTGATGATTGACGGCGTTGAGGAGGATGTCCGGCTGGCCTCGACGCGGTTTGTCCGAGGCATCAATGCACTCGGCTTACCAGCGCTGTCCCAGCCATGCGGGGTGACGGCGGCGGGCCTGCCAATCGGGCTTCAAATCATCGGCCGGGCATTCGAAGAGAAATTGTTATTGCGCGTGGGCGCCGCCATTGAGGACGGGCTTCACGTAAACTAATGAGAACGAGGACTATCTGAAATGAATATCACCCGCCGGAATCTGCTTGGAGGCATGGCTGCGCTAGCGGCAACTGCTACAGGCCGCGCCGCTAACGATCGAATCCAGGTGGGCGTGATCGGGTGTGGAGCGCGGTCCCAGGAACTGATGCGAGCCATGCTCAAGGTGCATGGTATTGAGATCGTGGGAATCGTCGATGCTTATAAAGGGCGAATCGAGCGCACTCGGGAGCGCCTTGGCGCAAGCGCAAAACCGTATAAGAATCACACGGAATTGCTGGCCCAAAGTGGAATTGACACCGTTGTGATTGCGACACCGGACCACTGGCACAAACAGATTATTTTAGATGCCGTCAGGGCTGGGAAGGACGTTTACAGCGAGAAGCCGCTTACGTATAAGGCGTCAGAAGGCGTCGAGCTGATTGAGGCCGCCCGCAGCACGCAGCGGATCGTGCAAGTGGGAAGCCAGGGCGTGAGTTCCCCAACGCAGCAAAAGGCGCGTGAACTGATCCAATCCGGGAAACTTGGCAAAGTCACCATGATCCGGGCCGCTTACAATCGCAACACAGCATCCGGAGCATGGATTTACCCCATTCCTCCGGATGCCTCCCCATCTACGGTCGATTGGGATATGTTCCTTGGCCCGGCGCCGAAACGGCCTTTCAGTTTAGAGCGTTTCTTCCGTTGGCGCTGTTATCAGGATTATTCCGGCGGTATTGCCACCGACTTATTCGTGCATCTTTGCACCACGATCCACTTCTTAATGGGCGCCAAGATGCCGGCCCGTGCAGTCGCGATGGGAGAGCTATACCGATGGAAGAGAGCCGCGAGGTGCCCGACACTTTGAACGCCGTTCTGGAATATCCCGAAGGATTCGCTGTAAACCTGAGTTCGACGTTTAATAATCAAACCGCATCTGAAAGTGGCTTTCAGATCCTTGGAACAGAAGGGACACTTGTATTGGGAAACGAGCTGACGCTTTATCCGGAAACGGCTCGCGAGGATAACCGCTGGATCGTGAATAGCTGGCCAAAGGCACTCGAAGAGGCGTATTATCGAGATCCCAAGGTGCGTGAGGCGGAACTGGGCGACAAGCGAAAACCCGCGGATAAACTTCAGCAGTTTGGGAAAGAAGGCGCCGACCCGACGGCCGCGCACTTCGAGCACTGGGCCGATGCTATCCGGACCCGCACTCCGTTTTGGGAGGATGCCGTTGTGGGCCATCATGCCGCTGCGTGTGCCCATATGGTGAACCAAGCCGCGCAACAGCGCCGCGTTGTGGAGTGGGATTTCACAAAAGACGACATCAAGTCCGCTTAAATCCTACTCTTTAGGCCACCTTCTGCCGATGGTACTGGCAGAGGGAATAAGTGGCAGGATTTTCCTTATACATTTGCGAAACGAAGCCAATTGTAGTCGAAGGGCTCCTGAGAGTAGCCGCAGCGAGCGGCATATTCCACGTGTGCGGTTGTTCGGCAGAGATCGTTGGCGCCCTCGCAGAAATTGAGCGGCTGCAGCCGGAGATTATCCTGCTCGGTAGCCTGAGCCCCGCGCGATCGTTGCTGGCAGCGATTCCAAGGCTTTTGGCCATTGCACCTCATGCGCGTATTATTGTGTGGCCGGACGCCGATCCAGCCGCCCAGGAGAGTATTCGCTGCCTTCAAGCAGGCGCCATGGGCGTTCTTTGTAAGTCCACACCAGTTACCAAAATGTTGGACTGCTTGAGCCGCGTAGCAAAAGGTGAAATTTGGATTGAGAAGTCTCCTGAATCGGCAAATATTCCTGTAGGCGGTAATCGTCCCCGTCTCGCTAAGATTACGCCCCGTGAGCGGGACATTATCGAGCACTTATGCCGCGGCTTGAAGAACAAAGAGATCGCGGACGCTTTGGGCATCAAGTCCGGCACTGTGAAGACTCACTTGATGCATATTTTTGAAAAGACCGGGTGCAAAGACCGGTTCCAGCTTGCCATCCATGGACGCCAAGTGCTTGACCCTCTTGGCTCTGGCTGGGAAGCGTTTGACATGAAATGAGTGTGTCCCAAGTTGCAAGGCCGTCCACAACACCTGTCAACTTAAGCCGAGTTCTTCAGACGCGCTGGGGTAAGTGGGTAATCCCGTCGCTTTCCGATTTCTTTTTTGCCGCCATGACCCTTTGGATGTTCGCAACCGGGCAGGGGTGGAGCCAGCTTTTGATGGATGGCGACACAGGTTGGCACATCCGCACCGGAGAATACATTCTGGATCGCCATTCTGTGCCGGCCGCGGATCTTTTCTCGTTTTCCAAAGCCAGCCAACCGTGGTTCGCGTGGGAATGGCTTTCCGATGTTATTTATGGGTTCCTGTTCCGCGGCATAGGCTTGAAAGGCGTCGTTTTACTGTCGGGGTTGACGATTTCTTTAACCGCGGCCATCCTGCTGCGCTACATGCTATGGCGGAAGGCCAACCTGTTTATCTCGCTAACCGTCACTCTCTTCTGCGCGAGTGCGGCATCGATCCATTTTCATGCGCGGCCACACCTGTTTACGCTCCTACTGCTGGTGGTCTCTATGTGGACCTTGGACCGCGACCGCGCCAACCACGGGCGTGTTGTCTGGCTGCTGATTCCCTTAACCACTCTTTGGACTAACCTGCATGGCGGATTCCTGGCGATGATTGCCCTGACGGGTTTGCTAGCGGGGGGATCGGCGGTAGAAGCATTTTTGTTTGAAAGGCTGAAATGGGCCGATGCCCGGCGGTATTCGATTCTTTGGGCCGGTTGCAGCATGGCTACGCTGCTGAATCCTTACGGTATCGGACTGCATAAGCATCTTCTGGAATACCTGAAATCGGACTGGATACGGGACATGGTGCAAGAGTTCCATTCCCCGAATTTCCACTCAGAGAGCATGCTTTACTTTGAGATTCTGCTGTTCTTGAGCGTTGCTGCCGCTACCGCCTTTGTACGCCGGCGGCACGTGGTGGAAGCACTATGGTTAGGCTATTTCGCGCATATGGCCCTTGCTTCGGCGCGTCATGTCACTCTATTTGTTCTCATTGCAGGACCATTGGTTGCATCGGAGTTATCCCGGTGGTGGGCGGAATGGAGCGGAGGGCAACCGCGAAAGTCGATGACGGGTATTGTAAACCAGCTCGCAGAGGACTTGAGCGGCGGCTTTCAGTGGGCGAGTATCTGGCCGCTGGCTCTGGCCTTAAGCCTGGCCGCGATTGGCAATCCCATCCACTGGCCGGCGGACTTTCCAGCTTCGCAATTCCCAATCGAGATAGTAAGTGCAAATCAGAATCGGATACAGGCATCGCGAGTGCTTACGTCCGACCAATGGGGGGATTATTTAATCTTTAGGTTTTACCCTAAGCAGAAGGTTTTTATCGATGGCCGGAGCGATTTCTACGGTAAAGACATTGGGAAGGAGTATCTCGCCGTCTTGCAGGGTCAGTATAGCTGGGAAAAGATTCTGAATAAGTACTCCTTTGACCTGGTGCTCGCGCCGGTTAGTTGGCCCCTGTGCTCGCTTCTCAAGAAGAAAGACGAGTGGAGGGTGTTAGCGGACGATGGCAAGGCGATCCTCTTTCAGAGGGAGACAACAATTGAAAAAACCGTCCGTGAGGCTAATGAAAACAACCGTTACCGCCGAAAGTAATGTGTAAGGCAAGCACGGTGAGTAATCGTAGACCTTGTGATTGCAAGTACTATTTTTCTTCGACTTGTTAGTAGCTGGATGCGCAAGCTGGTGGAATATATGACGGCAGAGATTTGGATTACCGGGTTGGTTGGGGTTGCCGCGACGGTGGAGGACCTCGCGCGGCGGAAAGTCTCCAATTGGATTCCGATTGCCGCACTGCTAGGCGGAATCGGTTGTCAGATAGCGCGGCGCGGCTGGATGGGGCTGCCCTTTGCGGTGGCGGGCGCCGTTTGCGGGTTCTCCGTGTTTTTGCTTTTCTACGTCCTTGGCGGAATAGGGGCGGGCGATATCAAGCTGATGGCGGGATTCGGAGCGGTCCTGGGTTACAACCGCCTGCTTGAGGCTGCGTTGTGGACCGCGGGAGTAGGCGGTCTGATTGCGCTTGGCGCGATCGCCTACCAGGCTCTGGCTGCAATGTGGCGCCGGAAAGATGGAAAGCGCTCCTTGGCCGGATGCGCGGAGTCGATTCCATACGCCCCTGCCATCACATTGGGCGTCTGGCTTGCAATGGTGCCGCGATGAAGAGAGTAACCCGGTGTTAGTGGTTTGTTCTCGTTTTGTATCGGGAGATTGATTGAATGGACCGCAGATTTCTCACTGTATTGGCTGTCAGTCTAATATTTGCACTCATCTTGTCCACGATCTTCTATAAGATTACGTCGGGCTCGGCGAGCGCAAAGAAAAGCGAGCCCACCGATCTGAAAGATGTGGTGATCGCCGCCAAGCCTCTTAATGTTGGCATGACAGTTAAGGCAGCCGATCTTCGGGTTGGCAAGGTGCCTACCGGACAATTTCCAAAGGGCGGCTTCTCTAATATCAATGAAGTAGTGGACCGGCCGGTGATCAGCAACGTCTTGCTGGATGAGCCGATTAACGAAGGCCGGTTGGCCGCCCGTGGCAGCGGCGCTGGGCTCGCACCCATTATTCCAGTGGGGATGCGCGGCGTGACCGTCCGGGTAACCGATGTTGCCGGAGTGGCCGGATTCGTTCTTCCCGGCCTGCGTGTGGATGTGTTGGTGACCGGTCATCCGCCGTCCTCCGATGGCGTGATCACCGCAACCTGTTTGCAAAACTTACTCGTTCTGTCAGCGGGCCAAACTATTCAGCCGGATGGACGCGGTCAAGCCATCAATACCCCCACGGTCACCTTGCTTGCGACGCCGGAGGACGCGGAAACGCTCACTCTGGCTGGAAATCAGGGGACCGTTCAACTAATACTCCGCAATGGGAGCGATCAAGCGATTGAGAAAACGCCGGGAAGCGGCATGGACCGGCTGTTCGGGGGCCGAGGCCGGGCGGCGCCCCTCGTGGGGCCCGGGCG
>JBBPYD010000142.1:0-9237 GCA_038200305.1 Bryobacterales bacterium
CTTCAGTTGCGCGGGATCGAATATGACTTCGGGCTCTGCCAGCGCCAATCTCTCCAGATAACCCTTCGGCTCGAACTTTGAGCCGTACACAGGGTAGGGCCGGAAAAGAACGCGCTCCGGCATGCGGTAGTAGTATTCGGGCGTGACACGTGTTATCGCTACTCCCTCTACTGGAGGGTTCAGGATGCCGCTTTTCATCGCGGCTTCGTTCCATGTTTTCGGAACGTCTTGCGCATGCGCCAGCGTTGCTAGAGCGAGAATCGACGTCGCGAACGATTTGACTTTCATTGGGCTACTTTAACAATATGCGGCGGCGTGGTCGAGCGAGGAAGTACGAGGGGCTCGAGTTCTTCGAGCGTGGCTTCCTGCATCCGGTCGGTTTCGTCTGAACTATCGCTCGGTGCCGGTGGTTGGTGTCCCCCCTGCCCTGTCCTCACCCTGCTCGTCAACGTGGCGTGTTCTGCGTGGGTTTTAAAGATTGGGTCCGGCTTCTCTCCTGGAGTCCACCACGCCCAGGGCATTTTCAGCAGTCAATGCGGCGTAACTGTCGTCACTTCGGGCGCTGCGCTCCTTCGTCTTGTCGCTAACCTCGGTTAGCTTCGCCGCGATTTCTTCCGCGTTCCATCCTCGCTGCGCTGCCCCCGAGCGCTGAAGGATTAGCACCAGTGATGTTCTCCGATATAGTTACAGCCCTATTTGTTGCAGTGGTTCGGGCCGCGCGGACATTCGTGGCTTGACGCGTTTTAAACCATCCCGTACACTTCTGCTCAGAAGAAGCTTTTTTGAGCAGTACAAAAATGCTCCTCTTGTTTCCGCAGGTCGGCAGACCTGCGGTTTTTCAGGGCTTTCTAGAAGACCACCTCCGCTTTTCCTTGGCCCCGGGGCACCAGAAATCCAACTGAAATGAGCAGTATGAAAATTCTTCTTTCTTTTGGCTTTCGTCCAATGCCTGAAGTGTTTTCGTGCCCGGTAGCGACAATTGGTGTTGAACTGTAATGGGCAGTATGAAACTGCAGATTCCGGGGCATGTGGATATTCGTTCCGGAGTGATGTGAATAGGGATTCCGACGTGATGTGAATATCGATTCCGGGCCGAGATGGATGGAAAAACGGGCCAGCCCCGGAATCGATATTCACATCCCCGGAATGACTTTCTGAAAAGAAATTCATCTAAGAGCGCGGCGGCGCTGGACAACAGCGGGCTGCAGTTTCTTCCACTGGAAGTGGAGGGAGCTGATTGCCCCAAAGGAAGTTGTCTATGCGCAAAATCAAGGAAGTCCTACGCTTACGTTTTGGTCTGGGTCTGCATCAGGATCAGATCGCCCGCAGTTGCTCGATCGGACAGGCCACGGTTCATCGATATCTGGAAAAGGCCGCGGCCGCTAAGGTGGTTTGGCCGTTACCGGACGATCTGGATGATCGGCGGCTCGATCAACTTCTGTTTCCCACGCGGCCTCCGCGCACGCAATCACAGCCGCGGCCCGGTGTGGATTTCGACCAGCTGCATTCCCAGCTTCAAACTCACAAACACCTGACGCTGCAACTGCTCTGGGAGGAATACCGGGAAACGCATCCGGATGGCTACGGCTACAGCCGTTTCTGCGAACTGTATCGGCGATGGAACCGGAATCGGGACGTCGTGCTCCGTCACGATCACAAAGCTGGAGAGAAAACATTTGTCGATTGGGCCGGCGATAGCGTACCGATCTATGATCGCGAGACCGGCGAGGCCACACCCGCCTCGATCTTTGTCGCCGTACTCGGCGCCAGCACGTACACGTTTGCACGAGCAGCGCCCAGCCAGACTTTGGCGAGTTGGATTGACTGCCATGTGCGCGCCTTCGAGTACTTTCAAGGCACGACGAAGCTGCTGGTGCCCGATAACCCGCGTACTGGCGTCACGCGAGCATGCCGCTATGAGCCGGATCTCAACCGCACTTATTATGAGATGGCTCAGCATTACAGCATCGGAATCCTGCCAGCCCGGCCACGCAAACCGCGCGACAAAGCCAAAGTCGAAAACGCCGTGGGGATCGTGGAACGCTGGATCGTGGCGGCGTTGCGGCATCGGAAGTTCTTCGCGGTCGCCGACCTGAATGAGGCAATCGAAGAGCTGCTGGAGCGTCTGAACAACAGGCCGTTTCGCAAACGTGATGGGACGCGGACTTCTCTCTTCGTAGCGATCGACCAGCCCGTCCTTCAGCCGCTCCCAGCGGAACGCTACGTCATGGCGGAATGGAAAACGGTCCGGGCCAACATCGATTATCACGTCGAGATCGACCGGCACTATTACAGCGTTCCTTATCAACTCGCCGGGCAACAGCTCGAAGCGCGCTACACGGCAACCACGGTCGAGCTTTTCCAGGAGGGCACGCGCGTTACCTCCCACGTGCGCAGTTCGGTGGCTTACCGGCATACGACCGTTCACGAGCACATGCCCAAGAGCCATCAGGCGCACTTGCAATGGACGCCGTCCCGGCTGATCCACTGGGGCGAAGGCGTCGGAACAGGCACGGCCGAAGTGATCCGCACGATTCTCGCCAGCAAACCACATCCGGAGATGGGATATCGCGCGTGTCTGGGCATCCTGCGCCTGGCCAAGACTTATTCCGATGAGCGGCTCGAAGCCGCCAGCCAGCGTGCTTTACAACTGCAGGCCTGCTCTTACTCCAGCTTGCGCTCCATTCTGAAGCGTTCACTGGATAAGCAAACGACGCTGGATCTAGATTCGGGCAAGCCGGGTCCGCGACACGAAAACGTACGCGGCGCGCGCTACTACGATCCGCCGACGACGGTGCTGCAGTAATCACAAACCACTTTCATTCAGGAATCGGAAATGTTAAATCAACCTACCATCGAAAAACTACACACGATGAAACTGCACGGGATGGCTGACGCCTTCCGAACGCAAATCGAAACCGCCGATGCCAGCCAACTGGGCTTCGAGGAACGCTTCGCCATGCTCGTCGATCACCAGTGGCTCTGGAAAGAGAATCGAGCTCTGGCGCGACGCCTGCAATCAGCCCGGTTGAAAGAGCGCGGCGTGATCGAGGACATCGATTATCAACATCCGCGCGGACTCGACCGCAAGCTGCTGCGCACGCTGTCGGGCAGTGAATGGGTACGGCAGAACCAGAACGTTCTCTTTATTGGGCCAACCGGGATTGGCAAGAGTTGGCTGGCATGCGCTCTGGCGCAGAAAGCCTGCCGAGATGGCTTTTCGGTGATGCACAAGAGAACCGCCGAACTGTTCCGCGAGCTGGCCGTCGCGCACGTGGACGGCAGCATCGGACGATTGCTGCTGAAGCTCTCCCGCGTCGATGTGCTCGTGCTCGATGATTTTGCGATGGCTCCGCTCAAAGACGGCGAGCGCCGTGACTTCCTGGAAATCTGCGATGACCGATACCAGCGGCGATCCGTGGTTCTTACCTCACAGATGCCAATCGCGCATTGGCACGAACAGATCGGCGATCCCACAATCGCGGACAGCATACTGGACCGGCTCGTCCACAACGCTTATCGCATCGAACTCAACGGGGAATCGATGCGGAAAAAACACGGACGCAAACCGGATCAGCCGTCATCCTGAAACGAGATCCCTCAATGCGGAACGGGCAAGGGGAGTCAAGCGCCCTCTCCCTTGGCCCACCCGAATTCCCGATCAAAAACGAAAATCCTTGACTGATGTGAATATTTTCCGGCATCATGCAAATACCAGCGTCGCTAAGCTCCGACTTTATTCACATCGCGTCGGAACGGTCCATCCACATCGCCGGAATCCGCAATGAAACGGTGTTTTCGCCGCGCGCGTACGTTTCCCATCGCTCGATGGACCCATTTTTTACTTCCGATAATCCGGCCTTACGTCAACTTGGTCAATGGTTGATCAGTCTCAATTTTGTGCCACTCCCACACGAGACCATCTTCTGCGTGGCTCACCGGCCCGGCCAGTCGGAAGCCGAGGCGTTTGAGAATAGAGGTCGAAGCATTTTCCTCGGGGAGTGTCTGGGCCACCACGAGAACGTCCGGGGCAACCTCCTTTGCCAGAGCGAGAAGTTCCCGAGCCATGCCGGTAGCATATCCGTTACCCTCGAACTCGGGGAACGTAAAGTAAGCAATCTCGACGCGTCCGGCCCGAGGGGGTGATTTGAATGCGCACGAGCCGACCACTCGGCTTTCTACCGTGGCCAGATAACCAATCCAAGGAGGGATGAAGCCAACTGTTTCATAAAGCTTAACCGTCCCGCTGCAGACTTCGCAGGCTAAGTCTGGCAAAACCTCAACCCCCTCCTGAGGGGTTCCCGATCTGTTGATTTGAATTAACTTCATGCCAGCATCCGCAGTGCTCCCATACGTGCCTGCGCAGGGTAGGGCACCACGAGCATTCTGTCAACATCACGGGCGACTTCGGCGCATCTCGCGCATTCGTGCCGGTGTGTGCAGTCAGGACACACCAACCGTCTTTGCTGTTCGGTTTCCACTTGTTATTTCCTGCCGCGTGCCGACGAGGCTCCGGATATCGGCGCATGGCCGAAAGAACGCGCCCTTGAACGCATTGCTCGGCGTGATCGGCAATCGACTCTCCAACCTACCAGAATGCCAACGCCGGAACTTCGCAACGGAACCCCCCAACGGGTGTACCATCGATGCCTCGCCGTGCTGGCGAGCAAAAGGAACAAAACTATGGACGTTGGCTATAAGTGGGCTGCGGGACTCGCATCCGCTGCACTGAAGGACCGGAACTCAGGCTATATCCCTACCTTGGATGGATGGCGTGCAATTGCCATTTTGTTGGTACTGATCGATCACGCGTCTCGCTCTCTGAACCTGCCTGGGAGCGTTCGGGCCATTCTAGGCATCGGTCGTTCCGGCATAGGCGGCTTGGGGGTCGACATCTTTTTCGGGATCAGTGGATTCCTGATCTGCTCCAAACTGCTCCAGGAGGAACGGGTTGGAGGGATAAGTCTGACGTCGTTCTATATACGGCGCGCTTTCCGGATTTTGCCGCCGTTTTCCTCGGTGGTCACCTCAAAACCGGCCATAGAGGGTCACCTCAAAACCGGCCAACGGACCGCGATCCAGGACCTGAGGTTGTTTTACCCTTTCCGCACCCGTTCGAGCAAGCTTTTTCCGCAATCCGGCTGTGAAACATACTGCCTCTGGCCCGACCAACGGGAGGGCGCAGGATACATCAGTTTTGCCTTCATAGAAAGGTTTTTGGGCTTCGGTAGGGGTCGCAGGAGCGAAGCCCCCGTCCTCGAAGTCATTGACTGTCTCCTGTCGTAGCCGGGGCCGCTTTGGTGCGCCAGCTCCGCGGACCGCACTTGAGCACATGGCCGTGATGGAGAATGCGGTCCAGCATGGCGGTGACCGCAGCCACGTCGCCCAGCAGTTTTCCCCAGTCGTCGACGGGACGGTTTAATGCGGATTCCATTTTTATGCGGAGCGATCGACCATAGCAGGTGGGCGTAGGCCCTCAGGTCTTGCTGAGCCGTTCACGCCGTGATCTCGGGACTTCGCATAATCATGACGTCCTAAAAGGAGGACGTCATGTTGGCAGAGTTTTTCGAATCAGCTTTACGTATCCAGGAACTGCGCGACGGCCCAGATGGCCGCGTGCTTGAAGGGTTTGCTCAAGAGTTGTGCCAAGCGGGTTATGCAGAGATAACTGCTCGGAGGCACATTCGAGCGGCCGAACACTTGATTCATTGGCTTGGGCGGAAAGGCGGAACGGTCCCGGCGTTGGACGAACGAACGATTGAGGAGTTTGTCCATCATCTGAATCGATGCCGGCGCCCACGATATGGCCGCACGCACAGGCGGGACATCCGGAAGGGTGCACGTCTATTCCTCCGCTATGCCCGGTTTGCTGATATCGTCACGACCCGAATCGTGGAGGAGGTCATTGTGGATCCGGCACTGCTGGTCTCATTCTGTGACTGGATGCGGCAGCAACGCGGGACATGCGATGCCACTCTTTCCGGCTACAGCATCCCCGTTCGTGATTTGCTGAAGAAGCTGGGAGAAGATCCCGGCACCTTTGATGCGCAGAACCTGCGGCAGTTTATCCTGGATACCAGTCAACGTTGCGGATGGGCATCGGCGAAGAAGTGCACCACGGCTGTCCGCATGTTTTTGCGCTTTCTGATCGCCGACGGCAAGTGCGCCGCCGGTTTGGAGGGATCCATCCCGGTTCTCGCACATTGGCGGCTTTCGTCCTTGCCGCGGTATTTGCAATCAGAGGAAGTCGAACGGGTAATTGCTTCGTGTGATCCGGCTACGCCGGCCGGCAAACGGGATCGCGCCATTCTACTCTTACTCGCTCGCTTGGGGCTTCGGGCTGGCGATGTCGTGCAACTTCGGCTGGGCGACCTTGATTGGAAGGAAGCTGCGATCTCCGTTTCAGGGAAGGGCCGACGGCAGACTCTGATGCCGTTGACGCAGGAGATTGGCGATGCGATCGCCAGCTACATAAAGGATGGTCGTCCTCAGACCGCTGTGGATGCGCTATTTATTCGATCCCGGGCGCCTTTTCTGGCTCTCGCGAATCACTGTGCAGTCTCGATGATCGCCGCCCAGGCCATGCACCGGGCTGGTGTCGTTTGCCCGAGCCGTGGCGCCGCTCATGTTCTCCGCCATTCGGTAGCAAGCTCTATGCTCCGACAAGGCGCGTCGTTGCAGGAGATCGCGGGCGTTCTCCGGCATCGTTCCACCGCGACCACGGAGATCTACGCCAAGGTAGACGTAATCACTCTGCGGCAGATTGCTCAGCCATGGCCCGAGGTGAAATCATGCTGACCCAGGCCGTGGAATCATACATCGCTCTTCGCCGTGCCACGGGCTTCGCGTTTCGGTCCGAAGGCAGCCTGTTGCAGAGCTTCGCCGCGTTCTCCGATGCTGCGGACAAGCGCTATGTCAGCGCTGAAACCGCCATCGAGTGGGCTGGATCGGCGCCGTCGCTCTGTCAACGAGCGCGCCGACTTGGACAGGTGATTCGATTTGCACGGTACATTCGTGCGGAAGATGCACACCACGAAATCCCTCCCACAGTCTTTGGCAGTGAGAGTCGGCCGCGACCGGTGCCTTACATTTTTTCCGCGGAGGAAATCAAGCGCATTCTCCAGACCGCCTCCGGGCTGGGTAAACGCAACGCCTTTCGCGGGCACACCTATAACACTCTCTTCGCCCTGCTGGCGTGCACCGGGCTCCGCGTGTCGGAAGCAATCCATCTCTGTTTTCAGGACATCACCGCAGACGGCTTGGTGATTCGCTGTTCAAAGTTCCGCAAAAGCCGGCTCGTTCCGCTTCACGAGACCACACAGGCCGGCCTGGAACAGTACCTCGTGCGGAGGCGCGCCTATACCCCACTGGATGATCACGTGTTCGTTTCTTTGCGGAGGCGCCCGTTGCTGCTGCATGACGCCGAAACCGCATTTCACGACATCGTCGAGAAGATCGGTCTCCCTCGTGGAGCAGGGCTTCCACGCCCCACAATCCATTCTCTCCGGCACACATTCGCAGTAAGGGCGCTGGAAACCTGCCCTGATGGCCGGGATCGAATCACAAAGCACATGTTGGCGTTGTCTACGTACCTCGGCCACAGCAAGGTCGCCAACACGTACTGGTATCTGGAGGCAACGGCCGATCTGATGAGAAACATCGCGGATTCGTGTCAGAGCTTCTTCGCTGGTGGCCGGCCATGATCCTTCTCGCCCCACACATCGCGGCCTTCCTTCAGCAGCGCTTGCCCATCGAGCGGCGTGCCAGCCCCAACACCTGCGACTCCTATGCGCATGCTTTCAGGCTTCTGTTCGAATACGCCAGCGTTTGCCTCAAACTGCCGCCCTCACAACTGCAACTGGAACAATTGGACGCTCCGCTCGTCGTGAACTTCCTTAACCATCTGGAAACAAGTCGCGGCAATGGCGCTGGTTCCAGAAACATCCGGCTCGCAGCCATCAAATCTTTCATGCACTACATGGAATATCGCGTGCCGTCCGCGCTCGAGCAGATCCAACGGATTCTGGCCATCCCTGCGAAAAAGACGGACACCCGGCTTGTCAGACACCTCACTGCTCAGGAGATGCAATCGATCCTGGATGCCCCTGACCCAACTATCCGGGACGGCATTCGCGACCGAGCGATGCTTCATCTTTGCTTCGCGGGTGGACTGCGGGTCTCTGAACTCGTGGGACTCCGGATCGAAGATATGATGCTGCAACCCCAAGCCAGCGTTCTAATCCACGGCAAAGGCCGAAAAGAACGTTGCTTGCCGCTGTGGAAAGAAACGGCATCCGCGGTTCGTGCATGGCTGTCTGTCCGCGGTGAAGTCCGGGTTCCAGAACTATTTCCCAATGCTCGCAACGATGCCATGACTCGCGCCGGTTTCGAGTACATCCTGCGCAAGCATGTCCATACCGCTGAGACGCGCTGTTCAACGCTCGCATCAAAACACGTTTCACCACACGTCCTGAGGCACACCTGTGCTCTGACCATCCTGCAAGCCACCAAGGATCTCCGGAAGGTGTCTCTCTGGCTTGGACACTCCAGTATGCAAACGACGGAGATTTACACTCGCGCTGATTCGTCCGTGAAGCTCGAAGCCCTCGAATCGGTGATCGCTCCGAAACTGCGGACCGGCCGCTTCAAGGCAACGGACAAACTGATCGAGATGTTGAAGGCTGCTCCTAATATGCGGAGTAAAAAAACGGCAAAATGAGGGCGGGCGCCTTCCATCAAGCGCGGAGTCCGCATAAAAATGGACTCCGCATTAAATCTCGAGTATGACGAGTGGCATAACTTCCTCGGCAACAAGCCGATGGTGGAAGCGCTGCTGAGCCGTCTGCGGCATTACTGCCACACGGTGCGCATCAACGGTCCGTCGCTGCGCGATCCGCAAGGTTGAAAACGTGGGTGACCGGCGGGAATACGTGCGCAGAGTTCTGGACGCCTATCGCGCCACCCCGCGCCCCACGGGGATGGTCCACCGTCCGGACCGGATACTCGCGGCGCAACTGCACGAACGCGGCGTACCGCTGGCCGCCGTCGAGAATGCGTTGACACTCGCCGCGGCTCGGCGGGTGATACGTCCCGCGGAGGCTCCGCCTCTCGGCGCGATCCGCTCGCTGGCGTACTTCGCGCCGGTGATCGAGGTAGTGCTGCCGTTAAAAGGCGGTCCAGAATACATTCAGCACGTGCGAGCTAAGCTCCAACGCGTCGGGGCCGCTCGATAAAAAG
>JBBPYD010000143.1:0-39365 GCA_038200305.1 Bryobacterales bacterium
GTATCGAATGGAACTTATAACGTCACGTTGAAGTTTGCGGAGGTCTCCGGGTTATCGGCGGGGCAGCGCACCTTAAATGCTGCGCTGAATGGCACACCGGTGCTGGCGAATTTCGATATCGCGGGTGCGGCTGGCGGCCCGGGCATTGCGGTGGATCGCACCTTTCCACTCGTAGTGTCTTCCGGGCAAATCACGATCCGGATCGATGGGGTGAAGTGGGGAGCCTTGATCAGCGCTATCGAAATTGTTCCAGCGTTTTGATTACTTCGATTGGGCTCGTACGGCTTTTATGACGATGAGCGCAACGGCGGTGACAGGAACCACCAGGATCATGCCGATGGGTCCAAAGAAAAACCCCGCGATTAACACCAGGAAGATGGAGAGCAATGGGTTCACGCCAGAGCGGCTGGCGGCGCGCGGGGAGAGCACAAATCCGTCAATGATCTGAATAACGAGCCAGATGCCGCCGACTATGGCAAGTTGAATCCAGTTGTCTGTTGCAAAGTACTCGATGAGCAGCGCCAGACCGAGGGCTAACACCGGGCCGAGTTGAGGCACCAGATTCAGCACACCGCAGATGAATCCGGTGAGCGGCCACCAGGGTACTCCGGCGATTGCGAAGCCTGCTACGAAAAGCAGAGTGGTAACGATTGCGTTCTGAACGGTTGCCTTCAGATAGGCCCTAAGGGAGTTCGCGATCTGGGAGCCGGCGCTCATGCCTCTATGATCTCCGATTCTCGTCCGGTAGAGTGGCATTTAACTTGCACAGATCGGGATGGGAGGAATAGAAATGAGAATTCGCGAATCTCTGCAGGCGTTAGCGGTGATATGCACTTTCAGTTTAGCCGTCACCGCTCAATCGGATACGGTGCGTTCGGGCACGGAAGTTACGGTCCGGACCAATAACAGCATCGAAGCGAAAAATGCGAACCAAGGGAAAATCTACACCGCTGTGGTGGATCGGGATGTCACCGATAATTCTGGACGCGTGGCAATTCCGCGAGGATCGGATGCTGAGTTGATCGTTCGCGAAACGTCAGGCAGAGATCTGACGTTGGACCTGGAATCGATCAATGTGAACGGACGCCGTTACGTGGTGAGCACAACCGATCAGTCGGTGGCCGGTACAGGCTCAGAAAAGGACGGGGTTGGGAAGAACACGCGAACCGGTAAGTATGTGGGCGGTGGCGCTTTGCTCGGGACGATTATTGGGGCGATTGCCGGAGGTGGAAAAGGTGCGGCAATTGGCGCGATTGCCGGAGGGGGCGCCGGAGCGGCGGGTCAGACCGTTACTAGGGGCCGCGCGGTAAAAGTTCCAGCGGAAACGCTGCTTACGTTCAGGCTAGATCGGTCTTTGACGGTGGGTGGACCAGATAATGGTTATACACGCGATGGCCAGCACTATCATCGCAACGACAATAACCAGCAGAATAGTGATCGGTACGATAATAACCGGCGGGATAGCAATCGGCAGGACAATAACCGGCAGAATGACCGGTAACTATTAGGGGCGGCTAACGCCGCCCCTGTTCTAAACCCTAGCGGGCGTGGACTCCACTTTGCATTGCTTGCCGATTCACAGATGTTTCGCCAATCCGTGTGAGTTTTGCGTCAGCTTCCTTCTCCTCATTGAGCGTCTGCTCAAGGAGACTGGCTGCCTGGCTATGCCCCAGTAGCTGCGCGTAGTCTCTTAGAGTGCCGTAAGCAGCCATTTCATAATGCTCCACCTGATTGCCAGCGCAGATTAAGGCAGCATCAAGCAGGGGTGAACGATCAATTTTATCGATCAAGTCCTCGCCTTCCTCAGTGAGTGCTTTCACTACTTTGTTAGACTGTGTGTCCGCACTCTTCCCAATCAGGGAGAAGACCTGCTCCAGACGGTCGGCGTGGCGTCTTGTCTGCTGGAGATGTTCCGTGAAGGCGTTGCGGAGATCACTCGAAGAGGATGCCTCCGCAAGCTTGGGAAGCGCTTTGATGAGTTGTTGCTCGCAGTCGTAGGCATATTCAAGCCCACGTTGGAATAAATCTTGCATGGTTTCTAGTTTCATAACTGCAGTTCCTTCCTATATGTATGGACCCAACGGATTGGGGGTGGTTTCGGAAATCGAGAGTAGCCGCCGTTGTGATAGACTGCCATTTCTTAGCCATGACACTGAAGCTTGTTTGCGGTTTCGTTTTGATTTCCGGATTGGCGTTTGCCGTTGAGCACGGGGAGGAACTGAAGCTGTGGCCCGGCGGCGCGCCTGGGTCGGAAGGAGAGACAGCGGCTGAGGTTTCTCAAGCTTCGGATAATCCTAAGCTGCCCAAGAGGTTTACCGTTGTCCATTATCCATCGATCTATGCGTTTCTTCCGCCGAAGGAACAAGCCAACGGGATGGCCGTGGTGATTGCACCGGGCGGTGGACATTCGCAGTTGGTGATGGACAAGGAAGGCTGGGACATCGCCGGCTGGTTGAACAAGAACGGCATCGCAGCGTTCGTGTTGAAGTATAGGCTGGCGCGGGCTCCGGGGTCAAAGTATACCGTGGTTGGCAATGCCCTACCGGATGCGGCCAGGGCGATGCGAACGGTGCGCAGCCGCGCGAAGGAGTGGGGCGTGGACCCTGCGCGGATCGGGTTCATGGGATTTTCGGCTGGCGGTGAAGTTGCGGCTCTGATCGAGACAAAGTTCGATGCCGGTAACGACAGTTCCACCGATCCGATTGAACGGGCGAGCTCACGGCCGGATTTCGCGGTGGTGGTTTATCCTGGATACCGGCCCGGCACGATTACCGTGCCGAAGGATGCGCCTCCTACTTTTCTGGTTTGTTCGGCTGACGACCGGTCGCATGTGGTCACGACAGTGAACCTGTATCTCGATCTGGAGAAACAGGGGGTCTCGTCTGAAATGCACATCTACGCGAGCGGCGGACATGGGTTCGGTATCCGGCCATCCGCAATGCCGGTTTCGACGTGGACGGACCGGTTCGCGCAATGGATGGTGGACCGGAAGTTTCTGAAACCGTAATTCCTCATTGGAGAGGCCGTAATGAAGCCCACGAACCGTCAATGATATTCTCGGGGAGAAGACGATTCTATGGCTTTTCCGAAGGCTTGGTGGCAGTTGGGATGTGGCGGTCTACTCCTGATTAGCGCCCTGTGGGCCTTTGAACGCCCGTTCCGGCAATTTCCAGGCGTAGAATACTCGGGCTTCGATCTGACACCCGATTGGCAGGAGAAGACGGAATGGGTCTTCGCGCGGCTGATGTTTCCGCCGGGGGCAAATGACGGTTATCGGGGCCGGTTTGACGGAGATTGGCGGAAGGGCTTATCGCTTTGGACGCAGGATTATCCGCGTGCGGATCGCCACTTCTCCCAGGCCGTCCGGCGATTGACTCGCATTCACGTGCGTTCCGTTGAGCAACCGGTAAACCTGGACGAAGGCGACGTGTACGACTGGCCCTGGCTGTACGCGGTCCAGGTGGGCGAATGGGGCCTGACCGATGCGCAGGCGAAAGTGCTTCGCGACTATCTGCTGCGCGGCGGCTTCTTCATGGCGGACGATTTGCACGGAACACTGGAGTGGGAAGTGTTCCAGGAAAGGATGAAGCAGGTTTTCCCGGACCGCCCCATTGTGGAGATCGAAAGCACCGATCCGATCTTTCACACGGTTTACGATTTGGACGAACGGTATCAAGTTCCAGGCGAAGCGCATTTACGAACGGGGTACAAGAACAACGGCACGGTGGCACACTGGCGGGGCATTTACGACGACAAGGGCCGGATCATGGTGGCTATCTCTTATAACTCGGATCTGGGTGACGCCTGGGAGTGGGCGGATGCGCCGCATTATCCCGCACGGTTTGCAGACCTGGCAATCCGGCTAGGCGTGAACTATGTGGTTTACGCCATGACGCACTGAGGTTATGAGATCTTGGATTTAGGTTCGGAAATCGTAACCCTCGGATCGCATGGTAGCGAGGATGTTTTCGCGGAACGTGGTGATTTCTTCCGATGAGAGCGTGCGGCCGGGCGCACCCACGGTCAAGCGGAACGATACGCTTTTCATACCTTCGGGTAGCGGCGGCCCTGCGTACTGGCGTATAAATTCGATGTGCTCCAGACCCGGGCCGGCGGCGGACACCAATCGCTTCTGGATATCGCCGGCCAGTTCGCGGAGGCCAGCAACAACCGAGAGATCGAAGGCGCTTGAGGGGAAGCGATGCACCGGGGTGTAGCGGCGGTCCGTAGTTTGCAGTGTGGCTAACCGGTCGAGGTCGATGTCAAGGATGGAGGCGCGGCCGGTCTCGATCATCTTGGGGTGCAATTCGAAGAGGCGGCCCATTACTTCGCCGTTTAACACGATCTCTGCCGTGCGTGCGGGATGTTCGTAAACCCTGGCAGTTGCGGGTTGTGCTTCCACGCCCGGAGCAATGCATTCGGCCAGACGCTTCAGTTCATAAAGCCCATCCGCGGTGTCCTCCTTGGTGTAGAGCGCGGCGGCGAAATGGGTGATTTCGTTTGGCAGATTGTTTTCGCGTTTGTGGATCTCGCGGCCGATTTCAAAGAGGCGGAGGGAATCGAAGTACTTCGCGTTTTCACGAATGTTTTTCCAGATACCGGGGACCAGGCTGATGCGCATCAGGCTTTGATCCGCCGCGATGGGGTTTGCAACTCCGATGTGATCGGCAGGATCGAGATCGAAGGCCCGGACGGTCTGTTCGCTGAGAAAAGAATAGTTGGATACCTCCGTGAAACCCTGCCCAGCCGCCGTCTGACGGATGCGGTTGTAATACGCGTGTTCCTTGTTGATTGGGGGAACACGGACGGGCAGCGCCGGAGCTTGTGGAGTGATGGACGCGTATCCGATCATGCGGCCCACTTCTTCCACCAGATCGTCTTTCATGGAGACGTCTTTGGTAGCGCGCCAGCTTGGGGCGGTGACGGAGAGCACGCGGGGCGAGACTTGCGTGACTCCGAACTGCAGGGCTTCCAGAATCGCGCTGACTTCTCCGGAGGCGAGCGTGCGTCCAAGTTTCCGGTCGAGCCAATCGAGCGGAATTTCAATGGGCGCCGGTTGCGGCAACGGACAATATTGATCGGCCAGCCCGCCTACAACGCGGATGCCAGGGGATACTTCGCGGAGCAGATCGATGGCGCGAGCGAGGCCACGCACCGTATTGACGGGGTCCTGAGATTTCTCGAACCGCATGGACGCATCGGTGCGCAGCTTCAGTGCCGATGCAGTCTTTCGGATACTTCCGGCGTGGAAGCAGGCGCTCTCAAGAATCAGCCGCTTTGTGCCGCTGCCGATTGCACTATCGAGTCCACCCATCACGCCCGCTAGTGCGATGGCCCCGCTCGCGTCGGCGATGACCAGATTGGCCGGATTCAGTTCATACGTTTCGTTATTTAGTGCTATGAACTTTTCACCTGGCATCGCACTACGGGCAAAGATTGTATCGCCATGAATTTTACCGGCATCGAAGGCGTGCATCGGCTGAGCGAGTTCGGCCATGATGAAATTGGTGACGTCCACGATGTTGTTGATCGGGTTCAGGCCGATGGATTCGAGCCGGTATTGCAGCCATAGTGGAGAGGGCTGTACCGTGACGTTCTCAAACACGAGTGCGCTGTATCGCGGACAGAGGCCGAAGTTTTCAATTGCGGCGGCGATTGCCGGTTCACCTCGCGGGATGAGGCCGAGATGCACTGGATCGATCAGGCGCTTTTGCAGAATGGCCGATACTTCACGGGCCATGCCGTAGTGTCCCCATAGATCGGGGCGATGCGTCAGGGATTTGTTATCGATCTCAATGATGCTGTCGGGCTTGCAAGGCAGAGGGTCGCCGGGCTTGACATCCAGCTCCAGAATGCCGGCGTAATCGCGGTTGATGCCCAGTTCTTCGCCACTGGCGAGCATGCCGTCGCTCTCTACTCCGGAGATGATTGCTTTGCGGATCTCGCGGCCTGCCAAAGTGGTCCCGCTGGGAACGTACGCGGTTACGATTCCCGCACGGCAGTTAGGGGCTCCACAAACGACGGTCGTTTGGCCGTGGCCTGTGTCGATGATGGCCTTCTGATTCTTGCTGCCTGGAATCGCTTCCGAAGACAGGACGCGCGCGGCTCGTACTTTCAGGAAATATTCGCCAATGGCATGAACGCCTTCGCTCTCGGCCGTCTTCATGGTGATCAGGCGGCTGAGTTCGCAGGCATCAGCATCGAGTCCGTCTACAAGTTCGTCGATCCAGTTATAGGAAAACTTCACGTCGGCAAATCCTTAAAATTGTTTTGCGAAACGCAGGTCGCCGCTCTGCAACCAACGGATATCGTCGATGCCGTAGCGCATCATCACCAGGCGGGTGAGCCCCAGGCCGAAGGCGAAACCGCCCCAGACCTCCGGGTCGATGCCACCCATCTTGAGGACATTCGGATGAACCAGACCGCAGGGAAGAAGCTCTACCCATCCGCTCTGCTTACAGACAGGGCAGCCCTGACCGCCACAGATCAAGCACTGAATATCCAGTTCAAAACCTGGCTCGACAAAGGGGAAATAGCCGGGGCGAAGCCGGATGGTGACTTCACGGCCAAACACGGCGCTGAGCAGCGTTTTCATGAAGTAGATGATATTGGCGACGGAAACATCGCGATCGATCATCATGCCTTCAAGCTGGTAAAACGTGTGCTCGTGAGAGGCATCCACTTCTTCATTGCGGAACACGCGGCCAGGGGCGATCATGCGCAAGGGCGGCCCCAGTTCTTTCATACCGCGGATCTGCACGGGAGACGTGTGAGTCCGAAGCAGATGGCCATCGCTGAGCCAAAACGTGTCCTGCATATCGCGCGCGGGATGGTCCTGCGGAATGTTGAGCGCGTCGAAGTTGTTGTATTCAGTCTCGACTTCCGGACCATCCAGCACGGTGAAACCGAGAGAGACGAAGAGCTGCTCGATTTCCGATTGCAGTTGAGTGATGGGGTGAATGCTACCGGGGCGCACACCGGGAGCAGGCAGTGTAATGTCGAGCCATTCGGCATCCAGGCGCCTGGCCAGAGCATCGGCCTCAAATCTGGATTTCTTTGCTTCGAGCGCGCTCTCCAACTGCTGCTTGATCAGGTTGAGTTGCTTGCCGGTTTCAGCGCGTTCGGTGGGCGAGAGCTTGCCCATATCTTTGCTGACCAGAGCGAGTTTCCCTTTGCGGCCCAGAACTTCGACGCGCACCGCTTCAAGGGATTCAGGCGTCTCGGAAGCCTCTATCCGCCGAAGGGCGTCGTCAGAGAGTGATTGTAGCTCGTCCATTCCTATTTGGGGCTGAGCAGTTCGGCAGCTTCGGCGTGATTCCCTGCCGTTGCGAGTGCGAGCGCGGTGCTGCCATTTTCACTGGCCGCGTTCGGGTCGGCGCCGCTAGCGAGCAGCAGCTCAATCAACTTAATGTCCCCATTGTTCGCGGCGCTGTGCAGTGCAGTCCAACCACCTTGTTGTTTCGCGTTCACATCGGTCCCGTGCGCCAATAATACCGGGACCACTTCGAGTTGCCGGGCGGCTGCCGCGGCATGTAGCGGAGTATTCTCCATGGAGTTTTTGGACTGGAGATGAACATCGGCGCCGTTGGCCAATAAAATTTCGACTACGACGGGGTGGCCGTAGTGCGAGGCCAGATGCAGGGCGGTCCAGCCGTCTTCCCGGTGACGATCGACCAAGGTGCGGTCGGCGGCTAGAAGTTCCGTTATTCTTTCCAGGTCGCCTTTCTCGGCGGCGGTGAAGATATCCATGTATATCTCCCGTGTTTAACTCGCGGCTACTGCTGTTGGATTGAAGATTTGTGTGGACTTAGTGAGTTCCCAGTTGAGGTGATTGATGTAGAAAATCAGCACAGGTTCGGGAAACTTTGTCCGGAACTCATCGAAGACGCGCTGCTGCCAACCTTCGGTGAGCTTGCCGCTGGCATCGAGATCCTTAGCGAAAAAGCCGTCTTCATGCGGGATGCCGAGCAAATCGAGTACTGCCTTAATCATGTCCAGATGGGAGACGAGAACGGTTTGGGCGATGTCGGTGGCGAACTCCTCATCATGTTCCGCGATGCGTGCGTAGAGCCGCGGCGCTGCCTTGCGCAAACTTTCGGAGTTGAGCTTATTCAGGTGAAAGCGCAGTTTCACACGCTCATAAAGTTGGAATGACTTCAGTTTCCCAATGGATACACTGCGAAGAATTTGGGCAAACGTGGCCTCCCCGAGCGCCAGGAATATATCGGAAAGCTGCATTATTTCGAGCGTAACATAGCGCGGTAGAGAACTCTGGAAAAGGGATGAATGGCCGGGTGTGCGCTAGAATAAAAGGTTTTGAGCCTAATGATGAGATCTTTCAACGTAGCAACTGACGGAAGTACGAATGAGTAATGTAATCATACTCGGCGCGCAATGGGGGGACGAGGGGAAAGGCAAGATGGTGGACCTTTTCTCGGATCGCTTTGATATGGTCGCACGGTACCAGGGTGGCCATAATGCGGGGCACACGGTTTTCATCGGCGAAAAGAAATACATTCTGAAGCTGATCCCGAGCGGTATTTTGCGGCCCGGCGTCAAAGCTGTGATTGGCAACGGAGTGGTGATCGATCCGGCGGCGCTGCTCGACGAGATGAAGATGCTGGAAGCGCTTGGCATTCGAGTAGAGGAACAACTCTCCATCAGCAACCGAGCGCATGTCATTTTCCCGTTTCATCGTCTGGCTGAGAAGATTTCGGAAAGCAGGGCGGACCGGGTTGCGATTGGAACCACTTCCCGCGGCATCGGGCCCAGTTACGAAGATAAAATCGGGCGGCGCGGCATCCGCATGGCCGACCTGGTGAACGGCCACAATTACGAAGAGCTGTATGAGAATTTAGCCGCGGATAAAGCGACCATTGCGACGGCGTTCCACATTGAGGATACGATCAACTTTGACGGCATCCGGCAGCAGTACAGGGAATACGGCCAGCGCCTGAAGCGGATGGTGTGCGACACGGCGAAGCTGCTAAACGATGCGATTGACGCAGGTCAAGACGTGCTGTTTGAGGGCGCCCAGGGGACGATGCTCGATATCGATCACGGCACCTATCCGTTTGTCACCTCATCGAGTGCGACCGCGGGTGGGGCCTGTGTGGGAACCGGCGTGCCGCCTACAAAGATCGACGGCGTGGTCGGGGTTTCAAAGGCGTATATTACGCGGGTTGGCAGCGGGCCGTTTCCGTCCGAAACCACTGGTGAAATTGGCGAGCACATCCGGAAGGCCGGCAACGAGTTTGGGTCCGTAACGGGGCGGCCCCGGCGATGTGGATGGTTCGATGTGCCGCTGCTCCGGTACACGGCGATGGTGAATGGCTTTGATAGCCTGATCGTCACAAAGTTGGATGTGCTGGACGATATGGACGAAGTTCCCATTTGCGCCGGTTACAAATGCGGCAAACTAGAAATCGATGAAATGCCAGCCACGAACCGGGGACTCGAAGAGATTGAACCGGTGTATGAGCTGTTCCCAGGGTGGAAGCAAAGCACTCGGGGAATTTCGCGGTTTGCAGATCTTCCCGATAAGGCGAAGAATTATCTTGAGTTCCTGGAACGGCGGACTGGAGTGGAGATCGGCTGCGTCTCTACTGGCCCCGAACGGACCGAGACAATCGTCGTGCAGGGATCGAGGCTGGCGAAGCTTTTCGGCGAATAGCCCCCGATTGCAATATCATGAAGGAAGAACACCATGAAACGGAATTGGATTCTATGTTTCGCCTTGCTTGGTGCGGTGCTTGTGTTTGGGTCTCCGAGTTACGATTCGCAATTGAGCAAACTCCGTAGCGACGTAAAGACCGCGATGGACAACGCGGCGAATTTAACCGGCCAGCAGCGGCAAATACTGAGTGATGCCCGCGAGACCTTGCGCGAGACCACCGGCAAGCGTGAGATCCGCACCGCGATGGACAACATCCGATTCATCGCAAACGCTGATGCTTTCCGACCGCATGATAAGCAGACGGTGTTAGATGATTTAAAGCATTTGCGCGAGTACCGGATGATGGATAGCGGCCTCGCCCAGTAAGGCTTACCGGCGCGTGACGATCAGCGCACGCCAGCCCATATTTCCGGCAGCGTCCCGAGCCCTGATCGTGATACGGTTATCCCCGATGATGAGAGGAATAGCCCCGGTAGACCAGTTTGCTGTGCCAGCGGCCGTCCCGGAAGGACCCGTCGAGTTTTCCCAGGTGACCGCGGTTACCCCGATGTTGTCCGTAGATGTACCCAGAATGATAATAGTGTCATGCAGGGTGGCGACGCTGGTCATGGAGGGATTGACGATCGTCAGGGAAGGCGCCGTCGTATCGTGAACGGAAGACGAATACGCGACTACAATGCTTTGCGAGGCTTCGGTTGTGTCAGCCGCCACCGCGGTCACCGTAATCTGGTTCTCTCCATCCTGCAGGGTTACATTTCCGGACCAGTTGGTTGTGCCGGTTGCGGCGCCAGAACCACCTTTCGAGTTGACCCATCTCACGCGGGTGATTCCAAGAGAACAAGCCGCGGTTCCGTTGAACGAGAATTGCGCTTGAGCCGATGTAACTCGTGCCGGTGAGTTGATTGTGATGGAGACCGGGCTTGCGGGAGCCGGGTTGGGAGTGGGCGCCGCCGGGCCTGGGTCCGGATTAGCGCCGTTGCCCGTACGCGTGACCACTGTCGAAGCCGACGCCGTGGCTCCGGCCGCATCTGTCGCAGTGATCGTAATGGTATTCGCGCCCGTTATGAGAGGAATTGCCGTGATTCGCCAAGTGCGTATGCCATCTGCGAGACCGGATTGCCGCCTGTCGTTCGTCCACGCAATACTCACTTCGCCGGACCCGCCGTTAGTGGTTCCGGTGAGATCGATGGACGCCGAGGACGTGCTGACATGGTCAACCGTATTGATGGTCAACGGAATGGCGCCGGGCTGAGGCGGCACGCCAGGAATAGGGATCATTCCTCCGGGCTGGGTAGCGGGGGGTGTTCCGGGCTGATCGTCGGGCGCGGCGGCGTACATGGTTTGAATGGCCGCGATGTCATCTGCAGCGAGCTTCGATGCCCTCTGGTAATAGGGATACATCACGGCGCCGGGCTTATCCGCATGGCCGAGACCCAGAGCATGTCCCAGCTCATGCAAAACAACGAAAATAGGTCGATGTTCGCTCCGATCTGCCAACTTTCATCGGCGTCGAGGTGCAGATCTCCAGCCACCGGTTCCGGATTTGGCGGGTTCGGGAAAAACGTATGCGCCAGCACCTTGCCGGGGCCATCGAAAGGAAATGGATCCCCGTGCTCACCGGAGGCGAAAAGGAAGTTCAAGTTCTTGGGGCCGTCAGTTCGATCCGTCAAAGTGAATTTGACGTTTGCGGCCTTCGACCACTCCGCGAGCGCACGTTGAATCTGCCCGGTGACCTGATCGCGGCTCAGCTTGTCAGTGAGCGCGGTGTAGGAGAACGTTAGGAATGCCGCCCCTTTTCCTGGACCATCCCACCCGTCGCCGACAGTCGCGATGTATTGGCCAATAGATCCCGTTAAGGTGAGTGCGCTCGAGCAGGGGTAGACCGGAAGGCCCTGGATCAGATCGCCCGATGCGGGAAACACATAGGCGACTTCGTCCCAGTCCGTGAGATTTAATACGTCATCAAGCGAACCTTCCACCAATAACTGGGTTGCAGGCATATCGGAACGGAGGTGCAGAACCAGATTGTTTTCCAACGCAATGGCTTCGGCATCCTGCGGCGGCACGTCGGGGTGAAATTCGGCGACGAAGAAATTCGGCGGCATGCCTTGGAGCAGCGAAGGACTCAGCTTCAGCGAACTGTCCATCCGAATTGACGAAACGAACCCAAAGCCGGCGAAATCCGCCGAATCCGGCGCGGAGATAATATAGCTCGATTCCGGCATGCTCCGGACGATCCAGGCATTCCGGTTCCGCAAAACCTTGACGAGTTCCTCTCGGCTGAGACGAGTAGATTCAATGAGGTAGTGGGATCTACCACGCACTCTTTGCCTCGATTGCAAGGAACTGGCGGGTGCATTCTTCAGATGAAGCCGCGTTTGAGCGCTGACCAATTCCATCGTCAGAAACAGGATCGTAAACACGCGGAGGAAGGAATTACCCACGCTGTCTTATCGTTTACAGCAGAGAGTTTCACGCCTCAGATTACACCTATGTTCCTAGGTGAATATCTACAAGAGTTCTAAATCGGTAGTAGCGCTCCTCCTACTTGCGGCAGGTTCGAGCGTTGGGTATGCCCAGGTCAGTTACAACATATCGACCGTGGCCGGTAGCAGCTTTTCCGGCGATGGGGGTCCGGCGGCGCTGGGGATTCTCAGCCAGCCCGAGGGCATCGCCGTGGATGTGCGCGGAAACATCTATGTTGCGGATGCAGACGACCACCGCGTGAGGAAGATCGCGCCGAACGGGACAATTCAGACAGTAGCGGGAAACGGGTTTGCCGGGTTCTCGGGTGACGACGGTCCCGCCGGGGCCGCTCAACTGAATGCTCCTTACGGATTGTGTTTCGATCGCAACGGTAATCTGTTCATCGCGGATCTGGGTAATAAACGAGTGAGGAAGATTTCCTCAGATGGCAAGATCACGACCGTAGCGGGCGGCGGCGGGATTGCTCCGGGCGGGAATGGAGATGGCGGACCGGCGGTCAACGCAAAATTGGCCGCTCCACGAAATGTGACAGCAGATGTGGAAGGAAACCTCTACATCTCGGATTTTGATGGACATCGGGTGTTGAAAGTCGGCCTGAACGGAACGTTGATCACGGTGGCCGGGACAGGACAATCGGGATACGGAGCGGATGGCGGCTCAGCGATTAGCGCGGCGGTTTCTTATCCGGCTGGGTTGGCCATCGATAAATTGGGAACGTTGTATATCGCCGAAAGCGGCAGCCGTAGAATCCGGCGGGTATATCAGGGCGTGATCTCCACAGTAAGCGCCGGTGTGTTGGGCGTGCCAACCGGATTGGCGCTGGATCGCCTGGACAACTTGTATATCGCGGACGGCCGCGCGGCCGTTACCAGGGTCAGCCCGCAGGGGGCGGTTGGCACGCTGCCGCTGGGTGGTGGAGACGTGACGGTGGATGCGTTCGACAACGTTTTTGCGTCTGGCGCGCATCTGCTGAAGCGGTTGGGATCCGGAGCGGTGACCGTGGTTGGCGGCACCGGGAACAGTTCGTATGCGGGAGACGGCGGAAGTGCGGCAATGGCGCGGTTGGGTGCGCCGGCCGGCCTCGCGCTGGACACGGCCGGGAACCTCTATTTCGCGGATTCCCAGAACTTGAGAGTGCGCAGGATCAACGGACAAGGGATTCTGGGAACCGTGGCGGGAACCGGGCAGGTCTCGCCGGCTCCGGGTACCCAGGCCATATCCGTGCGCCTTGGACTTCCGAACGCAGTCGCGTTTGACAGTAAGGGGAATCTGTTTATCGCCGATACGAGTGCGAATCGAATCCGGCGCGTTTCTCCGGATGGGACGATGGTCACGATTGCCGGCACGGATGCCGCATCCTTGGCCGGGGACGACGGGCCGGCGTCCAAAGCATTGCTAAGCGGCCCAACTGGCATCGCCGTGGATACCGATGACAATTTGTACATCGCAGACACTGGCAATAGCCGAATCCGCAGAATCACGGTTGCGGGACAGATTTCAACCGTTGCCGGCGCGGGGGTGAGCACATCGGATGGGCCAGCGGCCAACTCAAAACTGGATCAGCCGATGGGAGTCGCTGTTGGCCGGAACGGGAACGTTTACATTGCGGAGACTGGCAGTAATCGCATTCGGCTGTTGACACGCAATGGTCTTATCTCCACGGTGGTTGATTCGCAGGCCGGCCTCAACCGGCCGCGTGGTTTGCGCGTCACCGATGCCGGTGATCTGGTCATAGCGGCGTCGGGAAGTAACAGCATTCGGAAAGTGTCGGTAGCTGGTGAACTCTCGACCATTGCAGGAACGGGCACAGCGGGATTCGCCGGCGACGGGGGAGCAGCACGCGCGGCTCAGTTGAACAGTCCGGTGGACATCGCGCTGGATGTGGACGGATCCATTTGGGTCTCGGATACGGGCAACAACCGGATCAGGAAACTCAGCGTAGCGGCGATTGCCCCAGAGCCGGTCACTTTGGGAGCGCTGTCCGTAGTGAACGGGGCGTCATTGCGGGAGCAAGCGGTGGCGCCGGGCGAGATCGTTACGATCTTCGGGACAGGATTGGGGCCGGCGATAGGCGCTCTCGGTAAAGTAGGCGCAGATGGAGCGTTGGAGAAGCAGGTATCGGGCGTTCAGGTTCTGTTCGACGGCGTTGCCGCGCCGCTGTTCTTCGTCCAAGACAGGCAGATCAATGTACAAGTTCCGTACGGCGCCGCCGGTGCTTCAGACACTCTGTTGACAATTGTCAACGAAGGCGCCGTGAGGGGAAGCGTGCGGATTCCGGTAAAGGACGTGGCGCCGGGGCTATTGACGATTGCGGCCGGAACGGGTCAGGCGATCGCTGTGAACGAGAACGGAATCTCCAATTCCGGCGCCAATCCCGCAGCGCGCGGATCGGTGGTCACGCTCTATGCAACCGGCGACGGGCAATTGGGGCCGGATGCAGTGGACGGCATGCCGGCCACCGCTACGAGGACGAATTATCCGGTGGCGGTGGACTTCGGCGGCTTTGGAGGCGAAGTGCTTTATGCAGGCCGGGCTCCGGGGTTTATTGGACTCATGCAGATCAACGTGCGAATTCCCGGCGAGTTCGTGCCAACGGGCGCAGTATCCGTGTTTTTGCGCGTGAATGGGCAAAGCAGCCAAGCGGGCGTGACCTTAATGGTCCGATGAAGTGACCCCGTGGGAAGTGATAAACCGCTGCCGGAGCACGCCGATGGAATGCAGCCATTCTTCGGCGCGGCTGGGCCAGCCCGTTACGGGTTTGCCGGTTTTCCGTAAGCCGTAGCCGTGGCCCCCGGCACTGAACAGGTGCATTTCCGCGGGCACCTTCGCGTTCTTAAGAGCGAGGTAATAGAACAGGCTGTTTTCGACGCGCACGCCATCGTCTTCCGCTTGCACCAGGAAGGTTGGGGGCGTATTGGCCGTAACCGGAAGTTCCGAAGCTATCTTGTCGCCCTGGTCCTTCACAGTCAGATAGGCGGGATAGATCAGCAAAACGAAATCGGGACGTGCGCTTACGCGGTCCGCTTCATCCGATGGCTCGTACGTCCGCTTCTCGAAATTGTTGCTCAGTGCCGCAGCCAGATGCCCGCCTGCCGAGAAACCGATCACGCCGATTCGCTTTGGATCGACACCCCACTCCGCTGCGTGCGCGCGAACGATTCCTATCGCACGTTGCGCGTCTTGCAAGGGCGGCGTGTAGCGCGGCAGGTCTTTACGAACGGGGACTCGATATTTCAGTAGCACGCCGGTGATACCGATAGAGTTCAGCCATTCGCAAACTTCGGTTCCTTCCAGATCGAGAGCCAGTATCCTGTAGCCGCCTCCAGGGAATACGATGACGGCTGCGCCGGTGTCTTTGGCAGCCGGCGGCCGATAGACAGTGATGGTTGGGCTGCTCACGTCACCGAGCCGGATGACTGGCCTTTCAGCAACCAGCCCGTCCTTGGCAGTGGTCATGTCCTTTTCCGGGCCGATGCCGCCCTTCTCACCCGGCGCTCCCGATGGCCAGAGCGGAATAGGATCGAGGCTCGCGGCAGACGCGGATATGACAACGGATATGACAACGGCGAGCATACTGAGGATCTGTCTTCGCATAGACAACAGACTACCTCATGCTGGAGTTGGAACCGAATCCGAATCAAGGCGCCCGGTTTCGGGTGTGGGAGTTTTCGGAATCGTTTTGTCCTTTGTCTCCGGCATGAAAACGGCAAAGAAGACGAATCCGAGCACCGCAATTCCCGCCAGCCCTAGAAAGGCAACGTTCTGGCCCATATTCTTGGCAACCAACCCCGCCACAAAATTGCTCAGGAATGCACCCGCGCTGAGCGCTGCCTGAATCGCTCCTTGCAGCAGATTGGACCGGCCCGTACCCTGAGCAAGGTCGGCGATAATGATTACCCAGAGGACACCGAAAATCGCGGCCCCCACTCCATCCAGGCTCTGTACGGAAATCAGATACGGAGCGCTCTTGCCGAAGGTGTACAGCGCGCCACGAATCGCAAGCACGGCGAATCCTATCAGGAAAATAGGTTTTCTTCCGATCGAGTCCGTAAACTTGGCGGTGATCAGCGCAACCGGAATCATCACAAATTGCGCAACTACGATGCAGGCGGACATGTACATCGACGACTCGGCGGGGTTTCTTTTCGACAAGACTTCACCCACCAGTGGAAGCATGGCGGCGTTAGCGAAATGAAAAAGTAACACAGAAGCGGTAAAAATGAGGATGCGCCGGTCCTTCAGCAGATCGTGGATTTTCTTTGGCTGCCGCGGCGGCCCGTCATCGCCGGGCTCCACCGCGGCCCGGGCGGCCTCATTGTTGATATCACCGTTCCGAATCGTCAGCGCGGCGATCACGGTGCCTATGGCGAACATCGCAGCAGTGTAGAAAATCCATTGCTGCCCTAAATAAGATCCGATCAAACCCGCGCCGAGCGCGAAGGTCACGTTGCCCGCGTGATTGAAGCCTTCATTGCGGCCGACTCGCCGGGAGAGCGCCGGCTTACCAACCATGCCGAGCGCGATGGCGGCAATGGCCGGCGGGAAGACGGCGGCGGCAATTCCGATCAGGACCTCTGTGAGTATTTCAAGCGCCGTGTTCTGAGCGAGCACGATACCGATACCGCCGGCAGCAACCACAATGGCTCCGATGGCAATAATCCGTTTTTTGCAAGTGGACCGATCGACCAGGGCACCGGCTGGTGCTTGTGCTATGAGAGTGGCGACGCTCTGTGCGGAGACGACAAACCCAACCTGAGCCGAGTTCCAATGCCGCGTGGCAGTCAAGTAGATCGCCACGAAAGGTCCGACGCCGGTCTGGACGTCGGCCATGAAGAAATTGATCCAATCAAGAGCCCGCAGGCTCCGCTTTTTGCCGCCGTCTCTATCATTCATTTAAACCTCGATATACAGGGCTGCGCCGGAAGCCCGTTCCCACTCGTCAGCTTTAAGCACGCAAGCCGCCACGATGTGGCGGCTTGTTCTCAATCATGTGCCAGCGTAGGATGGGGTATTTCCGTACACGGCAGTACGGTTTGCGCACGTCCACAACTTGAATAAGGAATCGCGATCTGGCCGTCCACACTTACCAAGTCATGCGGACGACTCGTGATTTACTGTTGGCAGCGGAAGACGCGGAAACGGGGCAACGTGGTTTTTCGATTACCGGCAGCGAGGCATTTCTAGCGCCTTACGATCAGGTCGGCAAGTGCCCAGTTAGACCATGTACATGCCGCCGTTGATCTCTATCGTCTGTCCATACGTGTAGCGGCTCGCTTCCGAGCAGAGGAACAGAATGGTGTCGGCCACTTCTTCATTGGTGCCGAGGCGTCCGGCGGGCGTCATGGCGACCATGTTGTCGAGAATCTGGCGATTCGAATACTTCTCGTGGAAATAGTTGTCCACGGTGCCGGGGCTGACTGCGTTGACACGAATGCCCTGCGGCGCGAGCTCTTTCGCCATCCCTTTGGTGATGGTGGATACAGCCGATTTGGCCGCAGCGTAAATGGTTGCGCCGGGACCACCGCCATTGCGGGCCGCGATGGAACTCAGGTTGATAATGATGCCGCTCTTCCGCTCAATCATGTGCGGCACAACGGCCTGACTGATCAACCAAACGCTCTTGGCGTTGAGGTTCATCACTTCGTCATAGACCTCTTCCGTCATTTCGACCAGTTTTGCGCGCTTCACCAAGTGCCCGGCGTTGTTGATCAGGATGTCGATTTTGGGAGCATTTGATTTCAGTTTGCCGATGAACCCCTGGATTCCCGCACTGGAGGATAGATCGCCCTCTATGATTTCGGATTCCGCTCCTGCCGCTCTCACGGCGGCCTGAGTCTCTTCCGCCCCTTGCTTATATCCGTTGTAATGCAGGATCAATCTGGCGACTCCGTTCTTTGCGAGTGCGATCGCGGTGGCAGCTCCGATGCCTCGTGACGCGCCGGTAATCAGCGCTCTCTTGCCTGCAAACTCTGACTTCATGTATTCTCCTGAATGGTTGAAATCGCCAGGGGACGTACTGGCGCGCCCGTGCCGCCCCGGATCTTCAATGGTGCGGCTACGAATACAAAAGTATAAACCCGATCGCGTGCGAGGTCTTCAAGGTTCAATACTTCGATGATGTGAATCCCGGATTCCACCAGCAGATGAACATGTGCGGGCATGGCGGGATTGGGCAGAAGCTCTAGCCCCACGGTATCCGATCCGGCGGCGAACACGCCGTGCGCACTGAGCCATCGAGCTGCTGCGATCTCGATTCCCGGACAGTGGGTTTCGGAAATATATCGCTTGGCATCCTCATAGAAGCGGCCCCAGCCCGTCCGAATCAACACTACGTCGCCCTTCTCAACGGTAATGCTCTGATGGCGAGCTGCCGTTTCCAGATGCTGGGGCGTGATGGCGAAATCGCCCGGCAGGGCCTCCACTTTCTGTTGCGCCGCGATATCGAGCAGGACGCCCCGGCGCAGGATGGGAGCTACCGTGTCAATAGACCAGTGATTCACGCCGCCGCCGTACGACTGAAGATTCTGCACCTCCGCGCCGCCGAATAGCTTCCCCCCGCAGGAGAAGTGATTCAGCGCATCCATGTGAGTGCCCAGGTGGCCGCCGAGTGAAATGGAATCCGCGGCGGAGCTCATGCCGCCCGGGCCCACGTAGTCCCCGTGTTTCTTCGTGAGGCCAAAAAGAAACGGAGGATGCGTTGGAAAGTGGGGCATGCCAACGAAATAGGTCTGAGCCAGGTCGTAAACCCGGCTGTTGTTCAGAACAGCCAGCAGATCTTTCAATGCTGAGGAGCCTCCGGCAGGAAGTAAAACACAAATCCAAAGATGACGTAGACCGCAAGCAATTGTACACCTTCGAGCCAGTTGCTTTCACCATCGCCCGTGACTTGACCGGCAATCAGAACAGCAAGTCCGATTGCCATTACCTCAGCGGGGCTGAACACTAGATTCATATGATGTGGACCGATAAAGTAACTGGCGAAGACCAGCACCGGCGCTACAAAAAGAGCAATCTGGATGCTGCTGCCAATGGAGACGCCGAGGGTGAGGTCCATGCGATTCTTCATCGCCATCATTACAGCGGTGCTGTGTTCGGCCGCATTGCCGACGATAGCGACGACGATCACGCCGATGAAGATGCTGGTCATCCCAAAAGTGTGCGCGGCCTGCTCGACCGACCCCACCAGGATCTCACTAAGCCATGCGATGAGAGCGGTGGCCGCAGCCAGCACTGCAATGGATTTGCGCACAGACCATGCCTCGCCATTGCGCTCTTCCGGAGCGGGAGTACCCGAAAAGAATTGCTTGTGTGTACCCAGTGAGAACAGCAGGCTAAGTCCGTAAGTGACGATGAGGACGAACGATATTTCAAGGCTGAGGTCGCCCTCATTGGCCGATCCTGCCGTCCCGGCCAGGTAGTGGTAGGCCGCTGGAACAACGAGCGCGACAGCAGCCAGCATCAGCATGGAACATTGCGAGCGGGCAGCCACTTCATTGAACTTTTGCATCTTATGCCGCGCTCCCCCGGCTAGAACGGCTGCGCCCATGACAAGCAGCAAATTGCCGATAATCGAGCCGGTGAGAGATGCTTTCACTATGGTATACAGTCCACGGTGCAGAGCCATGAGCGCGATGATGAGTTCGGCCGCGTTTCCGAATGTTGCGTTAAGAAGCCCGCCAACGCCCTCGCTGGTCCTTTCCGCCAGGTGCTCTGTGGCTGTTCCCAACCAGCCGGCAAGCGGAACGATAGCGAGGCAGGACGAGACAAAGATATAGGTGGATTGACTGGGCCAGAAAAAATGCAGGACGACAGCAGCGGGCAGGAAGATGAGCAGCCAATTTAGCGATGGTTTCAAGAATGTTTACCGTTTGGGAGGCGCTTTTTTGGGTCTGCCTGGAATTACCGGAGCATCCTTCCCAGCCCAACGGCCCAACCGGTAACTGCGTTGGTAATCCGCACTGAGGTTTTGAATGGTGACGGCCACCGATCCACTGGCATCGCATGAATAGACCTCCTCAATCTCCTGATCGGCTGCGGAAATCGCGTGGCTCACCGTGATGCGGGATAAATCCCCGGTAGACTGCAGCCCCGCATCGAAGGGGAATCGGATTTCGTCCCACACTGCAATGTCTCCAATCGGGCGGCCATCTTGAGTCCGCTGACTGCACTCCAGATAGCGGAAGTGACCGACGTTATGGACCGGTTTATAAGAGCGCCGGAGCAGGAGTGGCGGTTCTCCCGGACCGGGCAACGGGGTGCCTTTCGGGAACAATGAATCGAATACGATATCCCGCCCGCCTTCGGCTTCGCGCCATACGCCGAAATGCCGGGTGAAGCGCTCGCGCAGGACATAGCCGGTCTGCGCGTCGGCCTGAATGGCGAGACCGATTGCGGTTGCCGACCGGGTGTATGCCGAACGATGGACACGCCGCCCGAACACTTCTTTCAACATGCGGGGAACGAGCGGAAGTTCACTGCCTCCACCGGTCACATATACCGCGTCAAGGCGCTTGGCACTCTCTTGCGCGTTTAAAAGATCTTCGGTTGCTTCGACTGTTTTCTGAATCAGCGGCCGGCATCTGGAGTAGAACTCATCGGCTGGAATGGAGACATCCGGCCATCCTTCTCTGACGGCGGCGAGATCGATGGCGATACGGCGCGTGTTCGGATGCAACGCCTCTTTCTTAATTCTGCACTCTTCATACAAGCGAAAGATCTCGGCTTGCGAAAGATCGCCGGTCAGCCCGGCAGCGTCGATGGCAAGATCCGCAAGTAGAATGTCGAAGTCGTCGCCGCCCAGCATGGAGACGCCTTCCGAAGCGAGGATGGTATGTTCGCGGCCTTCCATTTGAACCAGGGAAACGTCAAAGGTCCCTCCGCCGAGATCATACACGAGCACGCACTCACTCGACTGCGAGGAACGCTTGCGGTGTCCATATTCAATGCTCGCGGCAGACGGTTCATTCAACAGACCGAGAACGGAGAAGCCGGCCTGCTGCACCGGATCGACAGTGAGGAACCGCTGATTGCTATTCGCATTGGCGGGCACCCCGAGCATGACTTCCAGCGGCTCGCCCGGTTTGATTGGAAGGCTGGACTTTTCAAGCAGGGCCGACTTCAAGACAAGCATCATCTCCTGGAGGATCTGATGCATCGGCAGGCCGGTTCCGCCCAGAGACACCATGGTTTGCGGGCCGGCGTCTTCGAGCGTTCGTTTAATGGAGCGGATGATGGTGCAACCCGGTTCGGCCTGCAACTTCCACGCGTCCCAGCCATAAAAACGCTCGTTCCCGCGCACCGCAATCAAAGGAGGAAACCACTCCCAGTTTCCACCTTCCGAGTCTTCAAAAATCACTACCGGATAATTGCCGCGATCCACCGCGGCGACGACGATCCGGGTGGTGCCAATATCTATTCCCAGTCTCATCTCCCGTTAGGATAACGCCTCGGCGGATGGACTCGCGCCGGTATACTGAAATGGTTCATGAAGACATTGCCGATCATGGCCTTGGCGCTTGGGCTGCTCGCGGCAATAGCTTTGCCTGCGCAAACGCTGGCGCAGTGGAATGCACGGGGAAAGGCACTGAAAGCGGCCGGCGATGCCGCAGGAGCGTTGGATGCGTTCCGCAACGCCGCTTCGCTGGACCCAACCTCGGCCGCGTTGCAAGACGAGACCGGGTTCCTATTGGCCGTTTTGGGCCGGCAGGATGAAGCGATTCCATGCTTCGAACAAGCCATCCGCCTGAACGCATCCTACGCTCCGGCTTACTTCCATTTGGGAGTTGCATTCTGGTTAAAACAGGATCCCAACCGCGCCATACCTGCACTGCAACAGGCTGTGAAACTCGATCCCAAGAACGCTGAGTACCGGTTCCGCCTGGGGTCCATGTTCTACGAGGTTGGCCACGATGAGGACGCTGTGCCGGAATTGAAGGCCGCCGTATCCAACGATCCAGGACGGGCAGACGCTTGGTACGCGCTGGGTCTGTTGGAGCAGCGCCGCGGGGACCGGGCCGGCGCTCGGGAGGCTTATCAACGAGCCGTAAACCTTGCGCCAAACGAGATCAAATATCGCAACAATCTGGGGTTTGTATTGGTGGACAGTGGCGCCGCTGAGAAGGGGATTGCCGAGTTTCAGCGAATTCTGCGGCAAGACCCAACGGATCGCACGGCGCAAATAAACATCGGGTACGCATATCTACAGAAAGGCGATTACGATCTGGCGGTGGGTCAGTTTCGCAAGATCATGAACGAGGATAGGAATCTCGCGGTTGTGCATTACGATTTGGGACTGGCACTGAAACAAAAGGATCAACTGGAGGCGGCAAAGAAAGAATTCCGGGAGGCGCTACGGTTGGAACCGGACATGGTGGAAGCCTACTACACGCTGGGAATTGCGGCGTGGCAGAACGGCGATTTCGATGAGACAGTAGATGCGATGCGCAACGCGGTGAAGAGAAAGCCCGGTTATGCCGAGGCGCATTACATGCTGGGCACAGCGCTGAAGCAGAAAGGGGATTTGACCGAAGCGGCTATTTCACTTACGGAAGCAATCCGCCTGAATCCAAATACGCCGGGTCCATACAATACGCTCGCGCAGATTCTTCAGCTGCAGGGAGATCGTGAAGGAGCGAGGCGATTGTTTGTGCAAGCGGCCGAAGTGAAGCGCAAGATGGAAGCCGAAGAAGCACGCCGGCTGGGGGCTATGGGGCCCTCGGCTCCAGATATACCGAAGGCTAAGCGTTAAACGCGGCCCAATAGAAAGTATCGGCGAAAACGGCCGTCACCGCTCACTCTTTGGATGGCCATAGAGATAATGATCAATCTGGCTAGCGCCATCTTTGGGGAGAAGAACAAGATCTTCCGGTGGCACGTCCTTCATGTTGTCCGCATGACCTCCCAGATTGGGCGTGACTCAGGCTTCGGCTCTGGCTGATCCGGCGCGTCCGCGAGAATCTTGTCGAGCGCCTCACGTACAAGAGCGCCCGTCGAGACACCCTTTGCCTGCGCGATAGCGATGAGCTTGGCTTCTTCTTGGGGTTGAAGCGGCAACGTTATGGTCATGGAACCAGGTCCCTCCGTCTATTATCCGCGATAGCATACATGAAAAGCATGTTACGAGCACGCGCTTCGACGCTTCGGAGAAGCCGCACTAACGGACTCGTCTATTTCTTCCCGCCCTGGCCTTCTATTACGGTCACGATCCGATTCACAGGTATGCTGCCCAGATCGTCGATGATGCCGCTTGGCCAATGCACTTGGATGCCGGCCATCTCCGCACTCGCCAGGCCGAAATGAATGCGCAAATCGCTTTGCGAAAGATAGCTGCCACCGCTGCGTACCTCATCCATTTGGCGATGAGCTTTGCCGTCGAGTATCGACGTGCAGATAACCCTGGTGCCGATCCCCGTCCGGTTTGACTTCGTGCCTACCGTCTTGACCTTAATCCAGTTGTGTTTCAGCGTGGAATCGCAACGCAGCAACTGCGGAAGATCGTTGATGCAATTGACAAGCACGTCGAGATCGCCATCGTTATCGAAATCCCCCACAGCCATTCCTCGGCCGGTGACCTTTTCAAGAATACCGGGGCCGAGTTCTTCCGAGACTTCCTGAAAACGCCCGTTACCAAGATTTCGATAAGCGACCTTGCGCTGGCGATAGCCGGATTCCACCGCGGTTTCGCCCACCTCCGGGTAGACATGGCCATTGCACAAGAGGATGTCCGCCCAGCCGTCATTATCAAAATCGATAAAACTGGCGCCCCAGCCGAGGAATCGCGTGATCTTTCCCAAGCCGGCCTGAAACGTCCGGTCTTCAAAAAAGCCGTTTCCAAGGTTGCGGTATAGGCTCGACGTATCGCCGGCGAAGTTGGTTTTGACGACATCGAATTTTCCATCACAATCGTAATCGGCGACAGATACGCCCATACCGGCTTGCGGCTTGCCGTCGGCGGAGTAGGCCACCCCCGCCTCCACGCCAGACTCGGTGAACGTCCCGTCGTGGTTATTTCTATATAGCGAGGACGAACTGGAATCGTTCGCGACATAGATATCGGGCCAACCGTCGTTGTCGAAGTCGGAGACGATCACCCCAAGGCCATACGTGCCGGCCGTTTTCAAAATGCCGGATTCATCAGAAACGTCGGCGAACGTTCCATCCCCATTATTGCGGAAGAGAATATTTTTGCCACCTTGCAGGCCCGGAGGACCGCACGCGACGAGAAGGCCTTTGTACTTGCACGGACCAGACTCGGGCAGCGGTGCGGTTTTCGGATCGAAATCGATGTAATTTGCCACGAAGAGATCCAGATGGCCGTCCCGGTTGTAATCGAGAAAGGCGCAACCCGTGTTGTGGCGCTTGAGACCGCTCTTGGTCCGCGTGCTCACGCCGGCCTTCGCGGCGACATCGACGAACTTGCCATTGCCGAGATTTTTCCATAACGCGCAATCGCCCCAGTAGGTCACGAAGAGGTCATCCCATCCGTCGTTGTCGAAATCGCCCACGCAGCAACCTGCGCCCCATCCAGTGCGGGCGAGGCCAGCCTGCTGTGTTACTTCGGTGAATGTGCCATCCCGGTTGTTCTTGTAAAGGCGGCTGACCGGAGCCGCGCCGGCCGGCCACTTCGTCTCGAATCGCGTGCCGTTGACGAGAAAGATATCCAACCAGCCGTCCTGATCGTAGTCAAAGAATGCGGCTCCGCAACCCGTGGTTTCCAGCAGATACTTGTTACGATTCTCGCTGCCGTAAATGGTCTTGGTTTTCAGGCCCGCTTCACGGGCGGCATTGACGAATTGCACACCCAATGGAAGTGCGCCGATCAGTTGGTCGAACGCGAAGACCGCCAGAGTGCGGTTTAGAGAGGTGATGAAAGACCGGCGGAGCAAAATCAATTTTACTCCCGATCCGGGCGCTCTCATGGATCAGACGAGGTATAATCTTCCGCACAGGAGGGTGATCCATGTGGATACGCTCACGGGTTTCTTTCGCGGTGGTTCTTGCAGCCGGCTTGTGTTTACCATACAAGCTTTCTTCTCAGGCAGTCTACGGTAGCATCGTTGGAACAGTACTCGATTCATCCGGCGCCGCCATCGTAGGGGCCAAAGTCACGATCCGCAATGTCGAACGCGACGTGACCAATACGGCAATCAGTAACGAATCCGGCAATTACAGCCAAGGACATTTGATAGTGGGCCGCTATCAGGTGCGCGTGGAAGCCCCCGGGTTCCAAACTTTTGTGCAGGATGACCTGGGCGTATCGGTCGACGCTGAAGCGCGTGTGGATATCAAGCTGCGCGTGGGCGAAGCGACGCAGACCGTCGAGGTGACTGGCGAAGCCTCCCTGCTCAAAACCGAGCGAAGCGACGTCTCGACGACGTACACCCAGAAAGCTGTAGCGGAATTGCCTACCCTCAGCCGGCGTTTCACCAACTTCCAGTTGCTGACGCCAGGCGTCTCACTCTGGCCGGTGAGCCTGACTGCCGCCCAGCCGGAAAATCCGCAAGGTTCGTATCGATTGCTGGTCAATGGTCAGAGCTTTGCCGGAGTGGCCCATCTGCTGGATGGAACCGACAATCACGATGCGGTGTTGGGCTGGATCGTGATCAACCCGACCTTGGAATCCGTTACGGAAGCGAAGGTGACAACGGCTGACTACGACGCCGAATTCGGCACGTCGGCCTCCGCGGTGGTCAGTGCGCAAACAAAATCGGGAACGAATGCGATTCATGGGAGCGCGTTCGAGTTTTTGCGCAACGATCACATACAGGCGCGCAACCCTTTTACCCAGTCCCTACCCATCTACGGCAGCAATGGGCGATCGATTCCAGTGACGCAATGGAATCAGTTTGGCGGGTCGGTGGGCGGCCCGGTCAAGAAGAATAAGCTTTTCTATTTCTTGGATTATCAGGGAACACGCCGCAACACGGGCGGCAGCGTGCTTCTTCGCGTTCCTTCACTGGCGGAGCGAACCGGCGACCTCAGTGGCCTGGGCTTGAACATCTATGATCCGGCAAGCGGTTCCACGCCTGCCACTCGAACGCTGTTTCCGGGTGCGGTCATTCCGCCCAACCGGATCGCATCGCAAACCGCGAACTTGTTGAAGCTGATTCCCGCGCCAAATATCAACGCTTCCAAGGACCAGCCAAACTATTCGGGCTCGGGCAGCGTAAAATTTAACGACGACTCCTTTAACACCCGCGTGGATCACTACGCCACCGAAAAACTGCACTTCTTCGGACGGTACAGCCTCGCCAAGTTCCAAATCGCGTCCCCCGGAATCTATGGACTGGCGGGCGGCCCTGGGTACGACCCCAGCGGCAGCGTGAGTTCCTTTGCAGGTACCTCAAGTTCTCTAAACCACAGCATTGCAGCCGGATTCGATTACGTGGTGCGCCCGAATCTGTTCACCGATTTCCGCTTCGGGTTCTTCCGCTACCAGGTGTATGTAGTGCCAAATGGGCTTGAGACGAGTCCAGCCACGGACGCCGGGATTCCCGGCTTGAATCTGGATAAGCAGTATACAGGCGGCATGCCTGCGTTCTTCATCAACGATTACGGCAACAATCTATTCAAATTCGGATACGCGCTCGGTGTGAACGGGTGCAACTGCCCGCTGAATGAGAATGAGAAGCAGATTCAGTTCGTGAATAACTGGTCGAAAATTCAAGGTAACCATAGCTTCAAGTTCGGCGCCGATATCCGGCAGGCGTACAATCTGCGCGTGCCGAGCGATCAGCACCGCGCCGGGCAACTCACGTTCAACGCGGCCGGCACCCAGGGAGGCAGCGGCGGCGGCTCCGGTCTGGCGACGTTTCTGCTGGGCGATGTACAACTCTTCCAGCGCTACGTGAGTTCCGTGACTGACGCGAGGGAAACGCAGAACCGCTGGTTTTTCTATGGACAAGATACCTGGCGCGTGAACCAAAAACTGACCATCAATTACGGACTCCGATGGGAACTGTATCGTCCACAGACCGTCAACGGCGCTGGTAAAGGCGGCTATATCGATTTGGGAACGGGCGAGGTGCTGGTGGCAGGCTCGCCGGGTGTTGGACAAAACCTGAACGTCCAGGGCCGGTTGACCGATCTGGCGCCGCGCCTGGGTATCGCTTATCAGGTGACGCCGAAGACCGTGATCCGCACGGGTTACGGCAGAGGCTACGATCTCGGGATCTTCGGCTCCATCTTCGGACACAACGTGACGCAGAACCTGCCTGTGCTCGGCATCCAGACATTAGCGCCGGCGAATAACTTCGATAAAGTCTTCACGCTGGCCGAGGGTCCGAAACCTTTGGATCCCGCAAGCGTACTGAATGCGCAGCCCAAGGGTCCGAATGGACGGCCGCTGTTACCCAACGGCGTGACCCCCTTCGTAATTTCCAAGGACATGCGGCTGCCAACCGTAGATGCCTGGAACTTCACAATCCAGCGGCAACTCACTGGTACGATTTCGGTGGAAGCGGCGTATGTAGGAAACAAAGGCACACACGTATTCGCGGGTACGGGCGGCGATTATGACCCGAACCAGGCGACCCTGGCCGGCTACGGTACCCTTTCCTTAAATCAGCGCAAGCCGTATTTTCAGAAGTTCGGCTGGACTCAGAATATTCGATATTTCGCCAGCGACGCCAGCAATAACTACAATGCGCTCCAAGTCAAAGTGGAGAAGCGTTTCGCGCAAGGTCTACAGTTGTTGGGACATTACACCTGGTCGAAGAATTTTGACTACTCGGGCACGTATTACCCGGTGGATGCCACCTACTCGCGCGGAGTAGGAGACAACAATCGAAACCACGCAATCGTAATCGCCTCGCTGTGGGAAGTTCCGTTTGGCAAAGGACGTAAATACGGGAGCAACACATACAAGGCTGTCGATCTTCTGTTGGGTGGTTGGCAGGCGAATGGTGTTTTCAATTGGGCGACCGGGTTGCCGTTTACACCGAGCTACCAGGCCTGCAACTCCGATCGCGATACGGGATGGTGCAGACCCAATGTGGCGGGCGACTGGCATGCCACGAGTCCGAGCCAGTTTGGCTGGTTCGCAACGTCGGACTCTCTACTTACGGCAAACGGCCAGATCAATGGACCTTGGCAAAGGCCCCAGAAGGGAACCATGGGCAACGTGGGAAGGAATGCCCTGTGGGGCCCCCGCTTCACGCAGCTCGACATGTCGTTCTTCAAGACCTTCTCAGTGACGGAGCGGTGGAAGGTCCAGTTCCGCGCTGAGTCCTTCAACTTCACGAATCACACGAATCTGGGGCAGCCCAACGGGTGCGTCGATTGTCCGGGAGTTGCCGGGCGTATCTTCAACGCGATTGGGAACTACGTTCCCCGGCAGTGGCAAATGGCGACGCGGATTCAGTTTTAAGCAGCCGGCTGAAGTGTTATAGAGTTGCGGCGGCATGCGCCTGTTAAGATAGAGAATTCGCCCAACAGCATGCCCTTGCGCTTATATAACACCCTGACGCAACAGGTTCAGGAATTCACGTCAATGGACGGCAAAACCGTCCGGATGTACACATGCGGTCCGACGGTCTACAACTACGTTCACATCGGCAATTTGCGGACATTCACGTTCCAGGATATCCTCCGCCGCTGGTTGCGCGCGCGAGGCTACACGCTCGATCACGTGATGAACATCACCGATGTGGAAGATAAGATTATCCGCAGCGCGATGGAGCAGCATAAGTCGCTGCAGGAATACACGTCGGTTTACGAAAAGGCGTTTCTTGAAGACTCGGATGCGCTGCGGCTGGAGAGACCGGAACGGTTAGTCCGTGCGACCGAGCACATTCCGGAAATGGTGGCGGCCATTGAGAGACTGCACGATAAAGGGTTCACTTACCAAAGCGACGGATCGGTATATTACCGGATTTCGAAGTTTCCCGAATACGGAAAACTTTCGCACCTGGATGTCAGCGGGATTCGCGCCGGCGCCCGCGTCGATGTAGATGAGTACGATAAAGCCGATGCGCGCGATTTTGTATTGTGGAAAGCAAAGCGGGATGCCGAGCCGAGTTGGGATGCGCCCATGGGGGCGGGCCGGCCTGGCTGGCACATTGAGTGCTCCGTGATGGCGATGAAGTATCTTGGCGAAACGCTGGATATCCACGCGGGCGGGATTGATCTCACCTTCCCGCACCATGAAAATGAGATCGCGCAATCTGAAGCACTGACAGGCAAGCCGTTTTCGCGATTCTGGTTGCACGCGGAACACTTGATCGTGGAAGGGCAGAAGATGTCGAAATCTCTTGGCAACTTTTATACTCTTCGCGATCTGTTCGAGCAAGGATATCAGCCGGAAGCCATTCGCTATCTGTTGGCGTCGGTCCCGTATCGAAAGAAATTGAATTTTACTTTCGACGGTCTTAAGGCTGCGGCGACGGCAATCGAACGGTTGCGAAACTACAAACTGCGGCTCGAAACAGACAAGTTTCCGGAGGGCCGGGACGAAAAGATTTCAGATCGCACGGCACTCGCACTGAAGCAGTTTGAAGACAGCCTGGATGACGATCTGAACACCGCTGAGGCGCTGGCGGCCATCTTCGAATATGTTCGAGACACGAATTCGAGCATGGATGCCGGCGAGTTCCGGGAAGGTAATCGCGCACAGGCGCTGGAGCTGTTTGAGCGCTTCGATTCGATCATGGACGTGTTGAATCCGTCCGTTCGACAGCAAGATATTACCGAAGCGCAAATTGACGCCTTGATCGCCGAACGCGTTCAGGCGAAAAAGACAAAGAATTTTAAGCGTTCCGACGAGATCCGCGCTGAACTGCTGGAACACGGCGTGATTCTCGAAGACACCAGGGAAGGAATGCGCTGGAAGCGGAAATGAAAATCGATACAAAGGCAGTTCACGTAGGCGACCGGAAGAAGGCCGGCGCGCATATCCCCGTCACAACGCCGATCTACACGGCGTCAAGTTACTTCTACGACCAGATGGACACGCTGGATCGCGTGTTCGGCCATGAGGAGGAGGGCTTCGCCTACGCGCGTTACAGCAATCCGACAACGGCAGCGCTGGAAGAGTTGGCTGCGTCGCTCGAAAGCGGGCACGGCGCCCTGGCCTGCGCGTCCGGAATGGCGGCAATTCACATCTCCCTGCTGGCAGCCTTGCTGGACCGCAGGAAATCGGTTGTCGCCGCGAATGCAATGTACGGCGCGACCACGAACCTTCTTGTGAAAATCATGGAACCGTTCGGCGTTGAAACGGCATTCGTCGATATCTGCGATACCGAAGCGGTACGGGCTGCCATTGAGCGGCACAAGCCCGGCTGTGTGCTGATGGAAACGGTCTCAAACCCACTACTGCGCGTGGGAGAAATGGACCGCATCGCGGAGATGGCAAAGTCCGCCGGCGCCGCCATGGTGGTGGACAACACGTTCGCCACTCCTGTGATCATCCGCCCGTTGGAACTGGGCGCGAACATTGTGGTGCATAGCGCGACCAAGTACCTGGCCGGGCACGGCGATACCATGGGCGGCATCGCTGTGGCGGACGAACAGCACATTGCGATCCTTCGCGGCCTTTCCCGGATCTACGGCCCAGTCCTCGGGCCATTCGAATCGTTTCTGACCATGCGCGGCATCAAGACGTTTCCGCTGCGTATGGAGCGCCAATGCAGAAACGCATGCCAGGTGGCGGGTTGGCTGGCGGCTCATCCCAACGTGGCAAAAGTGAACTTCCCTTCGGACCCAAAACATCCGGATGCCGCGACGATCAAGCGCCTGTTCCCGAAGAATCTCTATGGCGCAATGATCAGCTTCGAACTCAAGGACGCCGGACGCGCCGAAGTCTTCGCGTGGATGGAAAAGTTGAAGATGGTGGTGCGCGCAACCTCGCTCGGCGATGTGCATTCCATGGTGCTCTATCCTGCCATGTCCTCGCATCGCGACCTTGCTCCGAAGCAACGGGAGCAGCTGGGAATTCGTGACAATCTGATCCGGCTCTCCGTTGGAATCGAAGCTGTGGAAGATATCATTGCGGACCTGGAGCGGGCTTTTTAAGCCGATCCCTCAGCTCCGCGGTCGCGCCCCGGTGGCAGATCAGGCAAAGTGTCCGGATGTTGCTCAAGTCGCATCCTCCACCGCCTTCCACTACGGGTACGATGTGGTCGGCATCCCACAAGCTCTTCCGCGTAATACTGCGCAGCCCCCACTTGGCGAGAGCCCTCACGCGGCCCGTGCCGCGCTGACGGCGCATGTGGCTCCACTCGGAGACTGTATCCACGCCGCATTGCGCGCAGACCCCGCGGTCGCGCTGAAAAGTGCGGTCACGCAGGTACGACATATCACTGCGCAAGCGCCACTGTTCCACGCACCACTCAGAGCAGAACGTTTGCCGGCCTTTGGGTACTTCCAGATCGCACCAGCGGCAAAGATTACGCCCATTTTCTCCCTTAGGCAGAGCCAGCCCGCGCGCCGATCCGCCTTTCATCGTCCGCTGTCTTGTACTTTCGTCCATTTCCGTTCTTAATTTAGCGCGGGTTGCTGCTATACTGAAATTTCATGCAACTGCACGCCCGGCATCACCATCATCATTCCCTGCATTGGGCCGTGCTCTAGTCATTCTTCACAGCATCTGAGCAAATCGGGCCCGCGGCAGTTCCGGCGGGCTTTTTTATTGGACACTATGGATCTCGATTTCAAGAAAATGGACGGCTTGATCACCGCGGTGATTCAAGACGCCACCTCGGGCCGCGTTCTGATGGTCGGCTTCATGAACGAAGAAGCGTTCCATAAAACGGTGGAGTCCGGCTTCGCCACCTTCTATAGCCGTTCGCGGAACAAGCTTTGGCTCAAAGGGGAATCGTCCGGCCATCGCCTGATCGTGAAGGATATCTCGACCGATTGCGACCAGGATGCGCTGCTGGTGAAGGTGGAAGCAATGGGCCCCGGTGTCTGCCACAACGGATACGAGAGCTGTTTCTACCGGTCTTTGCAGGACGGCGAATGGAAGGAAATGGAGAAGCCGGCGTACGATCCGGATGCCGTTTACGGGGGCAAGCGGTGAAGTTGAAACTCGGCATTCCAAAGGGCAGCCTTGAGAACGCAACCATCGATCTATTCCGGCGCGCGGGCTTCAACATCGCCACCAGCAGCCGGTCGTATTTTCCATCCATTGACGATCCGGAAATCGAGTGCATGCTGATCCGCGCGCAGGAAATGGCGCGCTACGTGGAAGACGGCATTCTGGACGCGGGACTCACCGGCCTCGATTGGGTGGCGGAATCCGAAGCGCAGGTGGAAACGGTTGTCGATCTCATTTACGCCAAACAGAGCTTCGGGAAGGTACGCTGGGTTTTGGCCGTGCCGGACGGGTCTCCCTTTAAGAGTGTGAAGGATCTGGAAGGCAAAATCATTGCTACGGAACTGGTGGCCACCACGAAACGCTATCTGGCGCGGAACGGCGTAACCGCCAAGGTTGAGTTCAGTTGGGGCGCTACCGAAGTGAAGCCGCCCGAGCTTGCCGATGCGATCGTTGAAGTGACGGAGACGGGTTCATCGCTTCGCGCGAATAAACTTCGCATCATCGAGACTGTTCTAGAATCGAACACGCAACTGATCGCGAACAAAGCGGCGTATCAAGACGATTGGAAACGCCGCAAATTGGCGGATATGCGTATGCTGCTGGAAGGCGCCATCAACGCGCTTGGGAAAGTGGGATTGATGTTGAACGTCCGCAAGGACGATCTCGCGGCTGTTCTGGGTGTTCTGCCCGCACTGAAGAAACCGACCATCTCCCATCTCAGCGATGAGGAGTGGCTGGCGGTCAATACGATCCTGGAAGAGACTACGGTGCGCAATATCATTCCGCGTTTGAAGGAAGCCGGCGCGCAAGGGATCGTCGAATATCCATTGAACAAGATCGTGATGTGAACCCATGATCCGGATCATCGAATCGAGCGAGGTAGGAAGACTATTGGCCCGCAAGGCCGCGCGTTTTGCGGATGCGGAAGAGATCGTAAAACCGATTCTTGAAGCGGTGCGCAAGCGCGGTGATAAAGCCCTGCTGGAATATGCTCGCAAGTTCGACGGGCTGGAACGCAAGACTGTCGCCATAGGCGCGGGCGAGTTGAAAGCGGCTGAAGAAAGCCTAAGTCCGAAGTTCCGTGCCGCCTTCCGTACAGCGTCAAAGAACATCCGTGCATTCGCGAAACTGCAGATGCCCCAGACCAAGAGCGCGTTGATTGCGCCCGGCCTGCGCGTGGGACAGATCGTGCGGCCGCTCGACGCAGTCGCAGCCTATATCCCGTCGGGCCGCTACCCGCTGCCCTCCACGCTGATGATGACTGTGATTCCGGCCCAGGTTGCCGGCGTTCCCAATATCTGCGCTGCATCGCCGCGGCCGATCAATGAAGTGTTGGGAACTGCTTCACTGCTGCGCGTCTCGCATGTCTTTCTGATGGGCGGCGCACAAGCGATTGCGGCTTTTGCCTATGGCACCAAAACGGTGCCCCGCGCCGATCGCATCGTTGGTCCGGGAAACATCTACGTTGCAGCCGCTAAGAAATTGCTGGCGGGCGAAGTGGGAATCGATTTCATCGCCGGGCCTACTGAGATCCTGATGATTGCGGATGAGGGCAACGCGTCCTGGATCGCCGCCGATATGCTCGCGCAAGCGGAACATGATACGGAGGCTTCCGCGATCCTGCTCACCCGGTCGAAGCGGCTGGCCCAGGCCGTTTCAAAAGAGATTGAGCGGCAGTTGGAAACACTGCCGACAGCGGCGGTCGCGCGCAAAGCGATTGACCGCAACAGTGCGGTTATTCTGGTCCGATCCAGCGACGAAGCAGTGGAGATCAGCAATCGCTTTGCGCCCGAGCATCTTAGTATTCACGATGCCAGCCTGCTGCCGGGTATCCGCCATGCGGGCAGTGTGTTCATTGGGCCGACGAGTCCGGAAGCAGCGGGCGACTACGCCTCGGGTCCAAACCACGTTTTGCCAACAAGCGGCGCGGCCCGCATTCGCGGCGGCCTTTCGGTGACGGACTTCGTAAAGGTGATTTCGACCCAAGAGCTCAGCCCTGATGCGCTGCGGAAACTCACCCCGGCGATCGGCACTCTCGCTCGCGCCGAAGGTTTGGAAGCACACGCGCGATCGGTGGAGGTGAGGACGAATGGCTAAGCGTCTGCGCCCCAGGGAGGCTATCTTGCAGATGGCCCCCTATTCCCCACCAAGTGCGGATCGCGCGGACAAACTGCGGTTGGACTTCAATGAAAATACAGTTGGTTGTTCGCCCCGAGTTGTCGAGTTTCTGAAGCGGCAGCTTGATGAGAACCGGCTCGCCACCTACCCTGAATACACCGAGGCTCGCAAGGAACTGGCGGGGCACTTCCGCGTAGAGAATGAGCAGATGCTGCTCACCAATGGCACCGATGAAGCCATTCAGGTGCTGATCAACACCTACGTGGATGACGGTGATGAGGTCATCATCCTGCGGCCATCGTACGCGATGTACCGCTTCTATGCGGAAATCGCGGGCGGCACTATTCACGAGATCGATTACCGGGCCGATACGCTTCAGTTCCCACTCGAGGAACTGCTGGATGCGATTCAACCCAGTACCCGCGCGATTCTTATTTCCAATCCGAACAACCCGACCGGAGCCGCGGTAGACATCGTGGGCATTGAGAAAATCCTGAAGAAGGCTGCGGGCGCGGCCGTGCTGGTCGATGAAGCCTATTACGAATTCTGCGGGATCACGGCGATTCGCCACATCAACGAATTTCCGAACGCGTTTGTCAGCCGTACCTTTTCGAAAGTGTATGGCATGGCGGGGATGCGATTCGGATGTCTATTTTCAAACGCAAATAACATCCAATACCTGCATAAATCGCAGTCGCCCTACAGTGTGAACACACTGGCCGCACTGGCCGCCCGGGCTGCGATTCAAGATACCACTTACATTACGAAATACGTCACCGAAGTGCTGGCTGCCCGCGAACTGATCTACGTTGGACTTGAAAAATTAAAAATCCCGTATTACGAAAGCCAGGGAAACTTCGTCCTGATGCGGCTGGGAGCGCGGGCGTCCGAGGTACGCGGCAAGCTTCAAGAGCACGGGATGCTGGTTCGCGACCGTAGCCATGAGTTGCCGGGCGCGGTCCGGGTCACCGTCGGGACGCGCGATCAGATGCGGCAATTCCTTTCAGAATTGGAGCGGATCTGGTGATGAGCCGCGACATCATCGTGTTCGATATGGACGGCGTTTTAGTGGACGTGAGCGAATCGTATCGAGAGACCATTCGCAAGACCGTGCATCACTTCACCGGCCGCGAGATCACTAAAGAGCTAATCCAGGATTATAAGAATTTCGGCGGCTGGAACAACGACTGGGCGCTCTCGCAAAAAATTACTAGCGACCTTGGCGTCGAGATCGAATATCAGGAAGTGGTCGACTACTTCCAGTCGATCTTTTTCGGCAATGGATCGGATGGTTTGATTCTGCGGGAGAAATGGATCGCGCAGGATGGCTTGCTGGAGCGGCTGAACAGCCGATTCAGCTTTGCCATCTTCACCGGGCGGCTCCGCTCGGAAGCCCATATCACTCTGCGGCGTTTCGCCGGGCATCTGCGATTCGACATGATTGTGGGCGACGATGATGTCGCGAATCCAAAGCCGGCGCCTGACGGATTACGAATGATCGCCGCCCAATTCCCGGCGAGTAAGATCTGGTACATCGGTGATACGGTGGATGACGCACGCAGCGCGAAGAGCGCACAGCTCCCCTTCATCGGCATCGCCGAACGCAGCAATCCCCGCTATCCGGATGTCCTCAGGCTGCTTAAGCAGGAGAATGCAGTGTCCGTCCTTGAAAGCATCAACGAACTCGAAACCGTCTTATGAGAACAGCAAGCATCGAACGCAATACGAAGGAGACGCAGATCTCCGGCGCTCTCGAAATCGATGGTCAGGGTAAGTATGAGGTCTCCACCGGCATTCGCTTCTTCGATCATATGCTGGAGCTTTTCACCAAACACGGCGGCTTCGATTTGAGGCTCCTCGCCAAGGGCGACTTGGATGTGGATCAGCATCACACGGTGGAAGACGCCGGCATCGTGCTGGGCCAACTATTTTCGAAAGCGCTCGGGGACCGGCGCGGCATCAATCGCGCCGGCTATTTTGTGCTGCCCATGGACGAGACCCTCGCAGTGGTTGCCGTTGACCTCGGCGGACGTTCGGCTCTGGTTTATAAGGATCTGGTGAGGGTTCGGCTGGTAGGCGATCTGCAGACGGAACTGGTGGAAGATTTCTTCAGCGGATTCGTCCAGCACGCCGCCGCTAACCTGCATGCGAAGGTCCTTTACGGACGGTCGAACCACCATAAGATTGAGGCGATTTTCAAATGCTTCGCGCGCGCCATGCGATACGCCTCGTCCACCGATGAGCGTCTGCGCGAGCAGCTTCCATCCACCAAGGGACTGCTATGATTACGATCCTCGACTACGGCGCCGGCAATCTCCGCTCGGTTCAAAATACGCTGGATGAGATCGGCGCGGAATACGAGTTGGTTCGTGGCGCGGAGGGCTTACGCAAAGCTTCGAAAATCATTTTGCCGGGTGTTGGGCACTTCGGGCAAATGATGCGCGCATTGGACACGATGGACGTGCGGCAGACGTTGCTCGAACGCATCCGCGCGGAAGTTCCGTTTCTCGGGATTTGTTTGGGCTTACAGGCGCTATTCCAGCAGAGTGATGAAGCTACGGATGTTCGCGGACTCGGTATCTTCGAAGGCACAGTGCAGCGGTTCCCTACGGACGCCCGCGTGCCGCACATGGGTTGGAATACCCTGGACGCGGTCAGACCAGTGCGGCTGCTGAAAGGTCTGCCGGAGCATCCACACCTTTACTTCGCGCACAGCTACTACGTGCCGGTTACTTCCCAAACGGCTGCCACCTGCACGTACACGACTCCCTACACGGCTGTGCTTGAAAACGGCAACATGTTCGGCGTGCAGTTTCATCCAGAGAAATCGGGACCGGCCGGTCTTCAAATCGTGCGCAATTTTGTGGAGTTGAATTAGGGTGCTGGCGAAACGCATCATCCCGTGCTTGGACGTCACTGCCGGCCGCGTTGTTAAGGGCATCAACTTCGTGAACCTGCGGGATGCGGGGGATCCAGTAGAACTCGCGGATCGCTATAACCAGCAGAGCGCCGACGAACTGGTGTTTCTCGATATCACGGCATCCAGCGATCAGCGCGACACTATGGCCGATGTGGTTGCCCGCACGGCGCGGAAGGTTTTCATTCCGCTGACCGTAGGCGGCGGGATTCGCTCCATTGCCGATGCACGCCGGATCTTGATGTCCGGCGCTGATAAAGTGAGCATTAATACCGCGGCCGTGCGGCGTCCAGAATTGATCACCGAACTAAGCCAGGAGTTCGGTGCGCAAGCCGTCGTACTCGCGATCGACGCACGCCGCCGTTCGCCCGGAGACTGGAACGTTTACACACGCGGCGGCCGCGACGATGAAGGGATTGACACAATCGAGTGGGCCGCGCGTGGGGAGCAACTCGGAGCGGGCGAGATTCTGCTGACATCCATGGATACCGACGGTGTCCAGACGGGCTTCGACTGTGCCCTGACCCGAGCGGTATCGAGAGCGACACACATCCCGGTCATCGCCTCTGGCGGCGCAGGCAAACCGGAAGACTTTCTGGAGGTGCTGACCGACGGCGAGGCCGATGCCGCACTTGCCGCGTCCATTTTCCATTACGGAACATATACCGTGGACGATCTCAAAGAATTTCTAGATACGCGCGGCATTCCCATCAGGAGAATTCAAAAGTGATCATTCCATGCATTGACCTGATGGGCGGAAAAGTGGTGCAGCTTGTGCAAGGCCGCGACAAAGCATTGGAGGGTGGCGCCCCGCAAGAAATGCTCGACAAGTTCGCTGCGTTCCCAGAGATTCAAGTGATCGACCTCGATGCCGCCATCGGCACCGGATCGAATGACGATCTTGTCGCGTACCTGGCGCAGCGTGCAGCAACACGGGTGGGCGGAGGCGTGAGGACAGCTGAGAAGGCCCAGTCGCTCCTGAAGCTGGGTGCGAACAAGGTGATCGTTGGCACGGCCGCATTCACAAAAACAGGCCCGAATCACTCCTTTCTGGCAGAGCTAATTGCCACAGTGCCAAAGGAACGCGTGCTGATGGCTCTCGATTCCAAGGATGGGAAGATCGTTGTGAAGGGCTGGCGTGAGTCCACCAGCTTTACCGCCGAAGAAGTCATTCAACAGATGGAACCATACTGCGGCGGGTTCCTCTGCACTTACGTCGATAAAGAAGGCATGATGCAGGGAACCGACCTGGGCTGGTTCCGCCGTCTGCGCTCGGCCACAACGCACGAAATCACAGCGGCGGGCGGGATCACGACCCTGGACGATATCAAAGCGCTAGACCAGATCGGTGTCGATTCCGCCCTGGGAATGGCGATCTATACCGGCAAACTCAATCTCGCTGAACTGGCTTCGTGGCAGGCGAACTTGCCAAGAACGGCCAGCTAATTCCCAGAAACGGACACCACAACCGCCGAGCGCGCCCCCCCAAAGGTCGGCAAAGACTCGTGCTAACGCTGGCAACCCGCGTGCTTCCATTCGGGACATGGATCTGAGATTTGCACTACGATCATTGCGTAAGAACCCTGGCTTCGCCATTCTTGCCATTGCAGTCATGGCGCTTGGCATTGGCGCAAACTCGGCGGTGTTCAGCGTTGTGAATGCGGTGCTGCTGAAGCCGCTCTCGTACCACGATCCGGACCGCATCGTTACGCTCTCGTCTCAATGGAAAAAGAGCGGTGGGCACGGCCGAGTCTCCGCTCCCGATTTCCACGATTGGCATGATCAGAGCACAGCCTTTACGGCAATGGCATATTATGCCAATTCTGGAACTGCCGTGATGGCAGGCTCGAAAGCCGACTACGCAAACATCGCCACAGTAACGCCGGAGTTCTTCGCCGTTTTCGGCGTGGTGCCCGCAGTGGGACGCCTCTTCACCACCGAAGAGCTAAAGGCGGGTGGCAGCGCAGCAGTCATCAGCCACGCATATTGGTAAAGCCACTTTGGGGCAAACACGAGCGCACTCGGACAGACCGTTCGCGTATACGATAAGGCGCTGACCATTGCCGGTGTGACGCGACCTTATAAATCGACGCTGAATATCTGGACCATGTGCTGCCAATCGCCCTCGGCCTTCA
>JBBPYD010000144.1:0-19720 GCA_038200305.1 Bryobacterales bacterium
AAGCAGCCGGGACCGCTTCGCGCGAGCGGAACTGCTTGGACTGACCGCTCTGAAAATGGCCGGCAATCTTGTCCATTTCGTCACCCGCATAGAGGAGCCTGGGGAAGCGGTGGTCCACCGAATCCGGATCCCCAATCAGCAGTAGTGATTTTGCAGTGTGCGAGCCGCTCGAGCTCCTGCGCACACCACCGGCCAGCAGGTTCAGCGCCGGCGCAATTGAGATCGTGAAGTCTTCAATCAGGTAGCGCTTCGGCCCAGCCCCGGCCGGCAGTGTCTCAAAGTTCAGGGCGGCCAACGGACCATCCGTGATAACAACCACTCTCCTGTTCGCAATTCGATCGGCGATCGGCCCTACCAGCGCCGTGTAGAGCTCGCGCCCGGCCGCATCGTCAAGCGCCAGGGGATCGTGTAGATTTTCGATCAGTGCGCGGTATTCGTTCACCAGGGACGCAAGCTTTTCTTTCGGAGGCAGCGTGAATGGCCAAATTACATCGGGCGTGATCACCCAGCCGTAGGATCGCTCGGAAGCCGTCCAGTAAGAGACGAATACCGACCCTGTTGCTCCCGCGAGCTGACGATATTGGGCCGCCGTAAACTTTCGTGTGGCCGAATCGACCTGCAGCCGCTCGCAGAGAATTCGTGCGCGGCTCGCTTCCGCCACTTCCAGTGCCCGTTCGGCCCGGCCATGCGACATCAGGAAATCTACATAGTCCCGATAGAACGTCATCAGGCTGTCCAGATAGGACAGTTTGTACTCGTCTTTCACCAGGCGAGAGCGGCTTTGATCGGCCAATTCTAACGCGGCCTGAAACTGTGCCTCCGCATCTTGCAAACGGCCCGTGGCGGCGTAAAGCTTAGCGAGGCCGGCTTGCGATTCCAGTGCCGGGGCGGGGTCGTCTGACTCGGCCGCAATCACCTGTGAGAACAGAGCTTCGGCTGCCCGATTATCGCCTTTCAACTGCGCGATCCGGGCCGCATTGCGTAACGAGTACAGCTCCGCCACGCCCATGTTCAGGCGGCGTTTTATCTCCAGTGCTTTAGTGTTGTACTGCTCGGCGAGCTTCCAATCCCCGGATTCGATGCTGGCGCGAGCGGAATTACTCAACCACTTCGCTAGGTTCTCTTCCCCACCTTCGTTCAGACGGGCCGCCTTCAGGAAATAGCGATTCGCCGTCTCATACTCGCCCCGATCCAGATGGATGTTCCCCATGTTGCCGAGACAAATCGATTGTTCCTTCAAATCCCCCGTTTCAATATCGAGGGCCAAAGCCTCCTGATAATAATTGAGCGCGGTATCCAGTTCGCCCAAACGGTAGTTGCAAACGGCGGCGTTATTGAGTACCTTGGCGCCCAAGATGCGGTCTTCGGAGCGGATCGGAGCGGGCTGTTGCTCGAAATATTCTTCGAAATATTGTTCAAAAGTGTGCAGCGCATCTTCATAGTGGGATTCCCGCATTTGCACGGAACCAAGCGTTGCCAAAGCTTCGCCCTTCCACAATCCACCGTTGCTCTCGGAAGCCAAACGGTAGGATTCGCGAGCCGTGGCCTCCGCGGCAGGCCAATCCTTTAGCTGCGCCAGCACGTTGGCGAGCCGGGTATCGATGTTGAAACGCAACCTGGTCTCGTGGGCGGATTCGGCCAGGCTTTCAGCGTGCTGAAGGAGGATCTTGGCCCCGGGATAATCGGTCAGTTGATACTTGGCGGTGGCCTGATCCAGTTCTTTGCGAGCCTGCAAACCGCGCAGATCCGGCGCTTCCGGGATGTTGATCTCCGCAAGAAGTTGGAGAGCGGACGATGCTTCTCCTTTGCCCAGGACCGCTTCGGCCCTGCCGAGAGAGAATGCCCAATACCAGCGGGGTTCCCGGTCGGGTGTGGTCCGGCGGAGTCCTTGTTCGGCCGCTCTTAGGGCCTGGTCGGAATCACCCAGGACCAGCAACTGCTGGATGCGTTGGTCTAAGCCGGAAAGGTCCGGCGGGGGTTTGGGCGCGCACGAGCCGAGCACTAAAGTGATCACTATCCACAACACGATCCAGTGCGATTCGTGGGACACATTTCAGCTTGACACGCCGTACTCACATAGAGGGCGGGAAAGCTGTTGAGCTAACTTCAGCTCCACCTCTTTTCTTCATCTCGGAAAAGTCCGTCTGCGAGAGCGCCGGATGGCTGTCGGGGACCGGGGGCCGGCATCCAGCCAGGTGCAAGTCTTGACCTGGGCCATGAGCATATCTCGTCTGATATCTGGCGGGTTATCGGACCCGCGCGCTTCAGAGAGTATGGAACACTGTGTCACTTTCAGAATTGTTTGGCATAGTTCTTTCAGCGCTATTTGGCATACTCTCCGAGTATGGAAGAGTTGGCTGGGCTCTGGGCGGAAACCCGCAAGCTGGCGTTGGATCGATTCCGGGTGCTCAGACCGTCCACCTTGAGGAAGCCAGTCATTCCCGTCTGTGGTTCTGAGCGAGGAGGTTGAAGAGCGATTTAGAACTTCCGCCGTCTTCTGGGCCGCACATAAAACCAGAAAAAGCACCCGACGGCAATGCCGAGAGCCCACGGAATCCACCATGTGTACTCCGAATCAAATCTTTCCAAAGGCGAATGGAGCCATCGGTTAATTGCTAGCAGAGCAGGGACATGCATGTGAGCGTACTATATCAGACAACCGACTACGTGGCTGCTGCTGTCCGCGCGCGTTATCGAAATGGATTTGGCCGATGGCGTGATGCTTGCACAAAGGATCGATTTTGCAACAACACGGCACCGAGCTCGACTTGCTGGGTTTGAGCGTTTCAAAAAGGTATTGCGTTTCGCTGTTCAATGGCGACAGGTTTGCGCAATGGCTGATTCCCCCCAGCTTTCCGCTTTCCCTTGCCCTCCCACACCTCGCTCGGTATGCCAAATAATGTTGACGATTTCATGCCAAACAATTCTGAAAGTGACACAAAATGAAATGCTTGTGGCAAGTGAATGTCTTCGCGGTTGCAGGTGATTCGGCCGCCGAAACATCTGGGCTCGAGGGGACATTGCCCGCGAACGCATAAATAATCGTTGATTCGACGGTCAATCCGACGTATGATCTTTCCGAGCCCCAGGAGGAAACAAACAGATGAGTACTGCCGCAGGTAGTCAACCAGACGCAGGCGCAAAAGCGGTCCAGAGCCCTTTGACCCTCGTGATGAAGATCAAGTCGGATGCCGATTACCAGCAACTAAACGGCCTTCTAACTCACATCCAGGGCCTCCCGCCCGGTCAGAACCCGATTTGGATGGCGCTCAATAAACTTGCGAACGTTCACTTCGCCAGATTTGTTTTTCTTGAAAACAACACCCGCTTGGCGGTGATCACTACTTACGATGGAACTTTTGAGGATTACATCAACGAATTTATTGATTCGATTGGTGATGTGTTCAACGCTTTGCTGGCCCACATGCAGGATGCGCCGCCAGTGCCCGTTCAGCAACATCGCGCGGAATTTATGGCTTACGTAAAGGCGAACGACCTGCGCGCCATAGAACCTTTTTATAGCGCTTACCCGGCCGCGACCGTCCTGGATATTCAGGCTGGAATCTTGCAGGGCTGATGAGTTCTCTGCCGCTTGCCGAGATCCAAGGATTCGTTCTGCGAAGCTACGGCATGGATGCACTGCGCCTTTTTGTGTTGGAGGTGCGGAATGCCGCTGCGGCGCGGCTGGTTCTGGGTAGCTTACCCGTAACCAGCGGCGCCGCTTGGGATGAGAAACCGGATTTCTGCTTGAACGTGGCAATTACTTATGCAGGGCTTGCCGCTCTGCAGGTTCCGGCGGCGTCGTTGGACAGTTTTCCGATTGAATTTGCCCAGGGAGCCGTGAGCCGGGCTGCATTAGCCGGCGATACCGGCGCGAGCGCTCCATGCAACTGGAAGCAAGCCTTTGCCGGCCCGGGCGTCCACATCGCCGTCCTTCTCTTCGCCCAGACGAAAGACATCCTGGAAGCCCAGACGGCAGTGCTCCGGAAACTCTGGTCCGATCCGGAGGTGTTGCCGGAAGTTTTCGTCCAGGACTCCGGAATGCTTCCGGACAACCTCGCGCATTTCGGCTATCGCGACGGTTTCTCACAACCGGCCATCGATGGAGGGCTGCCGAATCCTGTGCCCGATATCCTGCCCAAGGCCGCGGCGGGAGAGTTCGTGCTTGGTTACCCAAGTCAATACGAACAGTTCACATATCCTGTCCCGGAACCCGTAGAACTCGGATTAAATGGAAGCTTCCTGGCTTTGCGGATACTCGAACAGGACTGCGCCGTCTTCGAGCGGATGCTGAATGAAGCGCCGCAAAAGTACGGTATCAGCGGAGAAAAACTCGCAGCCAAGATGTGTGGGCGGTGGCGTAACGGAGTTCCTTTAGCTCTGTCTCCCGATACAGACTCCCCAGCGGAACCCATTCCGATCGAAAAGCTGAACAGCTTCGATTACGCGCCCACTTCGGACCATCCGGAAACTTATGACGACTCCAAGGGGTACCGCTGTCCCATCGGCTCGCATATGCGCCGCAACAATCCCCGAAGTTCCAGGATAGCGGGCGGCAGCGGACTGAATCGCCGCATTGTGCGCCGCGGACTTCCTTATGGACCGCCGTTCGATCCCAGCCATCCTGACGACGGGATTGAGCGTGGTCTGCTTGGTTTATTTATCGGTGTGAGCCTGAAAGATCAGTTTGAGTTTCTGATGTCCGAATGGGTAAACGGCGGCACCTTCGCCGCAGGTCTTGGCGGAACCCGCGATCCCGTGCTGGGAAATACCCTGGACGATCAGGGAAAGTTCGTCATTCCGGTGGAGAACGCAAACAAAATTGTGGTCTCCGGCTTTTCACGGTTCGTCACCACGCGCGGATCGGCATACGGCTTTATTCCAAGCTTGACCGCTTTACGTTATATCGCTTTCCATCTGGCCGGTTGAGCCGGGCCACCGCAATGTGATTAACTCTCACTGTGAAACGATTTTTGTTATCCCTACTTCTCACTTTGCCCCTCTGCGCCGAAGTGAAGATTACCCGAGACACTGGCCGTATCGATGTCGCAATCGACGGCAAGCCCTTCACCAGCTTTTTTATTGGTCCCGATGTGACCAAGCCCTATCTGCATCCGTTGCGTACGGCGGATGGCAAGATCGTCACGCGGCACTTCCCGATGGAGATGGTGGAAGGGGAAAGCCGGGATCACCCGCATCACCGCGGCCTCTATTTTGCGCACGGCGCCGTGAACGGGTTCGACTTCTGGGGGAGTGAGCCGAACTCCAAAACGCCAAAGTTGGGAAAAATCGTGCTCGACCGAATCGTGAAAACAACCAGCGGCAAAGAGAAAGGCACCATCGACGCCGTCTTCACCTGGAAGGACACTGACGGCAAACCGCTTCTGACCGAAACGCGCAGGATGATTTTCTACGACAATCCGTCCGACCGGGTAATGGACTTCGACATCGTTCTCAAGGCGATTGAAAAGGTGACGTTCGGCGACACCAAGGAAGGGACGTTTGCCATCCGGCTGGCGGACTCCATGTCTGAGAAAAAAGGCGGAGCGATGACGAATGCCCAGGGCGCGAGCGGGATGAAAAACGTCTGGGGCAAGCCGTCGCCCTGGGTGGACTACGTTGGTAACGTGGATGGCGAGAAGGTGGGAGTGGCGATTCTGGATCACCCGGGCAATCCCAAGCACCCCACGTATTGGCACGCCCGCGACTATGGCCTGTTCGCGGCGAATATTTTCGGCGAACATGATTTCTTCAACGACAAGGCGCGGAACGGCAGCGTGACCGTCGAACCGGGCAAAGAGATACGATTCCGATACCGCGTCATCATCCACCCGTCCGGCGAGGACATCGCGAAGGACTACGCGGCTTACAAGTAGAGTGGTATGAGGATGCAGCCGCCTGAGCGTTCTAGCGTGAATCGCCGTGAGTTCCTGAGAAATACCGGCGCCGCCGCGAGCTTGGCCGTGGCCGGAGGCATCGCCGCCGCAGCGAAAGGCCCCGCCGTCTCGATCATCGTCGATCCCGACGATCCGGTCGCTTCCGCCGCACCCGCCAGGTGGGCAGCCGGTCAGTTACAGAACGCGCTTCGTGCGCGAGGCGTACCGGCGGAAGTGCATGGGAACCTAAGCGAGGCAGCCGCGGGCGATTTCTGTATTGTCTCCTCCGGGCTGGGGTCTGCTGTATCCCGCGAAGTGCGGAAGTACGCGGCCGTCAACATCGCGGACGCTCCGGAAGCTCTTGGTCTGATTCCCGGCAGAACGTCAGGCAGGCCCGTCCTGCTTGCGTGCGGACGGGATGTCCGCGGCCTTGTGTACGCGCTGCTCGATCTTGCGGACCGCAGTGAGAACGCTTCCGACCCCGTCGCAGCGTTGCACCTTCGCGCCCCAGTGATTGAAAGCCCGGCGAATCCCATCCGGAGCATTGCGCGGTTTTTCGTGAGCGATGTGGAAGATACGTCCTGGTACAACGACCGTGCCATGTGGCCGAACTACCTCTCCATGCTCGCCGCGCAGCGGTTCAACCGCTTCGCGCTGACGCTCGGGATTGGGTACGACTTCACGCGGCAGATCCGCGACAACTATTTCCATTTCGCTTATCCATTCTTGCTTGCCGTCCCTCCGTACAATGTGCGGGCTTCCGGTGTTTCAGACGAAGAGCGCGATCGGAATCTGGAGATGCTGAAGTTTATCGGCAACGAAACCGTCGCGCGCGGGATGGATTTCCAGTTGGGTCTTTGGACCCACGCTTATGAATGGACCGACAGTCCCGGCGCGAATCATATTATCTCCGGCTTGAATGCGAAGAATCATGCCTTGTATTGCCGCGACGCGCTACAGAAACTGCTTACCGCCTGCCCAAGCATCAGCGGAATCACGTTCCGGATTCATGGCGAAAGCGGCGTGCCGGAGCAGAGCTACGAATTTTGGAAGACTGTGTTCACGGGGATCGTCCGCGTGAATCGCCCGGTTGAAATCGACATGCATGCGAAAGGCATCGATCAGAAGATGATCGACGTTGCCCTGGCTACCGGCCTGCCCGTGAACGTGTCCCCGAAATACTGGGCCGAGCACATGGGGCTGCCCTATCATCAGACACAAATTCGCGACCAGGAGATGCCTAAGGCGAATAAGAACGACAGCTTCTTCGCATTGAGCAGCGGGTCTAGAAGCTTCCTTCGCTATGGATATGGCGACCTGCTGAAGGAAGACAGGAAGTATGGTGTTTTGTACCGGATTTGGCCCGGCACGCAACGGCTGCTGCTGTGGGGCAGTCCTGCGATGGCCGCGGCCTACGGACGGGCTTCCAGTTTTTGCGGCGGTTCCGGAGCCGAGATCTGTGAACCGCTGTCGTTCAAAGGCCGGAAGGGATCAGGTCTGCCGCTGGGGCGCACGGCGTACGCGGACAAGTCGCTGCAACCCAAGTGGGATTGGCAGAAGTATCTTTACACGTATCGCGTCTGGGGTCGGCTGCTTTACAATCCAGACTCGGACCCCGACACCTGGCAACGCTATCTTCGGCGGCAGTTCGGCGCCGCGGCGCTTCCGGTCCAATCGGCACTCGCTCACTCCAGCCGCATACTGCCGTTGGTCACAACAGCGCACGGCCCTTCGGCTGCCAACAACAATTATTGGCCCGAGATGTACACCAATATGCCGATTGTGGATGCGGCCAGGCCGCACCCATACAGCGATACGCCGAGCCCGAAAAGATTCGGCACGGTGAGCCCGTTCGATCCTGGACTTTTCTCGCGCATCGACGACTTCGCGGCCGAACTACTGAACGGCAAGCGAAGCGCGAAGTATTCTCCCATCGAGGTAGCAACGTGGCTGGAAGACCTGGCAAGTGGTTCCAGCAAGCAGTTGAGTGTGGCTGAATCGAAGATCGGTTCGAACCAAGGTCCGGAGTTTCGACGGTGGGCCGTGGACGTTGCCATCGAGAGTGGGCTCGGCCGATTTTTCGGAGCGAAGCTTCGCAGCGGAGTGTTGTTTTCCATCTTCGAACAAACAGGCGACCGCGCCGCGCTGAACGAGGCGTTGGAGGCATACCGCAAGGCTAGGCAGGCATGGTGGGATCTGGCCAATCGCGCCAAGGGCGTGTATGTGGACGACGTCACGTTTGGATACGACCACCACCTGCGAGGGAACTGGCTGGATCGGCTGCCCGCGATTGATCAAGACATTGCCGATATGGAAGCGCTGCTGCCGCAAGCGAGGACGCCAAGCGATCCGGAGCGGACACGCAATGCAGTGAAGGAAGCCATATCGCCGGCCCTTGGATGGCCTGCGCAATGCAACCACACGCCACCCAAGCGGTTCGCCGCGGGACAACCACTTCCAATAGAAGTGACCATGCCGGATGCCGCGAAGGTTTCCGCCCGGCTTCACTTCCGCCACACAAACCAGGCAGAGGCGTGGCGAGTGGAAGACATGGAAGCACAGGGCGGCTGGTTCACGGCCACGATACCCGGCGACTACACAGGATCGCCGTATCCGCTGGAATACTACTTCGAGATTCGGACTGGCTCCAACCTTCCGTCCCTATACCCAGGGCTGGGCATCGATCTGTGTCAACAGCCGTATTTCGTCGTTCGCCGAAGCTAGTTGCTGCGGCCTACTTGATAGCCCCGAACGCGGCAAATACGGAATTCTTGTGGAGGATATCCACGTAGCGAAAACCGGCCTGCCGCAGCAAGCCGCATTGAAACAGGACCGGACTCGGCGTGTCTTCCCGCTCCACATACGCGAAAACGCGATCCCGGTATTCCTCACCCTTGAACGCTGCCAGATAATCGCCGTATCGCTTCCACATTAATTGCTGAACCGCCGGAATGGAGTGAGACACCAGATCGGAAATCCAAATAGATCCACCCGGTTTCAGACCGTCATAAAGCTTCGAAAAAACGAGCGTCCACTCCGCTTCCGTTCGCAAATGATGCAGCACGGCCGCAGCTACAACCACATCAAACTGCTCACGGCCCAGATCCAGTTCGCGAATATCGCCCTGGAGTTTTGTAACCTTACCGGTCGTGACAGAAGAGACTCGCTCGTATGCGCGCTCCAGCATCGGACCACTGAGATCCACCAGCGTCGCGCTTAAGCCCGGTAGGCCTCCGAGCACCTTCAAAGTGAAGTTCCCGGCGCCGCATCCCACATCTAAGATGGACCGGGCGCCGGGATTCGTCTTCGCCACCGATTGTGCGATGAGATCGAGAATGAGCGCGGCATCCATGGTGGCCGTTTGTCCGGTTTCCAGGTTGGAGAAGCGATCGACATCATGATCGAATCTTTCGCGAATTTGCTCGACAGTAGATTTCATATCGTCTTTTCAGATTAGCAACGATGTATTCTGGAGACTTCGGGCAGCAAGAATCAATGACGAATCATCGTACAACCATTTCCTTAATTGCTTTCCTAACTTTCGGACATCAACTTTTAATCGCACAACCCCAGGTGACGCAGCCGGAACCGATCCATTGGTATGAGCGGCTGTTCAGGCCCTACCAGACCCCGATGGTTCCGCCGATCTCCCTTGAGAATTCGCCACGCATCGAAAGTCTGTTTCGTGCCGGAAATCTATACCTCTCGCTGCAGGATGCCATTTCCCTTTCGCTGGAGAACAACCTCGATATCGAGTTGCAGCGCTTTACGCCCGCCATCGCTCAATCGGATACGGAGCGGGCGCGTGGGGGCGCTTCCATTCTGCGCGGGGTTCCGCTGGTAGTTAATGTGCTGCCGCAGGGAGTGGGAGGTCCGGTGAGTCCGATTCTCAACCTGCCTGCTTCCGGGCTAACGCCCACCACGACGGTTCCGGCAAATCTCACCGAACTCGCCGCCATTGTTCCTACACAAACCAGCGCGGCCATCACAGGCACGAATCCGTTCTCCACCGGCCCGGCGGTGCCCATTTTCGACCCCGCCATCGTTGGTCAACTGAATTGGCAGCACACCTCCACGCCCCAAAGTAATTCCTTTGTCAGTGGCACCAGTGCGTTGATAGGCCGCAACCTGGCCAGCAACATTGGTCTTCAAAAAGGATTCAGCTACGGCACGCAGCTGGGAGTGACGTTCAACTCAGCGGCTCAGAACACGAACTCAGCGCGAAATCTTTATAACCCCTACACGAATTCGGCTCTCGGCATCAATCTCACGCAGCCGCTGCTCCGTGGCTTCGGCCCTAGTGTCAACAAGCGATTTATTCGTATCGCTCTGAACAACGAAAAAGTTTCCGATCTCGTCTTCCGCCAGCAAGTGATCGAAACGGTTGCCGGCGTGATTCGGTTATACGACGATCTGGTGAGCTTGGTGGAAGATGTTGCTGTAAAGCGCCAGACACTGGCCCTTGCCCAGCAGTTGTATTCAGATAACCAAGAGAAAGTACAACAAGGCACGCTGGCGCCGATTGAACTGGTGCGCGCCCAAGCGCAGATCGCCGCCAGCCGGCAGGATCTGGCTAACTCCGAAGGGTTTGAACTGCAGCAGGAGTTGATCATGAAGTCGATCCTCACCAGGCGAGGTACGGCTGATCCAGCCATTCGCAGCGCGCGGATCATCCCGACCACTCCAATCGACGTTCCACCTCACGAAGAGGTTCAACCCGTGCAGGACCTGGTCGATCAGGCCTATCGCAACCGGCCGGAATTGGAAGAGGGCCGCATACAGATGACGAACAGCCGTATCAGCTTGCAGGGTTCCCGGAACGGATTGCTTCCCGAGATCGACCTTATCGGCATCGTGCAAAACAACGGACTCGGCGGCCAATTGAATCCCGTGGCGCCGATTTCGTCCACGCCGGGCCTGATCTCCACCCCGGATGAGCCTCTGGTGGGTGGGTTCGGCTCATCGCTCGGGCAAATCTTTCGCCGCAATTACCCCACGTACGGTGTAGGCATTCAGTTGAACTTGCCGCTCAAAAACCGGATCGCGCAAGGCGATTACGCGCGCGATGAAATCAATGTGCGGCAGACTCAGGTCCGCTTGCAACAACTTGAGAATCAAGTGCGCCTGGAAGTGGAGGGAGCCATGATTGCGCAGCAGCGGTCCCGCGCCTCCTACGATGCCGCTGTGGAAGCGCGAAAACTGCAGGAGCAGTCGCTGCAGGTCGAGCAAGAGAAATACGCGAACGGCATCTCGACCACATTCCTTGTTCTGCAATATCAAAGCTATCTTGCGCAGGCGCGCTCCACGGAAGTAGCCGCAAGGGGCGTCTACGTGAAGGCGAAAACCGCGCTGGAACGGGCGACGGGCGGAACGCTGTCAAACCACAACATTGAGTTGGGCGAAGTTTACCGCGGAAAGATATCGGCCCGGCCCAGTGCAGTTCCGGCGCCTTGATCACTCCTGCCGAAGCGCAGTAACCGGATCTACAAGTGCCGCCCGCCGCGCCGGCCAGAACGCCGCGAATAGCCCCGCTACAAACAAGATCAGCGAAACAGCCCCGAACGAGTACGGATCGAACGTCGATATATTCCAGACCTGCCCCGACAAAAACCGCACGCAGAAAAGACTCCCGGCAAGTCCGATCAGAATCCCGAGTCCCACCAGCTTCGCTCCGCTCATCAGAATCATCGTCAACACATCCGGAACGCGCGCCCCCAGGGCGATGCGGATTCCGATCTCCTGCGTCCGCTGTGAAACGGAGTTTGAGATCACACCGTACACTCCGAATACCGCCAGAATCATCCCAAACGCCGCAAATACCGTAAACAGTAAAAGATTGAATCGCGGCCTCGCATACACCCACTCGTTCAACAGCGTGTCCATCGTCTTCACTTCCATCACCGGCTGATCCCGATCCACCGAGTACACCTGCGCACGAATAGAATTCGCAAGCGCCAGTGGAGCGCCCTGCGCCAGAACAACCAACCGGTCCGCTAGACCCGCAATCGTAAATGGAACGTACAACTCCGGAAGTGTTTCGTTCGTCGAAATCCGATTCAGCGCATCCTTGGTCACCCCCACAATCTGAAAGGAATCGTCAGCCAGATTCATAGGCGCTTTGCGAAATCTGGGAATCCGAACCATGCGGCCCACCGGATCGCCACCCGAAATATAGCGGCGCACAAACGATTGGTTCACCATCGCCATATGAGAACCACGGGCCACCTCCTGATCGCTAAATTGACGCCCTTGGATGAGACGGATTCCCATTGCGTTCGTGTAGCCATTGTTCGTCTGATGGACAAGAACATTCCGGCTATCCTGCCGCGAATTTCCAACCACCTCCACCTGCACGCCCCATGCGCCCAGCGGGTGCAGACCCGAATTCAAACCAACGGCGGCAACGCCTGGGATGGCCTGAATGCGCCCAAGCACCTCTTGCAGAAAAGCGTTCCGGCGAGCGGCATCCGGATAGTGCGCAACGTCAATACCCGATCCGCGCGAATCCCCAGATTCAGAGATTGCATTGCGAACAACGTCCGGATCATCAGGCTTGCGCCCACCAGCAGGATCAGCGCAAGCGCCACTTCGCCAATCACCAGAGCATTGCGCAAGAATGCTTGACGGAGGCCGCCCGTTGAGCCGCGGCCCGTCTGTCTTAGAGGATTCGCAAGATCGCCGCCCGAAGCATGCAGCGCGGGTGCAAGGCCGAAGAGCAAAGCCGATAAAACCGAAACCGCGATAGTGAACAGCAGAGCCGGTGTGTTGAGCGCGATATGCGCCTCGTCGGGAATGGTGTTCGGCGGCACCATCGCGATAATACCAGCGAGGCCCGCAAACGCCAACCCGATCCCAAGCGCGCCGCCCGCCAGCGCCAAAATCAGGCTCTCCGACAATAGCTGCGCGATCAGGCGCAACCGGCTGGCGCCCAGCGAAGCCCGCACCGCAATCTCTTTTTTCCGCATGGCCGCCTTTGACAGCAGAAGATTCGACACATTCACGCATGCGATCAACAGCAGCATTTCCAACAGCGCCAAACAGAATCCAAAGCGCCTCCCGAATGTCGCTCGGGAATGTCTCTTTGAACGACAGCAGCCCGACGCGCCAGGTCTCGGGAAATTCGCCGGGCTGCCGGTGCTGCAATTCTTCAATAATCGGTTTCAGATCGGCTTCCGCCTGGGCCGCGCCGACCCCAGGTTTCAATCGTCCCAAAACATGCACATCCGTGACGCCTTCAATCACTTCGCCAGAGTGAAACACCACAGGTAAATAGATATCGGCTCCGCGCCACATGAACCGCGGCGGCATCACGCCAACCACCGTGCGCATCTTATCGTTGAGCCGCATTTGGCGGCCCACCACACCCGGATCGCCGGCAAACTGACGCTGCCAGAACTTGTATCCGAGAATCGCCACCGGTTCCGCATTCGCCAGAGCATCCGCCGCCGCTGTTGTCCGCCCCAAAAGAGGAGGAACACCCAGGACATCAAACGTATTCATGGTGACGTGATTCCCGCGCAGACGCTACGGCTCCCCGTTGCCGGTCCACAAAACATCGCTAATCGTAGACGCGATCACACCCTGAAAAATGGAGCTGCGGCGCTCGATCTCAAGGAACTGGTCCACGGTGTAGTAAGTGCGATACCCGCTCTTCCCAGGCTCCTGAACCTTAACGCTCATTAGACTGTCGACATCTTTATACGGAAACGGGTCGACGATCACGGCATAGATCACGCTATACATCGCCGTGCTTGCCCCAATTCCAAGCGCGAGAGAAGCCGCTGCCACCGCGGTAAAACCCGGCTTCTTCCTCAGGCTTCGCAACCCGTAATGAAGATCCTGGCGAAACTGGTCCAGCCACGCGAAGGCGCTCATGCTTCCATCCTTACAAGTTATTCCATCACGATCCACGGATGAATGCACCGGCCACTGTTAGAGTAAGATGGACCGATACTGTGAAACTAGCCTCCATCGACTACGCCATCCTGGCACTGTACTTTTGCTTTGTCCTGGGGATCGGATGGTTCCTCAAAAAACGCGTCACCAGCAGTACGGAATTCCTAACCTCCGGGCGCTCGCTTCCTGTCTGGATCACCAGCCTCGCCTTCGTTGCCGCCAATCTCGGCGCGCAGGAAGTGATCGGCATGTGTGCCTCCGGCGCCAAGTACGGCATCATGACGGCGCACTTTTACTGGATCGGCGCGATTCCGGCAATGCTCTTCGTCGGTATCTTCATGATGCCGTTTTATTACGGCAGCCGCGCCCGCAGCGTCCCCGAGTATCTCAGCCTGCGCTTCGATGAGAAGACACGCGGCCTCAATGCAATCACCTTCGCCGTGATGACCGTGTTTTCGTCCGGCATTTCCATGTACGCGCTCGGGCTTTTATTCCAACTGGTATTGGGATGGAGTTTTACAGCTTCGGTCCTGCTCTCGGCCGTAATCGTCCTGATCTATACCTTTTTAGGCGGTCTCACCAGCGCGATTTATAACGAGGTGCTGCAGTTCTTTCTCATCGTGGTCGGCTTTGCGCCTCTGGCCATTCTCGCCACCAACCGGGCTGGCGGATGGAGCGGCATGGCGGCGCGGCTTCCGCCGGTGATGACCCATTCCTGGAGCTACATGGGCAAGGCTTCGGAAAACCCGATGGGTGTGGAACTGTTCGGCATGATTGCGGGCCTCGCGTTTGTGCTTTCCTTCGGATACTGGTGTACCGACTTCCTTGTCGTCCAACGCGCTATGGCTGCCAACTCGATGTCGGCCGCGCGGCGTACTCCCGTGATCGCGGCCTTCCCGAAAATGATTATGCCGTTTATTGTGATTGTTCCCGGCATCGCGGCGCTCGCTCTGACCAAAATGGATATCGGTTACGCGCTACCCGCTAAAGGGAACAGTTATGATTACGATCAAGCTCTCACCACATTGATGGCGGTGTTTTATCCATCCGGCATGCTCGGCGTCGGGTTAACGGCCCTCATGGCGTCCTTCATGTCAGGCATGGCCGGGAACGTCACCGCGTTCAACACGGTTTTTACCTACGACATTTATCAGAGCTACATCCGCCGCGGCGCGCCCGATGCGCACTATCTCACAGTAGGGCGCATCACCACCGTGGTTGGCATCGCACTATCCATCGCCACCGCCTACCTCGCGCAGCACTACAACAACATCATGGATCTGCTGCAGCTTGTCTTTGGATTCGTGAACGCGCCGTTATTCGCAACATTCCTGCTCGGAATGTTCTGGAAACGCGCCACCGGGCATGGCGCTTTCACGGGACTACTGTCCGGTACGTGTGCCGCCGCGTTGACTCACGGGCTCACCGTGGCCGAGGACAAGGGCGGATGGCTCGGCCAGCTGCAGCATTTTCCATCGACCATGGCGCAGAACTTCTGGATCGCGATCTTCGCCTGGTCCACGTGTTTTGTTGTCACAATCCTGGTGAGTCTGGCCACCCGTCCGAAGCCCAACAGCGAACTGCACAACCTGGTTTATGGGCTGACAAAGATACCGCATAAAGAGGGAGTAAGCTGGTATCGTAAGCCGGGTCCATTAGCCGTTGTGGTCGCGGTGATTTGCATCGCTCTGAATTTTCTATTCCGGTAACGCATGCTAGACCTTCGAATACCTTCGGGCTGGTTCTTTCTGCTGCTTGGCGGCATCCTCGTTTCTCTCGGCGTGTTTACGCCCAGCCTGCGCGCCCCTCTGTCAACAGTGAACGTGAACCTGTATGCAGGTTCCGCCATGCTTGTCTTTGGAGGAGTGATGCTATGGTTAGCGCGCCTGAAATCCTAACGGAAACCGTTCGCAAGAAGTTTGCCGATTCCTCCGCTCTAAACAACGGGACCCTTGAGATCTATCGCGCTCCGGGCCGGGTCAATCTGATCGGCGAACATACAGACTACAGCGAAGGCTTCGTGCTGCCTATCGCCATCGATCTGGCCTGCTATGTCGGCGCCACCGAAGCGCGGCACGGCATGTTGCGCGTGTACTCGGAGAATGTGGAAGCGGGCAGGGAATGGAGTCTCGAAAGCATTGAAGGTGCGAAACCGGCGGGTGATTGGTCGGACTACATTCTCGGCGTTGCCCAACAGATCCAGCGTGCCGGGTATCCGGTCGGTGCGGCAGACCTGGCGATTTACAGCACTGTGCCCGTGGGCGCGGGCCTGAGTTCCTCGGCCGCGATTGAAGTATCTACGGCCCTGGCGCTCTTACGCGGGCGCGCGATTGATAAGATTGAACTGGCCCTTCTCTGCCAGCGCGCGGAGCGGGAATTCGTTGGTGTGCCCTCCGGAATCATGGACCAGTATGTGTCCCTCTATGGCGAGCGCGGAAAAGCCGTACGAATCGACTGCCGCTCACTCACGCATGAAGCGGTCGCTTTGCCGGCCGGTGCCGCCATCGTGGCCGTGAATTCGATGGTGAAGCACGAACTCGGCGTATCGGCGTATCGCGATCGGGTAAGGGAGTGCGCTGAGGCTGTGGAAGAATTACGCCGGTGGTTTCCAAACGTGCGTACTCTGCGCGATGCCCGTAGCTCAGAACTGGCTCCACTCACCGGAGTGCCTCTGAAGAGAGCTCGCCATGTCACCACGGAAGACGAGCGCGTGGAAGCTTTTGTACGCGCCGCCAGTGCCGGTGACCTGGTTACCATGGGTGAACTGTTCGTAGAATCGCACCGTAGCCTGCAGTACGACTATGAGGTGAGCGCCGATGAGTTGGATTTTCTGGTGGACACCGCCATCAAGCTCGATGGAGTCTACGGCGCAAGGATGACTGGCGGCGGATTTGGCGGCTGCACCGTAAACCTGGTGGTACCGGACCGGATAGCCGATTTTGAAGCAAGCATTTCTGAAGCTTATGAAGCGGCGTATGGAAAGAAGCCTCAGGTCTTCCATTTTGTGCCGGATACCGGAGCCGAAAGAATTCGTTGAGAAGATTTCCAGCGGCGGCTCACTAGATAGCAAAGCACAGGTAATCTGTTCAAACTCCGAAACGATTCCGGGCGGCGTCCTCCGCGCTCGCCCGGATCCCTCAACCCTCAGCCGCCCGATGCAAAGTTCGGGTACAGCGTCATCCCGCCATCCACAAAAATACTCGCTCCCGTAATGTAATCCGCCTGATCCGAAGCGAGAAAAACAGCAACCCTGCCGATGTCTTCCGGCTCGCCAATCCGTTTGTAAGGAACCAGCTTCATCAGGTCGGCGTAAGCCTCGGGTGTATTCCAGGCAGAGGTGTTGATGGGTGTTCTGATCGCGCCAGGACAAATGCTGTTGACCCGGATCCGGAATGGAGCGACTTCCTGCGCGATGGTTTTCATCATCATCATCACGCCGCCCTTTGAAGACGCATAGTTCACGTGGCCAGCCCAGGGAATCACTTCATGCACGGAGCTGATGCAAATGATTTTCCCGGCGCTGACCGAAACGCTATCCACCACTCCGCGGCGTTTGAATTCACGAATCGCTTCGCGGGCGCAAAGAAATTGCCCGGTCAAATTGACGCCGATCACCATATTCCACTGTGCGAGCGTCATTTCGTCAATGTGCGCATCCCTCTGCAGCCCTGCATTGTTGATCACGATATCCACCGTACCGAACTGCTGTACGGCGGCACGAAACATCGCCTGCACTTCCGCTTCATTGGAAACGTCCGCTTTGATTGCCATGGCGCGCTGGCCCGATGCCGTAATCGTTTGAACCACTTCGTTGGCGGCGGGTTCATCTTGTACGTAATTCACCACCACGTCGGCGCCTGCCTGCCCCAGTGCGATGGCGATTGCCTTACCGATGCCGGAGTTCGCGCCGGTGACAATGGCTTTTTGCCCTTTTAGCAGACCCTCAATGGGACGCACGTGTGGTAGTTTCTCAGTTTCTTGCTCAGGTTCCAACGGTGTTCCTCCAACCGCAGGTTACCAGACGCGGCAGACCCGCTCGCGTACCATTGGCTGGCCAACTTTGCAGGCAAACGCCGTCGCAAACTCCGGCATGTTTGAGACCACGCCATTGATCCGGTACTCATTGGGCGAGTGCGGATTCGTGATCGCGCTAACGCGCTTCTGTTCCGGCCGTTCGGAACCGCACGCCCATTGCGCCATCCCAACAAAAAATCGTTGATCCGGCGTCAGACCATCTATCGGTTTCAGGTCCTGATTACGCGTCGCATCCTTCCACGCCATGTAAGCCAGAATCGTGCCGCCCAAATCCGCCGCATCTTCACCCAGTGTGAGCTTGCCGTTGATTTTGATGTCATCGACAATTGTGTACTGCGAGTACTGATCGGAAACGCATGTGGCCCGCTTGGTGAACTCGTCCGCGTCGGTCTTCGTCCACCAGTCGCGCAGGTTTCCGGTGGCGTCGAACTGCCGGCCTTCGTCGTCGAATCCGTGGGTCAGCTCATGCCCAATCGTCGCCCCGGTGTTGCCGTAGTTCGGCGCATCGTCCATCTTCGGATCGAATAGCGGAGGTTGCAGCACGCCCGCCGGAAAGTTGATGTCGTTCATCTGCGGGTCGTAGTAGGCGTTTACCGTGGGCGGCGTCATCTGCCACTCGCGGCGATCCACCGGTTTACCGATCTTCGCCAATTGGCGCTTCGATTCGAAAACGGTGGCGCGCGACACATCGCCGAAGAAGCCGCCACGGACGATCTGGACCGCACTGTAGTCGCGCCATCGATCCGGATAACCGATCTTGTCCACCATTCCGTGCAATTTCAGCAATGCCTCTTTCTTCGTTGCATCGCCCATCCAGGTAAGCTGGTGAAGGTCAGCCTCCATCGCCTTCTGAATCTCTCTGGTCATCGCGAGCGCCCGCGCTTTCACGTCCGGCCCAAACGTTTTCTGCACAAATACCTGACCGAGCGCCTCACCCAGATCGCGATCCACATACTGCACGCACTTTTTCCAGCGCGGCCGCATCTCCTGAATGCCGCGCAGGTATCTGCTGTAGAAATTGAATCTCTCCAGTACGAAAGGCGAAGACAGGTAGTTTGCCTTTTCGTCCACCACATGCCAGCGCAGATACGTTTTCCAGTCGGCCAGCGTCCGGGTCTTGAGCTGTGTTTCGAGTTGCTTGTAGAACTCCGGCTCGGTCACATTAAATTCGGAAATCGCAGGGCCGCCGGCCGCGGACAAATATTCGTTCCAGTGGAACGAAGGTGTTAGAGCCAGCAACTGAGCCCGCGTAAACTTGTGAAACAGATTATGTGGATCGCGCTTTTCAACGCGAGTGAGTGACGATTTCGCCAGCGCCGTCTCAACGTCCATCACTGTCTGTGCTTCTGCCTTGGCTGTAGCTGCCGGGTCTCCAAGCAACTCAAACATCTTCTGGATATGGGCCAGATATCTCACGCGCGTTTCCACCGATTTCACATCGGTCTTAATGTAGTAATCGCGATCCGGCAAACCGATTCCGCCCGCCAGAGCGAAAGCGATGATCCGGTTGGAGTCGGCAAAATCCTGATTGGAGCCAAAGCCAAACAGCATACTGCCGCCGCTCATTTCCAGATGGAGGCGGCCCAGCAGGCCCGGCAATTCGTCTAGGGATCGAAGCGCCGCAATTTCGTCCAGGGCTTTCTTCAGCGGCGCGGCGCCCAGTTTTTCGATTCCAGCCTCATCCATGCAGGCGCCGAAGTAATCGCCCGTCTTTTGCTGGGCGGCAGTACGGTTTGATGTGGGCTTTGAGGCCTCTTCCAGAATTCCCCACAAGAACCGCTCGTTATCGTTCCCCAATTTCGAGTACACATCCCAGCGGGCCTGATCGGATGGAATAGGATTGCGTTTGATCCAGTTCCCACAACTGAATTGGTAGAAGTCAACGCAGGGTTCCACTGACCGGTCCATCGCCG
>JBBPYD010000145.1:0-7941 GCA_038200305.1 Bryobacterales bacterium
CGCTGGATGCCCGTTTGGAGGTAACCCGGCAAATAGAAATTCACCAGTCCTTCCGTGGCCCGGATCTGAATGGACGGATCGTTGTCCCGCACGGCTTGGATCAGCGGGTCGAGGCTGTACTGGCTTCCGATTTCGGTAATGGCCTTCACGGCCTCGAATCGGACATTGAGATCCGGATCGGAGAGGACGGGTTTCAGTTTCTCGATTCCACCGGAACCTTCCTTGGCAATCTCGCGGACCGCTTTAATGCGCTGTTTGGGTTCGTCGCTTTGAAGGTCTTGAGCGCGAACAATAACGCTCGATAAAAGAATTGCTGAGATAAGAATTCGTGTCATAAAAGAAAGCTGGCTCGTCCGCGGGAAAGCACGCGAGACCCACCACAGCCATTAGGACGCGTTAGCGGACGAATTCGACGGTGACCCGATTCGGAATTAAACCGGCCTCGAATCCCATGTCGAGCAGTTTTTGCGCAGCCTGCGGAATCACCTCGCCGGCATCCACGGTGTAGTGGTTGACGTACATGCCGACGAATTTCTCCGCCAGCGAGGGATCCATGTCGCGCGCGAACTCCATAGCGTAGTTCAACGCCTCTTCGCGGTTATCGAGCGCGTACTGGATGCTCTCGCGCATCATGCGGCAGCATTCGGTCTGTACTTCGCCCGGCAAACTGCGCAACAGAGCGTTTGCGCCGAGTGGCAGCGGCAGATCGTACAGTTTTTTCCAGGTGCGGCCCACATCGCAAATATTGTGAAAGCCGCCCTTTCCATAAGTGAGCTGCGCCTCATGAATCACCAAACCTGCATCCACCGAACGCTCCTGCACTGCATCGGTAATCTTGTCGAAGGGCACCACCACCGGCTCGAAGTCGGGCTCAATCAACTTCAATGCAAGATAGGCTGTGGTCATCTTTCCAGGGATGGCGATCTTCTTGCCTTTGATTTCTTCCAAGGCCATCGGGTGCATCGCGATCAGCATGGGGCCGTAACCATCGCCCACGCTGGAACCGCTGGCCATCAGCATGTACCTGTCAGCCACATACGGGTATGCGTGATAAGAGATTGCGGTCAGCTCATAAACGCCCTGCATCGCCTTGCGATTCAGGGTTTCAATATCCTCCAAAACGTGGCGGAAATTGACGTTTTTGGAGCGGACCTTTTTGGTCGCGAGACCATAGAACATGAAGGCATCGTCCGAGTCCGGACTGTGGGCGCAAACGATTTCCTGCACTGGAAGAGTTGTCATAGGGAGCGGACTTAAAATACTATAGCAGACCGAACCGCGAAGACGTTCCAATGCCTTAGGGGCAAATCACTCTTGGCTCAGGTGTACGAGCGCGGGGTGTAAGCTCTCAAAGGCGGACTCCAATTCTGCAAAAGCAGCCCAAGCCCGATCCAGTTGTTTGCTTCTGCCGATGGCTTCTAACCGGTAAGCCGCTGCTACCGCATCGCATGCCTCGAAGTTCGCAACCGAACCCTTCAAACTATGAGCGCTCCGTTCCAGCATGGAAGCATCTCCACCCTCGATAGCGGATCGGATGTCTTGAATCAGCGCAGGGTACTCGGAAAGGAACAGCCGCGCGATTTCCTGTAGGAGTTCCTCATCGCCGCCGATTCGGTCGAGTGCAACCGGACGATTGAGAACCATTGCGGTTTTTGATCCTTCGTTCATTCCACTAAGCCGCCTTACTTATCTCTTCGTCTAAAACTAGTGAAATCATACCAAGATCGAAAGTATAGTAAAATGTTGGTTTAGGTGGAGGTGCATCTTCCCCAGTCGATGGTTAACGGCTGTTCTGCCCAAAATCGACAATCCCGCCGCGAGGAAGTTTCCCGCGGCTCTCTTCAATTTCGTCTTCCCCGACGACTGCCGCGTTTGTAGCGCGCCCCTCCAGGAAGTTTCCAGAATCCCAGTCTGCTCCGTTTGTCTCGCGGCTCCGCGGCCGATGTTGGCTGAATACTTCTGCGTCGATTGCAATACACCATTCATCAATGCCTTTCCGCTGGATGAGAACGGCAGGTGTGGTCTATGCCGGCGCGGCATGACTGGGTTTGATGCGGCTTTTTCCTTCGGCGAATACGACGGCCCGCTCCGCAAGCTGATTCATCTGTTCAAGTACAGCCGCATGAAGCCATTGGCACGGCCTTTAGGGAAGCTGCTGGCGTCGGCTCTGCCGCGCGACAAGAAATTCGACCTGGTGGTTCCCATGCCGCTCCACTGGACGCGCGCATGGCAGCGGGGCTTCAATCAATCTGAACTCTTGGGCAAGATAATCGCCAAAAGAACGGGCACTCCGCTGGTAGCGGCCGTCCGGCGCAAAAGACGCACGCCGGCCCAAGCAGGCTTGACCAACGCCCAACGCCGGACCAACGTTGCGGGCGCATTTGTGTGGAACAAAAGATTTTCAGTAAAAGACCGGCACGTGCTGCTGGTGGATGACGTACTCACCACCGGCGCCACGGTCAGCGCATGTGCAGCCGTGTTGAAGCGCGCCGGTGCGAAACGCGTCACGGTGCTCACGCTGGCGCGTGTGGATCGCCGCAAATCCGTCGTTGTAAGTGAGTTCAGCGTCTAATGGAGCCTGGTTGATGATCAGTCTGGATCGATTACACAAACCTGTCCTTGTTCTGAATGCAAGCTACGAGCCGATCAACATCTGCGCGGCACGCCGGGCCGTAGTCCTTGTGCTGAAGGGTGTCGCTTCAGCGGAAGAACATGCCCAGAGCAACGTACATTCTTCACGGCAGACCATTAAACTGCCATCCGTTATCCGGCTGCTCGAATATAGGCGGATTCCGCATCAGACTCGTGCGCTTTCCCGCAAGAATATTCTCATGCGCGACCGTTATACTTGCCAATATTGCCTGAGGTCGACGCCATCTGGCGACTTGACGCTCGACCACGTGATTCCGCGGTCCCGTGCCGGAGAGACCACGTGGGAGAATCTGGTGGCCTGCTGCCATCAGTGCAATAACCGGAAAGGAAACCGGACGCCCGAAGAGGCCGGACTGAAGCTGGCCAGGGCGCCGCGCCCGTTCAGTTTGCACACCAGCCGCCATCTGATGCGTCTGCTCGCCAAGAGCGACGACCAATGGCGTAAGTATCTTTTTTACTGACGAGTTTGGGACTAAGCTAAGTACATCTCACTGCTACGCGGACTTTTCCCTGGAAGCTTCTTTCGTCTTTTCCACTTTCACCGGACTAATGATCACGTGAGCGTTGCGGCCTTCCAGGCGCGGCATGCCTTCCACGGTGCCGTGGCCCTGCAGGTCTTCCGCGAACCGCAGTAACAGCTTCTTGCCCAAATCCACGTGCGCGATCTCGCGTCCGCGGAACTGGACCACAGCCTTCACGCGGTTTCCTTCCCCAAGGAAGCGGATCGCGTGATTCTTCTTGAATTCGTAGTCGTGATCGTCCGTGTTCGGCCGGAACTTGAGTTCCTTCACCTGGATGATGTGCTGTTTCTTTTTTGCTTCGTGCTGCTTCTTCTTGTTTTCGTATTGCCACTGGCCGAAGTCCATGGCTTTGGCAACCGGCGGCTCGGCAGTGGGTGCGATCAGGATGAGATCGAGGCCCATGTCCTGCGCTTTTCGGACTGCGGCCGGTGTGGCCATAATTTCTACTGATCCGTCCGGGAAAACGGCGCGGACTTCGCGAACGCGAATCGCTTCATTTACATTTTCACGGATACGTGGACGGCGGGGAGGAAAGTTTCTGGGTGGAATCATTCGAGTTAAACGGAGAACAGTCTAGCCATGTTACCAATCGTAGCAGATTTTCCGCTCAAAAACGGCGTGCCCTGCGCATCCATTGTGCACGCCATGCCCGGTCCAAAAAACTTCACGCGTTCAGCCTCAGAGTTCACTCCGCTGTTTTATAATGAATCATCACCGTTGCGTGATCTTCATCCAGAACATTTGGGCGGCACGGATTTAGCAAGCGGAACAAACGCTAGAGGAGAATCATGGCAGTTACAGGCGCAGGGCTTGAAGGCATTATTGCCGCAGAATCGGAGATTTGTTTTATTGACGGCGATGCCGGCATCCTGAGTTACCGGGGTTACGACATTCATACACTGGCTGAGAACGCCACGTTTGAAGAAGTTGTCTACCTGCTGTGGAACGGCAGGCTCCCGAGTAAAACCGAACTGGACGGACTGAAAAAGTCTCTGGTTGCGAACCGTGCGATTCCCGCCGAGGTGGTGAATTTCCTTCGCAGCGCACCCAAAGCCGCTCCCATGGATGTCTTGCGTACCGCGGTTTCCATGTTGAGTCTTTTCGATCCACTGGCTGCCGACAGCTCGATGGACGCGAACCTTCGCAAGGCGGAGAAACTGATGGCACAGACCGCCACTATCGTCACCACCTTCGATCGAATCCGCAATGGGCGGGAAATCGTGGAGGGCGATCCGAATCTCAGCCTGGCGGGGAACTTTCTTTACACTTTGACCGGCAAGCGGCCCGACGATTTCATGGAGCACACCTTCGATGTCGCGCTGATCCTTCATGGGGATCACGAATTTAACGCATCCACCTTTGCCGCGCGCGTGACCGCTGCAACATTATCCGACATCTACTCTTCAGTAACGTCCGCTATTGGCGCGCTGAAAGGGCCGCTGCATGGCGGAGCAAACGAAGACGTCATCAAGCTGCTTCTCGAAGCAGGGGGCAAAGCCGATCAGGCAGTAGCGAACGTGCAGAGCAAGCTGGATAAGAAGATCAAGATCCCCGGTTTCGGTCATCGCGTTTATCACACCGAGGATCCTCGCGCTACCCACCTGCGGGTCGCCTCCGAAGAGCTTGGCCGGCGCACCGGGCATCTGGATCTCTACGAAGCGTCGTCGGCTGTTGAGAAATTGGTGAAATCGGCCAAGGGTCTGAACGCGAATGTTGATTTCTATTCGGCATCCACATACTACTCCTTGGGAATTCCGATTGACCTGTTCACTCCCATTTTCGCGGTCAGCCGCATGTCGGGATGGACGGCGCACATTTTGGAACAGTATCGCAATAATCGCCTGATCCGGCCGCGCGCCGATTACAAGGGCGCACCGGTGGGCAAAACCTGGACGCCGCTGAGCGCGCGCTAGGCGGCCATGTACGATTTAGCGTTTTTCAGAAACAACTTACCTTTGATTGAGCAGAGGCTCGCTACCAGGGGATTTAAACTTGATACGGGCCAGTTTTCAGAGCTTGATGCCGAGCGCAGGAAGGCCGTAACGGAAACCGAGCGGCTGAAGGCAGTACGCAATTCCGAGAGCATTGAGATCAGTAAGCTGCGGAAGGCAGGCGAGGACACCTCTGAGCGGCAGCAGAAGGTGCGCGAGATTGGGGACGCCATTGGCGCGCTTGATGAGAAGGTGAAGTTGCTGGACGAGCGGTTCCGGCTGATGCTGTCGAGCATTCCAAATCTGCCGCATGAATCGGTTCCCGCCGGCAAGAGTGCGGAAGACAACGTGGAAGTACGCAGGGTGGGCGCTCCGCCCAAATTCGATTTTGAACTGAAGCCGCATTGGGATCTTGGTCCAGAGCTCAACATTCTGGATATGGAGCGCGCAGCCAAGATCACTGGCGCGCGGTTTGCCGTCTACATCGGCCTTGGCGCGAAGCTGGAGCGGGCTCTGGTCAATTTCATGCTCGACGTTCACACCAGGGAGCACGGCTATACCGAAGTGTTGCCTCCGTTCCTGGTCAACTCGGCCAGCCTGTATGGAACAGGTCAACTTCCCAAGTTCGCCGAAGATCTGTTCCATTGCGAGAATACCGACCTCTGGCTGATACCCACGGCGGAGGTTCCGGTCACCAATCTTTTCAGGGACGAAACGCTGGATTCTGAGAAGCTGCCGATCAAGCTCTGTGCATACACTCCGTGTTTCCGCAGCGAGGCCGGCTCGTATGGCCGCGACGTTCGCGGCATCATCCGGCAGCATCAGTTCCAGAAAGTGGAGCTGGTGAAGTTCACCCGGCCGGAGCAGAGCTACGACGAGCTTGAAAAGCTCACGGCCGATGCCGAACGCATTCTTCAAAAGCTCGGTCTGCCGTATCGAACCATTGCCCTCTCAACGGGGGACATGGGATTCTCCTCCGCCAAGACCTATGACATCGAAGTCTGGCTGCCCGGTCAAAACGGCTATAAAGAGATCTCGTCCTGTTCAAATTTCGAGGCTTTCCAGGCCCGGCGTGCTTCCATTCGCCAGAAATCGGGTAAGAGCAAATCCGAATTCGCCCATACCCTGAATGGCAGCGGCCTCGCCATCGGGCGCACCTGGGTCGCCGTCATCGAAAACTATCAGCAGAAAGACGGCAGTGTTGCCGTTCCCGAAGTCTTGCGTCCATACCTGAACGCAGAGGTCATCACCCGGCAGGGCGAACTGAATTAAGGATGACACTGGCCACTGCTTCGATGACGCTCTCCGCAATGAAATCGGGATGGCATCCGGCCTGCTGGCGGCCGTAACCTGTGAGGACGAGAATCGTACGGGTACCCGCGGCGCGTCCAGTTTCGATGTCGCTCGATTTATCTCCGATGAACCAGGAAGCGGAAAGGTCAAGGTGATGTTCAGCCGCTGCTTCCAGCAACATCCCGGGCGCGGGCTTGCGGCGCGGGGACGGCTGGCCGGGCGCTTCCGGCGCAAAGTACACTCCATCAATGACCGGGGCTCCGAGCTGGCAAAGAAATTCGCGCTGAACAGCGTCGAAGTCATTTTCGGACACGAGCCCCCGGCCGATTCCGCTCTGGTTCGTGATCAGAAACAGTTTGAATCCTGCGTGCTTCAGTTGCCGCAGGGCTTCCGGAACGCCTGCGAATACGCGGACTTGCGCGGGGTTCCGGCAATACTCCACTTCTTCCATTAGCGTTCCATCGCGGTCGAGGAAAACTGCCGGAGTCTGTTGCATCTGCGCTGTTTTAGGGTAACATCGCCTATGCTCGAATTTGCGGAGATGACGCCCATACGCGCGGGCGAGCGGATCGATGTGATTGACATGTTGCGCGGTCTGGCGCTGTTCGGTATTTTGGCGGCGAACATGCGTGGGTTCAATGCGCCCCCCAACCTCTACTTCAGCATCGGCCAATTATTTCCCGGAACTGCCGATAGAATCGCTCAGGCATTCATTGACTTCTTTGTGCAAGGCAAGTTCATAACACTCTTTGCTTTCCTGTTCGGGTTAGGCTTCGCGATACAGATGGAGCGGGCTGAGGAGCGTGGGAAGCCGGTCTGGTTCTATCCACGGCGGCTCTTGATTCTCTTCTGCATCGGATTGATTCACGCGTGGCTGATCTGGTGGGGTGACATTCTGGCGCCCTACGCAGTTACCGGATTTCTGCTGTGGCTCTTTAGGAAATGCGGGCAGAGGACGATTGCGCTCTGGGCCCTGATCTTTTTTGGCATGAACTTCTTTATGCCGGTTCCACCCACCATAGAACTCTCGCCGGAAGTGCTGCACGCGATCTCGGTCTACCGTGATGGAAGCTATCTGACGATCGTGTCGAACGGATTCTCCGCGTGGTGGGCAATCAACTGGCCCCCACTCTGGTTGGTGACCTTCATTCTGCCGAGATTCCTGGCGGGGTTGTGGGTATGGCGGACGGGGTTGTTGAATGACGTGCAGGGACACCTGCCGACGATCCGGAAACTCTGCGCCTGGGGGCTTGCGATCGGGCTGCTTGCCGATGCAACGAACCTTGCCTTTGCGTTTCGGCCAGCTTACGAAATCTCCGTACCCGCACTGGCGTGCTTTTTTGCATGTGCGGTACTGCTGCTGGTGCAACGTCCGACATGGAAACGAACATTGACCCCATTTGCAGCCGTGGGGCGAATGGCGCTGACGAACTACCTGCTGCAGTCGCTAATCTGTACAAGCTTCTTTCACTGGACGAAATTGTACGGCAAGGTTGGGCCTGCGATGGGTCTGGTTGCAACAGTACTCCTATTTGGCATCCAAG
>JBBPYD010000146.1:0-15103 GCA_038200305.1 Bryobacterales bacterium
CTCGCCGATCTGAAAACGCTTCATCAGTGAAAGATCCATGTTCATCAATCCCTCGCCGCGCATCAAGTTGCGCGGCGAGGTGCCGAAAGTGCCTGGCGCGTTCGGCGTGAACGCCGCCGGATTGAAATATCGGGCGATCTGCTCTGCCCTGGACCTGCTGGTATCCAAATAGGGATTGCCAACCAGATCCGCGTAATCCGCTCCGATCCCACTGAGCGAGCGATCCGTTCCCGAAAGCACGGAAAAAGGCGAGCCGCTTTGTAGCGTTACAAAGCCGGACGATTCCCAACCGCCGATCACCTGCCGCAGAAGCTGATGGGAATGCTCCAGTTTGGGGAGTTGCCATACGTACGAAAGGACGAAGCGGTGGCGGATATCGAAATCCGAGAGGCCGCGATTGGCCAGGCGGCTTGTCGGAATAATCGATGTTCCCTGTCCAGGTGTCGGATCCGACGAAGCTTCGTCAATCGACTTTGAGAAGGTGTAATTCGCTTCAAACGAAAGCCCTGCCGTGAGCCGCCGCTCTACCGAAGCTTGCAGTCCGTGGTAGCTGGATGTGCTGTCCGAATATGCGTCCAACACACTGCCGAAGGCGCCATATGGTCTCCGCTGCTGAATGTTCGCGACCGTCGAACTGCCTGCCACGTACCGCGCATAATTGATGTCCACCGGATAGGAAAGATGTCTTCCCAGATTGCCGACGTAACTGGCTTTGGCCACTAGGTTTCTCATCACCTCGCGTTCGACTGTAAGGTTGAAGCTCTCGTTGTAGCTCGGCCGGAATCCTGGAGCAAACACACCGAACTGCCCCAGCGGCGTGATGAAATCGACATTGGCCGGCGGATTGAACGGCGCAAACGCCGCCGGAAACGGATTCTGCGTAGGGCCGTATGGGTTATCGAAGCTTACGCCGTAGTTGACCACCTGCGGACTGAAAGGCGAGGAGTCCACGAAAGTATTATAGAGCGAGGTGAACTGAGGATTCCAGAACAGGCCGAAACCGCCGCGAATCGCCGTCTTCCCACTAAAGGGACGCCACGCGAAACCCAGCCTGGGCGACCACGACCGGTAATACGAATTGAAACCGCCCTCCGGGCAGCCCGGATCGCCCGCATTCAAGTAGCCTGTTGGAGCCTTCGGATACCGCTGCGACTGCGCGCCCGGTACAAAGCACTGTACACGTCCCAGGTCGTCGCTGAAGGGAAGCTGCGGGTCCCAGCGCAAACCCAGATTCAACGTGATGTTCGGCGTCACTCGATAGTTATCCTGGACGAACAACCCCCATCGTGTGCCGAGTGTCGTCTTGTATTCGCCGCCGCCTTGCCAGAACTGGTACACATTGCCCGTCAGGAAGTCGGCCATTGCGTTTCCGGTGATGGACCCGTTGAATGTGAACAAGCCCATGGTGCGGAAGTCGTTTTTGATATCGTTCGAAGTTCGCAGGTACTCGCCGCCGAACTTGATCTCATGCGAACCGTGGATCCAGGTCGCCGAATCGGAGAACTGATAATCGTGGTCATGCTTATCGTAGGACCAACCTGGACGCGCAAGAAATCCGCCGGACACGCTGATGTAGACCGAAGTGGGATTTTTCACTGCAATATTTTTTACTCCTGCATCCGCAAACGACAGGGGAAGGGTGACGGCGCTCCAATCGTTGAGAGTCCGGCGGCCCCGGTAGGCAAATGTGAAGCTGTTGATCACTGACGGAGAAATGGTATACAGATCGTTCCCGGTCCACTGCTGGTACGGTTGCTCGGTCCTCCCCGCATCCGAAGTGTACATGGAGGCGTAATCCTGCACATTCGCCGTAAACGGCCGCTGGTACATATTGGTATAGACGCGCGCGCTTAGACGATGCCGGCCCAGGTTCCAGTCCACTTTCCCCGTGTATTCATTCGCATCCGGTCTCGCGGAAAATTCAGTGTAACGCGATCCGTCCGAGGTGCCTGGGTCGGGAAGATATTTCAGGAAGGCCAGCGTAACGGGATTCAGCCGGCTAAGCGGAATCCTGTTTCCCGGGAACGCTTGACCGGTCAAGGGATCTTTGATTGCCGCTGTGATGGCGGAGAAATCGCCGGATCTCATCGCAGTAGTGGGAAGAAACTGCTTTGTCAACTGCGGATCGCTACGAAGCCGCGTACCCTGGTAGGAGAAGAAGAAAAACAGCTTGTCTTTCAGAATTGGGCCGCCGATTGTTCCTCCAAACTGATTGCGCTTTAACGAATCGCGTTTCGCCGCAAAGAAGTTGCGCGCATTCAGGTCTCCATTTCGCAGGAACTCGAAAAGCGAACCATGCAACTCGTTCGTTCCGGACTTGGTCACCACACTCACAACCGCTCCGGTCGCGTTCGCATACTCAGCGCTGAAGTTGCTCTTCTGCACACTGAACTCCTGAATCGCATCCGGGTTCGGAAATAGACCGCTGTAGTTACGATAGGAGTCTGTATTCATGCCGGAGTCCAGCAGGTAGGAGACGCCGTTCTGACGGCTGCCATTGACCACATAGGCGTTTCCTTCCGAAGCGGACTGGCTACGTGAAATCACGCCCGCCTGCACGCCCAGCAACTGTGTGATGTCTCTACCATTGAGCGGGAGATCGACAATGCGCTGCTGGTCGACGAGTCCCTTAATGGCGCCGCTCTGCGTTTCGAGAAGCGGAGTTTCGCTCGAAATTGTCACCGAGTCCGCGACAGTGCCGATCGCAAGCACGGCATCGACGTTCGCATTGTCGTTTACCGCAAGCGTGATTCCTTTTAGCAGGAAACGTTGGAAGCCGTCCTTCTCCGCGGTAACGTCGTACTTTCCTACTTGTAGCAAAGGAAGCTTGAATGTTCCGTCAGCGCCCGATTCACGAGTCAAGGAAAAGCCGGTTCCCGCATTCGCGGCCGTCACTCTTGCGCCGGGAATCAACGCTCCCGTGAAATCTTTCACTGTCCCGACGATGGTTGCCGTCGATTGCGCCAGCACGATTGACGCGGAGAGCAAAAGCAAAAGCAGGCATGCGCGCAAACTACGATACATTCTTGAGGTTGTATCACAACGGAAAACGTCCTTGCAATGGACGCCTTCGTAGTGCTCGCTCAAGTAGACGGCGTTTGATCTGGACCGCTATTTCCCCTTGCTCAGTTTCCGGAAGTATTCCGCCACGGCATCGCCATAACCAACGGGAACACGCTCATTCGCGCCGCTCCGAACCTGGCCCGCCTGTTGGCTGTCCAGTTTCCGCCGGAGCTGCAGTTCAAGTTGTTCCACACCGGGCAAAATTTGCGAGCGTAATTGTTCCAGCAGAGCCGGGTTTCCAGGAGCCAGCACCGGATCGATCTTTTGCATCTCACGGATCAGGTCCATAATGTCCCGCGACATATCTGGATTGTCCTTCATCGATTGCCGAAGCTGCGACAGGTCGCGCATTCCTTCGCGATAGCCTCTTTCGACATCTCCGCCGCCGGCAGTAGCAGTAGCATCCCGGCCGGTGAACTCCTGCGTGCGGTAAATGCCGCCTCCATTGGCTGAATTAGCGCCACCGCGATATTGCCCGCCCTGTCCAAGCGTGCCAGCCTGCTGACCGCCGGGTTGGCCTTGACCTTGCTGTTGTCCGGGCTGCTGGCCAGGTTGTTGTCCAGCCTGTTGGCCTGGCTGTTGTCCGCCTTGACCTTGCTGCCCTTGTCCTTGCTGGCCCTGCTGTCCGCCGCGCTGGCCCGGTTGTTGACCGGGCTGATCACCACCCTGCTGCCCTTGTCCCTGTTGCTGGCCTTGTTTCCCGCGAGCCATTTGCTCCAGTTGACCGCGAAGCTTTTCCACCCGCGCCAGAGCCTTCTCCGTCTCGCTATCCGGACCATTCCCGTTCGATGGCCCCAATGCGGACTGCGCTTGTTTCACCTGATCGCGCAGCTTGTTAAGACCCTCGGTCACCGGAGTTTCCCTTGGACCCACATACGCGCCCATGCCATGGCGAATCGCATCGCCTCCATATTTCATTCGAAGCTGCAATTCGTTCTGTTGCGCCTCGCCCAGAGCCTCGCGCAGCTTATTAGCCGCCGGCCGCTGGCCGCTGGCCAGATTCCGGATGGCATTCTGCATGTCTTTCTCAAGCTGGCCCAGTTCCTTCGTCATGGCATCCTTTTCGTTTGCCAATGCGTCGGCCTGTTGCTGGCTCTGACCAGGCTGCGTCCGGGGCTCGTTACCAAACGGACCGGCAGAGCTTGAATATGCCTTTTTCAACTTATCCACGAACTCGTTTTGCTGCTGTGCCAATCTTTCCGTCCGGCGAGCTAAATCGTTCATCTCCTGGCCGGACTCCTGCTGCCGCAGACCACCAAGTAGATCGCGAGCCTCCTGGAGCCGATCGGCGGCTCTGCGCGTCTCAGCGGAACCTTGCTGTGGCTGATCGTTCTGCGTGCCCGATGCACGACGCATATCGTCGGTAGCCCGTGAAAGCTGATCGATGGCCCTCTGGAGTCTCTGGTCGTTTTGTCCGGATTGGCTGGACATGCGCTGCTGCGAAGACTGAGAGCCACTAGCAGACGCGCTCTGCTGTCCTTGTTGCCCCTGCTGCCCCTGCTGCCCCTGTTGCCCCTGCTGCCCCTGCTGCCCCTGCTGCCCCTGCTGCCCTTGTTGGCCTTGTTGGCCCTGCTGCTTCTGGCTCTTTGCCATCTGCTCCATCTGCTTCTTCAGTTCTTCAGCTTCACGGCGAAGCATTTCCTGCTGCCAGCGCTGCTGTGGAGTTTGATTCTTCTGGTCTTTTTGTTGTTGGGCTAGTTCCTGTTGACGCCGCGCTAATTGCTCCAGCTTTTGCAGCGCCTCATCGATATCCTTGGCCCTTTGATCCGCGGATGCAGACTGCTGCCCAGTCTCATACTGGTTCTTCTCTGTATCCAGTTCCAGATCGAACAGGTTCTCAAGGTCACGGCCAGCCCCGCCGCCACCGCCCCCTCCACCCTTATTCCCGAATGCCACCTGAATCTGACGGAACGTAGCCTCAGCGCGCAGCAGATATTGAAGCGCCTTCTGCTCCGGAGTCAGCGCATCATTCCAAGCCAAGCCCTTCAACTTGTCAGACGCTGTGCCCATCGCGGCCGCAGCCTGTTCCATATCTTTCGAAAACGATTGGAATTCCTGGTTGGCGCCGGAAAGCTGTCTGCTCTTCATGCGATTCGCGAGCGACGTGCTCTGTGCCTGCAGTTTTGTTTGCACATCGGACAAAAACTTGGCGTTCTCCAGTGCCTTTGCCTTGTCCGCCTTCTTATCGCGGAGCTGATTGAAGGTTGCGGCAATGATTTCCTTCTGCCGCTGCGAGATCTTGTTATCTTCCTGTTCTCCGCCACCGCCTCCCTCGCCCCCGCCCTGCTGAGATTGCGAATATTCGCGCTCAAACGGCTGCGCTTCAATAAACATCATGTCCGATTGCGTCGTACTCAGCACGTCCTTCGCGGTCGCGTACATGCTAACCAGATCACCCGGCACAAGCTTGAAATCTTCCAGAGCAATCAGCGTTTCGCCTTCCGATTTCTTGACGCCCTTCTTCGGAAGCAGCGGTACCACTTTTTCCGCGCCGCCGTTTACCGAGTAATGCAGTTCCACGCCATTCAAAGCGAAATCGTCTTCCGCTTCCACCCCAACCACTACTTCCTCCAGCGGGTTCACTTTCGCATCGCGCCCAGGCCGTACGATCTTCACCGTCGGCGGTGTTTCCTTTTGTGCCTCGATAAAGAAGTCCTCACTCAAGCGGATGTCTTCGCCCTTTTCCACCGCGGAAACGTGATACATCCCGTCTTTTTGCACCGGAACTTTTGCGCTCAGCCAGTTCCCTTCGCCGCGAGTCAGGTCAATCCTGGTGTCGTCATCCAGAATCAGAACACCCTTGTTCAGAGGCTTATCCGTCAACACAGAAACTAATGCCTGACTGCCCTCTACCGCGCGAATATCGCCGCCCGAATCCTGCACCACATCTCTCATGCCGGCCCAAGTGGGATAGTGATAAGTTACGCGGAGCTTTTTGATCGCAGGAAGATCAATGGCCGTCAGGGTGTATGTATTCGACCGGACCCCGCTTGCTTCCGCGTAATATTCCACCGTGTCGGGCAGACCGGCGAACAAAAATTCGTGCCGCGACCCGCCGGGCTGCGGCTGCATGACGGCTTCTTCCCACTTCGAAGCCCCGTGATACCTGGCATACAGCTTCACGTGCGCCGATTGGAAGCCGGAAAGTTGTGCGGATACCAGTTGGTCCGATCTTCTGCGCACCGAACGATTCCCCGGTGTAACCTGGACCTCGTAGAACGCGTGGATCCCACCACGCGGCGTACCTGCCCACAGCAATGATGCGCCATGGCCCATGAATCCAGGTCCGGAAAGAATCAGCCACACCAGCGTAATCGCCGCCGCGGCGGCGGCGGACAAAGATCCGAATATCCAACGATCCTCGACAATCGTCTTTGGTTGCGCGCGCTCGGCCACGCTCATGGCGTCGGCCGCCAGTAGCTCAAGAAATGGATCGCTGGAGGGATTCTTTTCGGCGAACGTCAACAGTCTTTCGTTGAACTCGGGAACCGATTGCTCGGCACGCCGCGCGGCCCAGCGACGGTTCAGACGCATTAACGGAATCACCAGTCCGAAACCGATCGCAAGGGCTAGAGCAAGGAAAAGGAGCAGACGCGCAGTGGTCAGACTGGCCGCTGAAAACGCGAAGGCATTGATGATAACAACCAATACCACAGTGGCAATTAGCGCAGCCAACGCCGTGCAGGCGATGCCTCGTGAAACCGCACTCCACCGCAGCCGCATTTCCAGTTGCCGCAGGTACACATTCACTTGCTCAAGTGGGTTCAAGCTGCCTCCTTCCGCACCATAGGTTCATTTTCCGCTGCCAAATACCGGCTTGCAAATAGCGATTCCAGCAGAGAGACGATTAACAAAACCAATGCAAAATACCACCACAAACTGTAAGGCGCCGTGTGAGTATTGCCCGCGCCGCCTGGCCCGTTGTTCTGTTCGGCGCCGCGGCCCATGTTCTGCCACAGCGCGAGCGTTTCCTTCGGAATCATGCTGAGATCGGATTCGCGCCGGTCGGCGTGAACGGCGATCAATTCGTGACGGCCATTCGCACGGCGGAGCTCAAAAAATCCCTCACGCGGCAATTGGAAGGTCTGCGCCGTGGCCGCTTCGCTCAAAGACAGCGCCCGTTTTCCATCCGGATCCAGCACCTCCAGCGCGGTTCCCTGATCCTTGGCGGACCGAAGCTCCAAGTAGGAATCGACCGTGAAATCCGCCGCCGACTTTTCTACTCCGCTCAGATAATTTGCCGACTGCTCCACGAACGGTACAAAAGACGCATGAAGCGGAAAATCGTTTGCAATGTTGTCGAACGTGGAGCCGAATACCAGAGCGCGCCCTTCGCCGATTTTCTTCTCCATCACCAGCGGAGTCTGATCGGTGAGCCGCGCCAGCACCCGCGCATTGCCCGGAACCACCTGCACGGTTTGATAGAATTTCACGCCCTCGAATCCATTCGCACGGCTCAAGGCAGGGTGGGTACTGTCCACCGAGGCCGCACCCTGGAACCGTTCCGCATTACGCCCCGAATACCGGGATTCCGTAATCGCCTCATCGAAGATTGGCACGCGCGGCCGGGTAGCGGCAGCCGATCCAAGCGCGATCAGTACAGAACCGCCGCCACGCACGTATTTTTTGAGACTGTCTTCAAACTGCACCGGCAGATACGCGACATCGGACAGCACCACGAACGAATACTTCTGGGGTGAAACATTGGCCGCCTGATCCGTTGTCACCGCGTCCACCGTCAAAGCCGAATCCGCCGGGGCATCCAACGCGGTCTTGTAATAAAGCACGCCCCGCGGTTGCCGGGCTTCGTGAACGAAGAGAACGCGGCCCGGTTCCTTGCGCTCCAGCGCGAACGGCAGAGTGTTGTCCTGCGCTAGCTTGTCGCCGGCGGACACTCGAACTTCCCCGCGATTCAACCCGTATGGCGCGTCGGCAAGAAAGAACTCCACAGTGACGCGGCCGTTCGCCGGGATTTTAACCTTCTTCGTCTCCAGCACCTTGTTGTTCAACACTACTGCAACATCCGTATCCAACGCCGGACTCGAGGCGCCCGCAACCGTGGCCAGCACGCGAACCTTCTTGGCCTGATAAACACTGCGGGGAGCGTTGACGCTCTCCACAAACCAGTTCGGCTCATCGGCACCCGCTTGCGAATGCAAAATCACCCGCGTATTGCCCGCAACACTCAGCTCGGAAAACGGCGATGGCAGAGAGCTTTTCTGCATATCGCTGAAAATATGGACCTCCACCGGTACATGACTCGCCTGCGCTGCCGAACGAAGCATCTGTGACAGTTCCGCGTACGAACTACGGCCGTCACCCTGGGCAATCGACTGAATTGCCGTTCGAAGCCCGGCCGGATCCTGCACTTGTTGCGTCAGCAAGCTCGCTTTCGATGCAAAGCTCACCACCTGGCCCAGGTCGCCGGAACGGAATGTAGAAAGCGCATCAAGAGCCTGCTGTTTTGCCGGCGCCAAACGGTCGCCCGTCCGCATACTGAACGAGTTGTCCACCGCCACAATGAACAACTTCTTGCCTTCCGCCATCGGGTTCACCGCCGTTGTGACAAACGGATTCGCAAACGCGAGCGCCAACAACAGAATCAGCGCCAGCCGGAGCGCCAACAGCAGCAGATATTTCAGCCGCCGGTGTTTGATGGAACTCTGTGTCCGCTTTTCAAAGAACATCAACGAGCTGAACGGTAGCGGCACGCTTTTGTGTTGTTTTAAGAGATGAAGATAGACAGGGAGCCCAAGCGCCGCCAGCCCGCCGAGAAACCAGGGAGAGAGAAAGCCCATTATCTTCTCCTCTGCCGGATACTCAAGTACTCCCGCAGCGCTTCATCCAGTGGCCGGCTTGTGTCGAGCAAAAAATAATCCATGCCGGCCCGTTGCGCGTGATCGCGCAGACCGGCGATATGCGCATCGATCTTTTCGCGATACTCATTTCGAACGTAATCGGGGGTTACTTCCAGCGCATCCTTGGTCTCCATATCCAGCACCAGCATCGGCTCATTAATAACTGGCCGGATCTCCTGCGGGTCCAGAACGTGAAACAGAATCAGCTCATTCCCGTGAAAACGAAGAGGCTCCACCGCTTTAATCACACGCTCCGGCTCTTCGTAGAAATCGGAGATTAGCGCGATAATACCCCGCCGGTGCAAGAACTGTTGGCAATGCAGCAGAGGCTTTTCCAGATTCGTCCGCGTGCCCGGCTCCGCTTTTTCAATGGCATGCACCAGCCGCGCAAACTGACCCTGCCTGGTGGATGGCGGAACGTAATTCTTCACATCGTCGTCGAAGACAATAATGCCAGCCGCATCGCGCTGCTGATTCGACATGTAACAGATGGATGCAGTCAGAAACCGCGCATAGTCCAGCTTCGATAGCGAATGCGAGCCAAAGCCCATAGAGGCGCTCACATCTAGCAGCAGTGTAAGTTGCGAATTTGTTTCGCCACGGTACCGCTTCAGGTAGGCCCGTTCCGTGCGTGCGAATACGTTCCAGTCTACGTGCCGCAAATCGTCGCCTTCTGAATAGGCCCGGTACTCGGCGAATTCCTGGCTAAATCCAAAGTCCGGTGAACGGTGCAGTCCTGAGACGAACCCGTCCACCACAGTCTTCGCCACCAACTCCAGGCCGGAAATACTCGACAGCACCGTCGGATTAAGGAACCGCTGCAGCATGATCTATTTGTCCCGTGGGACTGGTTTTGCCTCAAGCAGCTTCCGCAAAATGTCGTCCGGTGTGAGCCGGTCCGATTCCGCATGGAAGTTCAGCAGGATTCTATGACGGAGAATCGGCGCAACCAATGCCGTCACATCCTCATACGTCACGTGATATCGTCTGCGCACCAGCGCTCTCGCCTTCGCGGCCAGCACTATGAATTGAACACCGCGAACGCTGGCGCCGAAATTGACATACTTTTTCACAAAGTCGGGTGCGGTAATGTCTGTGGGACGAGTCGCCCGTACAATGTCTACTGCGTAGCGCGCCACCGAGTCCGCGATGGGAACCATGCGAACCAGTTGCTGAAACCCAAGAATTTCTTCCGCCGACGTCACCGGCTCGGCATGCGCGATATCGGTGGTCGTGGTGCGGTTGATCACCTTCAGCTCATCGTCTGAGGAAAGATAATCCAGAATGGTGTTGAATAAGAACCGATCGAGCTGCGCTTCCGGCAGCGGATAGGTTCCCTCCAGCTCAATCGGGTTTTGTGTCGCCAGTACAAAGAAAGGCGCCGGCAGCTTGTAGTTATGCCCTCGAACGGTGCAGCACTTTTCCTGCATCGCCTCCAGCAGCGCGGACTGGGTCTTTGGGGGCGTCCGGTTGATTTCATCGGCCAGCAAAATATTGCCGAAAATCGGACCCGGCACAAAAGTCCATGTCCGCCGGCCGGTGGCCGGATCTTCCGCGATGATATCGGTGCCCGTGATGTCGGACGGCATCAGATCCGGCGTAAATTGAATGCGTTTAAAGTCGAGCCCAAGCGTATCCGCCATGGTTCGAACCAGCAGTGTCTTCGCCGTGCCGGGCAAGCCGGTAATCAGGCAATGGCCGCCAACAAACAGCGAGATCAGAACCTGCTCGAGAACTTCTTCCTGTCCGACGATCACTCGCCGGACCTGTTGCATGATCTCGCCTTCCACCTGCTGAAAACGCACGATCCGCTGCTTCAGTTCGGATGATTCCAATGAGGTAACTGTGGGGTTTGTCATTGATTATTTGCTGCTCATTTCAAGTAGTAGTCTCTGTGCCGGTTTGAAACCGGGTGCTGCCTCAAGCGCGAGCAGCAATTGTTCTTTTGCATCTTCTGTCCGATGATCGCTTTGCAGAGCGCGCGCCAGATTGAACCGGGACGCAGCCTGATCAAGCGGTTTTGATGCTATCACAGCCGTATACTCAGCCACCGCGCCTCTCGTATTGCCCTGCTGCAGCCAGAGATCGCCAAGCCTGCGGTGCAATTCCTCATCGAATGGATAAATGTAGTTCAGCCGCTGCAAACTGGCCGCAGCCTCTTTCTTCTTCCCTGCTTCTTCCTGCAATGTGGCAAGTTTCTTGATCAACTCAGAACTTCGGCCGCCGATAGACGAGTATTTCTCCAACTGCGCCATCGCCTTGGCTTTGTCGCCTTTCGCAAGGTACGCATCGGCCAGGAGTTCATAGACGCTCCCGGCCTCCACATAGTCCGGGTACATGTCGCGAATCGCCAGCCCGGACTGGATCACCTCATCCTGCTTGCCCGCCTTGGCCAATTCGTTCAACGTTCGAATCTTCTTCTTCCATTCATCGAAGCCTTGCACCGTGGTCTTCGTCTGCGCTTCCAACCACGCGATGAATTTCGTGTCGAAGTCCTCTGGTTTCATTCCTAGCTGCTTTTCAATTACTTCGGCAGTGCTCACCGACTGTGCAAACGAGTGCATCATATCCAGCAGTTTGTCGTAACCCCAGGTTTTATCAATGTAATCGCAGATGCGGCCAGCCTGGAAATATGAAACCACAACCTGGTTAGGATAGGTGGGGCGGATGAACCCGCGGTCCAGTTCAGCCACCGGCAACAATTTCTTTTCTTTGATCGCGCGAATGGCCTCCGGATCCAGCCGGTCTCCCCAATCCGGGGATGCCGCCGTCTCTTCGTGTACAGCCATCCCTTCGGTAAACCACCTTGGTACCCGGTGATTGGTGGCCGTCAGGACGTACACGTGACTCAATTCATGCCATAACGTACTGGCCCAATGAAAAGTTCCGGGCTTGCGGCCCGAAGGGCTGTCCATTGCCACCACATTCCCAAACGTGACACCCAATGCTCCCAATCCAGGCATACCCATCGTGCGGACCGCGAAATCCTCGTGATCCGGGTATACTTCCACCTGCACTGGAGCCGTCAGCTTCAGTTTGTACTTCTTTTCATAAGTGGCGATAGCCCGTTTCAGTTCCGCCTCAACATAAGGATGCAGCAGGTCCGCTTCCTTCTTATGCACCTTGATAATTGTGTTGTCCGTTTTGAAGGTAACGAAGTTTTTGTAGCTATCCAGCAATGTGAGTGAGTTCGTGGTCAACGCATTGCGGTAGCCGCCTTCAAAGCACTGCAACAACTGTTCGCGAGCTTCCTTCTCCTCGCCCAGGCGCATCAAATTCACGCCCAACTCCGCCCGCGCGCCCATATCATCGGGATTCAGTTCCAATGCCTTGCGGTAATACTGAATGCCTTCCACATAGCGCCGGTTGAGCACAAAGAAATGCCCTGCGATTGCGTACCCTTCCCCGTACACCGGGTTGATCTTCAGCATCCGATCGAACCAGGGAGTCGATTTCTGGTCGCGCAACATATCCATGGTCCCCAGAATCGCCATCGCATCCAGCGATTCCGGCGACATCTTCAACGCCTTTTCCGCTTCCGCGGCCGCCTTCTCCGGCGTGTTATCTTCCAGCGCAAGACTTGCCAGCAGTTCCTGAGCCTCAGTCAACTTCGGGTCCAGTTCCAGGGCCTTATTGGCCAAATCGACGGCCTTGTGTTCAAATCCATCCGACGCCACCAAAGCAAGACCCAGTGTGGCAGGGGCGCTCTTAGGATCGATCTGCAACGCTTCCTGGAACAGTTCGGCCGCTTGCGATTGATTAAACCGCTCCAGCAGCAAACGGCCCCAACGAACGCGATAACCGGGAACCTTCGGCGCACCCGCAACAGCAAGGCGGAAAGCCTTGTTCGCTTCTTCGTATTTCCGCAAACCCCAAAACCCCTCGGCTTGCATCGCAGGGTTGTGGCTGCCGATGAGCTTTTCAAAGCACTGCTTCGCCTGATCGCGGCGGCCATAGTGCTCGTCATTCCGGCACTCTTCCACGGTCTGTGCCGCGAGCGGAATAGATAGCGCCAGGATGAAAAGAAGTCGCATACTATTTGTCCAATTCCGCTTGTGTTCTAGCCAGATCCAACAACAGTGCCGAAAGCTGTTTCTTATATTCGTCTGTCGGGGTCGCGGCCTTTTGGAACTTCAACTGATCGATCTGCTGTTCCAAATGTTCCCGCTTGGCTAACAACTCCTGCTTGGCCGGATCTTTCGCGGCCAACTGAATCGAGCCCAGCCGCAGCAATGGAAACCGTGCCGCCAGTAATGGCCCCTGTTGATCGCCGCCATCAATCGAGGCATGTTCAGTGGAGAGCCGCTTTTGCGTGTCGTAGAATTGCTTTGTTTTCAGCTCCGCGTACTTGAACGCCTCCAGCGCGGTGATCACTTCATTTTTATCCGTATCGGCCGCCGCATTGCGCAACCCTTCCACCCAATACCGCGCGAAAACAGTCGCATTCTTTTCAGAGCCGCTGCGTGTGGCTGTAATCACGCTCCGGTTCGGCTTCTGCAGCGCATGTACGGACCCACCGCTGGCGCTGGTCATATTCACCACCAGTTGCCGTCCAGCCGGAACACGATCCAGCATGGCGGCGAGTTCCGTAGCAGAGATATCTGGACCCGGAATGTTGATTTTATAATCGGTACCGTCGAACGATCCGTGCCCGATCAGCATTACGATCAACGCGTCCTGCTGCTTAGCCTCTTTCGCAAAAGACTCCAGCACCGTACGGAAACGCGCCCTGGTCGCGGCTGGTCCGGAAAGCATTTCGCTCTTAACGTCAGGTCCGGCACCCTTCAGCGTCTGGTCGATCTCCTTAGCCCAAGTGGTGAAACGTTGTTCGTAGTCAGGCTCGCCTCCAAGCCCGGCGAGCGTCACACAAAACGTAGTCGCGTGGGCACACAGGGCCCCGCAAAGCAACAAAGATACCAGCTTCAAACCACACCCCACTTCCGCCGCAAAAGCCATTCGGACGACCGCAGCAGCAGAGCAAACAGAAAGAGAATCGGCATATCCCACAAATCGCGAGTTTCGCGCGTCGTGATGCCTGCCTCGGAATACGAGATCTCGTCTGCCAACTTTCCAATCTGGTCGGGCCTGTAGTACTTCCCGCCGGTCTGTGAGGAGAGCTTCTCCAGCAATTCACGGTTCTGCTGTGTGTGGAAGTTTTCTGCCACACCATCCTCTCTGCGGAACGTAATCACGTCGCGCCCCACCTCTTCCTCACCGCGCTTGGCCAGCATCTCAACCACATACGACCCGGGTTTCGCTGCCGTCCAGTCTGCAACATAGACGCCCTCGCTGGTCGGCTCCGGACGCAATTCGATCGCCTCCGCGCTGCCCGACGGTCCCAGAATGCGAGCTTCCACCCGCGCGTCCGTTGCCGGCAAATACGATTTATCACGAACTTCCGCGCGCAACTTCACCTTTGTCTCATCCGAAAACACCGACTTCGGTGTGGACGCCACCACATGCCCATACGTTCCAGAAACCAGCCAGCGCAGCATTTGTTGCCAAAATATCTGGTGCGATGTATCGCCCAGCGGCTGCGTCATCTGCCAGCGCCAGCTTCCGGCTGTCGCAAACAGCGCGCTCCGGCCCCGTCCATAGTTCTGAGTGACCAGTAACGGCAGTTTCCCACGCCCACCCGGCGACATCTCCGCTAGCACCACGGCCCCAGGTTTCGGAACACCAGGCTCCTGAAAATTGGCCAGATACGGCAGTTTCTTCCAGCGTTCCACGTTCCGGTCTGGATTCTCCTCGATGCGTGTCAACAGACTGTCACGTCCGGCGCCGGTCAGTTCCACATTGGCCGGATCACGATGGAAAGTGTCTTTCTTTTCCGGGAGCACCACGGGCAACAAATCGGCCAGCGGCGACTTCCCGATACCACCTTCCGATAGCGCAAAACGTCCACCAAGAAACAGAACCCCGCCACCCCGCCGGTCCACAAACTGCCGGATCAACTCTTGCTGTGTCGTGGTGAAATACCCCGCTTCCACACTGCCTATGATCAGACCCTGATAGTCGAACAGTTCTTCCACCTTTGCCGGAAAACCCTGCTCAAGCTCCTTTTCATTCGCAATTCCCTGGCGGTAGATCTTGTTCTGCGTGGTCCGCAGCATCGACGACATCAGCAGGTTCCGGTCCAGATCGATCGCCCGCCTGATGAATTTGTACTCCCAGCGTGGCTC
>JBBPYD010000147.1:0-9263 GCA_038200305.1 Bryobacterales bacterium
AGATAAACCCGGGCTTTAAGAAGAAAATGTGTAAAATTGCCACAGGGTCGATTAAACCCGTTCGTGCCGTTTTGGCCGACGCACGCGGACCAAATCCCGAGGAATGTGATAAATTTGCATTATGGCCAATGGAATCATTGAGGTCGAGTGTCCGTGCTGCCGGACAACGCTGAAAGTGGATGCTGACAGCGGCGCGGTCATCTCGCACAAGCAACTGGAGAAGCCTGCGCACATTGAAGATCTCACCACAGCTGTGGCCAAGTTAAAGGGTGAAGCCGACCGGCGCGAAGAGGTCTTTCAAAAGTCGTTTACGGATCAGAAAAACCGGAAGTCGATACTCGATAAAAAATTCGACGAGCTTCTGAAACAAGCTAAATCCGATCCGGACACCGGACCTCCAAAACGGGAATTCGACTTCGACTAATTCCCGTTTTGGGGATCCAGCTTACGCCTGCCCTGCGCCCTTCGATTTCTGCGAAGCCGTCAGAGCCTGATCCAGATCCCAAAGGATATCCTCGATATCCTCGAGCCCAATCGAAACCCGCACCATCTCCGGCTCCACACCGGCCGCCCTCTGCTGCTCGGACGAAAGCTGTTGATGCGTCGTTGACGCCGGCTGAATCACCAGGCTTCGTGTATCGCCGACATTTGCCAGATGCGAAAACATCTTCATGTTATCCACGAATGTCTTCGCCGCCTCATAACCGCCCTTGATACCAAACGAAAACACAGCGCCGGCGCCTTTAGGCAGATACTTCCGCGCCATCGCGTGGTAGGGACTGGACGGTAGCGATGGATACTTTACCCAGCTCACCAGCTTATGGTTCTCAAGAAACTGCGCGGCGGCTAGCGTGTTCGAAACGTGCCGCTCCATGCGCATTCCCAGTGTTTCGATTCCCTGCAAAATCAAAAACGAATTGAATGGGCTGATGCACGGCCCAAGATCGCGAAGCCCTTCCACACGCGCCCGGATAATGAACGCAATGGGGCCGAACACTTCGCGGAATTTCATGCCATGATAGGCGCGAGATGGTTCGTTGATTTGCGGGAAGTGCCCCTTTTCCCAGGGAAACTTTCCGCTGTCTATAATGGCACCTCCGATGCTGTTGCCATGACCGCCAATAAACTTCGTGAGTGATTCCACCACAATGTCCGCCCCGAAATCGATCGGCCGGCAGAGATACGGACTGGCGAACGTATTGTCGATCACCAGCGGGACGTTGTGCTCGTGCGCGATATCGGCCACCTTCTGGATATCCAGGACATTGCCGCGCGGATTGCTGATGGTCTCCGCGTAAAGGCAGCGAGTCTTCGGAGTGATTGCTTTGTGAAAGTTTTCCGGGTCGTCGGGCTCTACGAATTTCACGTCGATGCCCATTTTCCGGAAGCTCACATCAAACTGGGTATAGGTGCCGCCGTAGAGAGTACTGGCGGCAACCATCTCATCGCCGGCTTCCATCAGACTCGACAAGGCCAGAAGTTGGGCGGCCTGACCGCTGGCGGTTGCAAGTCCCGCAACTCCGTTTTCCAGGGAAGCGATCCGCTGCTCCAGAACGTCGGTGGTGGGATTCATGAGCCGCGTGTAGACGTTCCCAAACTCCTGCAGGGCGAACAGCGACGCCGCATGAGCCGAATCCTTGAATACATAGGAGGTCGATTGATAGATCGGCACCGCGCGGGACCCGGTAGTGGGATCGGGGGTGTACCCGGCGTGCAGCGATCGTGTGTTGAATCCTAAAGGACGTTCAATTTTGTCGTCAGCCATAGCAAACCATGTTAGCGGAATCCAGTCCAGACCGCGATGTACCCTATCGAAGCCAATTGTCCAACTGTTCGCGAACGAAATCGTCATCGTTGAGATGAGGGTAGGCCGCGTACACACGGTCGATCTCCTGCATCTGCCCCGGCGATAGATCTTCCTTCGGATCCAGGCACCAGCGCCCTTCCAGCAGCCCCTGCCGGCGCAGCACTTCATGCAATCCGGCAATACAGCCCCGGAAGCCGTTCGCAGCGTCGAAGAAGGCCGCGTTTGTATCGGTGATCTGGGCGCCGGTGGTCAGAACATTAATGAGCGAGCCGGATCGCCACGCGGCCTGAAGCTCAACCGCCTTCCTGGTCCAGACCGCCCAATGCCCCAGCAGCCCGCCCACAATCCGAAGCCTCTTGCCGTCAAAATTGAACTCAGTCAACAAATCGCCGACGATGTTATCGTCATTGCCGGTGTAGAGAGCGATCTGTCCGGCCCGGCCCGAGTCCGCCACGGCGCGGACCACATCGAGAGTCTGGTACCGATTGAACGGGGCAATCTTAATCGCTACTACGTTCTCAATCCCGGCAAACCGCCGCCAGAACTCATAGGGAAGCACGCGCCCGCCAACGGCCGGCTGCAGATAGAACCCTATCACGGGGAGGATTTCGGCAACTGCGGCCGCATGTTCAATTAGTTTACGGGTGGTGGCATTTGGCAGCGCTGCCATGCTCAGCAAGGCGGCGTCATAGCCACAGCTTTTCGCGAGTTCGGCTTCGCGAATCGCCTGCATGGTGGTTCCACAAACACCGGCAATCGACAGGCAGGAGGTGCCCTGCAGTTCCTGGTGCGCCAGCGCGAGCACCGGCTTCAGCAACCCCGCTTCGCGTATGGCGAACTGCGTTGTATGTACCGCGACCGCCACTCCCCCCGCACCGGAAGCCACGTAGTAGCGCGTCAAGGCGCGCTGCCTTCGCTCATCCAGTTTCCGTTCGGCGGTCAGTGCCAGGGGATGGGCGGGAATTACCAGCCCTTGCTGCAATCTGGCACGGACATCCATCAAAACTTGCCATCCCGCGTTTCAAAATGCGTTGGCTTATCGTGAGTGGCTCCGCCCATTCCGATCCAGCGTGCCGTCCAATCGATCATCTGTTGGACGCCAACCGACGGATACCCAAACAACCGATGGCAGCGCGATGCGTTGTTGAGCAGCGCCGTATCCGATTCCCTCCCTTCAAACACAGGCTCCACTCCGAAGTATTCACCGAAGCTGGCGGCAACGCGCCGGACCGAAAGCGTCTCCGGACCGGTCAGATTCAGAATCGCCGGCGGCGACTGGCACAAATCGAAAGAACGCAGGCACACCGAGTTCGCATCGCCTTGCCAGATCACGTTAACCATGCCTTGCGTCACGTCCACCGGCTGCCGCGCAAACACCTTGTTGCCGATATCGAGCAGCACTCCGTAGCGAAGCTCCACCGCGTAATTGAGGCGGAGCAAGACCACCGGGATGTCATACCGCTCTGAGAAGTATTCAAACATCCGCTCACGGCCAAGCACCGATTGCGCATACTCGCCGCAAGGACCAGGCGCGGTAATCTCAGTTGCTCCGCCGGAGGTGACCGGAACGAATGGATACACGTTGCCGCTGGAGAATGCGACGATTCGGGATCGTTGATAGCGCTCGGCCACCATAGCCGCAAGGTGAACATTCATGGCCCAGGTGAACGCTTCCCCGCCCGTAGATCCGAATTTTCGGCCAGCCAGGTAAATGATATTTTCGGCCTCAGGCAGAGCGGCCAGAGCAGCCGGATCCAGAAGATCGCAACTGACGGTCTCCACTCCAGCTTCGGCCAGTTCCTGTTTAACAATGGCGGAGGTAAAGCGCGAAATCGCAGTGATGCGACGCTGAACTCCGGCTGCCTTCACGGCCCGGCGCGCGCGCATCGCGAGCGTAGGCCCCATCTTGCCGCCTGCACCCAATAGAATCAGATCGCCAGTCATCCTGGCAGCGGCTTCGACATCGGCCTCGGTAGGCGTCGAGAGAAGCTCAATCAGTTCTTGTTCCGACCGGATCACCGTTTGTACCCGATTTTGCGAAGAAAGCCGTGCCGCCACTCGGCGTCTGCCGCGGTCTCGACACCTTTCGGCGGCGAACCGTCGATGACCCCCAGAATGCCTCTGCCCTGCTCCGATTCGGCAACAATCACTTCCAACGGGTTGGCAGTGGCGCAATGGATAGTACAGACTTCCGGCACATCTTTCACACGGCCCAGCACGTTGATCGGATATCCATCTTTCATCGCAATCACGAAACTGTGACCGGCCCCCAGGGCAGTTGCGTTACGTGTGGCCACAGCCTTGAGTTCGTCATCGTTCCCATCTATTCGGGTAAGGCACGCACCGGAGGCCTCATTGAACGCGATACCGAATTTCATCTGTGGCACGGTGTTCACCAGCGCCTCATAGATATCCTCTACGGTCTTGATAAAGTGACTCGTTCCCAGGATAATATTCGCGCCTTCCGGAACCTCCAGGCGAACGGCAACCAGTTGCATTGGTTCATTGTATTTCATGGGTGCCGTTATAAACACAACCGGCAGGCCGAAACGGTTGTTTCGGCCTGCCGGTTCCCACAAAAAAGGGAGATACATCAGACTAGCGGCTCTTTGCATAGAGCTCCGTCTGTTCTGTTTTAAATTCGCCTTTGGCGATTTCGACTTCGCGGCGGGTCTTGCGCAGAGCGACCCCGCTATTGGTGCCTGCGTTCCACACTTGAGATAAGAAGTACTCGCCTTTGTAATGGTTAAAGACAAGCATTCCCCGCTCATGAGTCTGCGGAGCTTGCGCCGGTATCGTGATGATGTTGATGGCGGACTTGCAATCAGGCGAGCGCAGAGTAAGAACGCCTGGCGCAATAGAATTCGTGCGCACGTCATACTCGCCGGCAGGCATGGTGGCCTTACCAACATGGAAGCTGAATGGTACATCGACTTTCAGCTTGTTAAAGTCCTGGCCATAAACAGTGGCTGCCGTAAGGGCAGCAAATACGGAGAGAACGAACAGTTGCTTTTTCATTTTTCTACCTTCCTTTTTAACTGTCCAAAACTTTTTGTTTTGGATTGCCCATATAGAATGCACACCCAGCGCCAGTGCGCGAATTGGCTAAAACACAAGGGTTAACGGCCGAGATACGGCCCCGCGTTATCAAAACGGATAACGCGGCGCTGCCAACCGGATAAGCCGGATTGCCGTATACTTCCCGTAGGCTCCGTTATGACTCCCAAATTGGTCGCCATTGCCGGTCCGCTAAAAGGCTCCGTGCTGCCGATCGCGTCCGCGCAATTCGCTATCGGGCGCGAGGCTTCAAACTCCCTTAGCCTTGAAGACTCTTCTGTTTCCCGCTGGCACTGCAGGTTGTCCTTCGGAGGCGAGGAATGCATTCTCACCGATCTGCAAAGCCGGAATGGGACATTCGTTAATCGGGTGCCAATATGGGAAAAAATGCTGGAGAACGGCAATGAAGTCCGGATCGGAGAGTCCGTGTTTCTCTTTCTTTTTTCCGATGACGCGCCGCACGAGGCGAATCCGCCGGTTGAAGAAGAGAGTTTTACCACGCGATCGATCGTGCTGCGGCCGGAAGATTCGCTCTTTTTAAAACCAGCCGAGTTGGCCAAGGCGATTGCTTCCGATTCGCGCACGGCGGCCGATCTGAATGCACTTTTCAGAATCACGCGCGAGATCACCTCCATTAGAGGACTCGATGAATTGAAGCGGCGGCTGATCGATCTGGCGATGGAGGTGCTTCCCGCTACCGAAGGCGCGGTGTTTCTGGTGGACGACGAGCGCGGATCATCGACACTGCGGCCAGTTGGCGATAAGGCTTTGACCTCCGGTTCGGGGATTCTGGTGGAGGGCAGACCATCCTACGTGGCTGTACCCCTTGCGGCCTTTGAGAAGAAGCATGGCGCCATCGTGCTGGCTGGGCGGAAGTTCGATCAAGCTCATTTGGAACTCCTGACCGCAATTGGATCGGTGGCGGGGCTCTGCCTTGCCAATACCATGCATGTGTGTGGGCTGGAAGCCGAGAACACGCGACTGCTGGCGGAGATCGGCACCGGGCACAACATGGTAGGGGAAAGCACCCGGATTCGCGAGGTGCTGCGGATCGTAAGCAAAGTTGCTCCATCCGAGACGACAGTGTTGATCCGCGGTGAGAGCGGCACGGGCAAGGAACTGGTCGCTCGCGCCGTCCACACGAATAGCCCACGCGCTCCAAAGCCGTTCATCGCGATCAATTGCGCCACGCTCTCGGAGTCGCTGCTCGAAAGCGACCTCTTCGGACACGAGAAGGGCGCCTTCACCGGAGCGATCGCTCAGAAGCGGGGCAAAATTGAGTTGGCTGAAAACGGAACTCTCTTTCTGGATGAGATTGGAGAGTTGGCGCCCATCCTTCAGGCAAAGCTGTTACGGGTCTTGCAGGAGCGCGAGTTCGAGCGAGTGGGGGGCACCAAGACGCTCAGGGCGAATATCCGGCTGATTGCTGCAACGAACCGCGATCTGGAAGCGGCCGTGCGGGAATCGTCGTTCCGGCAGGATCTTTATTACCGGTTAAACGTGGTGACCATTCCGCTTCCTCCGCTGCGTGAGCGGCGCGAGGACATTGGTTTACTGGCGAGCTATTTCGCCGCGAAGTACGCCGAAAAGACGCAGCGGCGGATTACCGGAATCTCGCCGCCGGCCCGGGCGTACCTAAACGCGTATGACTGGCCGGGCAATGTGCGGGAACTGGAGAACGCGATGGAGCGGGCGGTGGTGCTCGGATACTCGGATCTGATCATGCCGGAGGATTTGCCAGACACGGTGTTGGAGGCGGAAGTCACGGTCGATCCCGCAGGGCCTACCGGGTTTCACGAAGGGGTGCGGCGGGCCAAGACGTGTCTCATCCTGAACGCGATTGAGCAAGCCGGTGGGAGTCACGTAGAAGCGGCGCGATCGCTCGGTTTGCACCCGACCTATCTGTCGCGGCTGATTCGAAACTTGAATCTCAAGGGAAACGCCGCAGCCTATAATGTAATCGGTGCAAAAAACGACCAATCGCCTTACTGAAGCTTCCATTCTGCATCACATCGGCCACCTGCCGCACGCGCGGGCATCGTTCAAACAACTGGTCCGGGAATTCGGCGCAAAGGGCGGCGCACGGGTCGAACTCGACCGCCTGCTCGACCGGCTGAAAGACGCCGGAGAGTTGATGGAACTCCGCGGCGGACAGTATGTGGTGGTGCAGATGAGCCGCGAATTCGCCATCGGGCGTCTGAACATGCATCGCGACGGTTACGGCTTCCTGATTGCCGATAAGCCAGTCGAAGGCATCAAGGGCGACGTCTACATTCCGAAAGAATCCGCGTCGAAGGCGATGCATGGCGACCGTGTGATTGTGCGGATCGCACGCATTGAAAGAGACGGCCGGGCCGATGGCGAGATCGTCAAGGTTCTGAAGCGCGCGCACGCGACGGTGGTCGGCGTATTTACCGCCCGGAAACGCGGCAACTTCGTTCAACCACAAGATGAGCGCATCCGGCAATGGATCGAGATCCCTGAGGGCATGGAGATTCCGGCGTCGGGTCAATCCGTCAACCGGGTTGGCGTTGAGCCGTACAAGATTACGCGTCCGGAAGACATGGACGGGATGATCGTCAACGTCGAAATAGTCGACTACGCCGAGGACGAAGACAACGCGATCGGGCGCGTGGTGGAAGTGCTCGGGCACCCGGACGATTTCGGGATCGACGTTGAGATTATCATCCGCAAGCACCATATCCCGCATGAGTTCCCGGAAAAAGTGCTGGAGCAGGCTAAGTCGTTTCCAACCGAGGTTGAAGCGGATGAAGTGGCGCGGCGGCGCGATTTCCGGAAACTCGATATCGTGACGATCGACGGCGAAACGGCCCGCGATTTCGACGATGCCGTGTGGGTAGACAAGCTGCCCAGCGGCAATTACGCTTTGCAGGTCCATATCGCCGATGTGAGCCATTACGTGCGGCCGGGCTCCCCCATTGATGAAGAGGCGGAGCTGCGCGGCACCAGCGTTTATTTTCCAGATCGCGCAGTGCCTATGCTTCCGGTAGAGCTCTCGACGGGCTTATGTTCGCTGAAGCCCCAAGTGGAGCGCCTGGTGCTGTCGGCGCTGCTCGAGATCGACAACCACGGGGATGTGGTCTCGCAGGAGTTCACGCGCGGCGTGATCCGCAGCGCGGAGCGGATGACGTATACAAACGTCCATCTGCTGCTGGAAGGCGATGCGGAGATGCGGCAGCGCTATGCGCCCCTGATTCCCAAATTCAAGCTGATGCAGGAGCTCGCGATGAAGCTCAATCGCAAGCGGGTGAAGCGGGGCTCTATCGATTTCGATCTACCCGAGCCGCTGATCGAGTTCGATCCCGATGGCAACATGATCGGCGTCTTGCGCAGTGAACGGAACATCGCGCACCGGATCATTGAAGAGTTTATGCTGACCGCGAATGAAGCCGTCGCCTCGCATTTGGAATCGGCCGGCGTGCCTTCCATTTACCGCATCCACGAGATGCCGGACCCCAAGCGCATCATGGATTTTGAAGAGGTGGCATCGCACTTTGGATACTCGCTGGGCGGTGAAGCGGTGGCCGTACGGAAGTTCCGAAATGTGGAGCGCAAGCGCGATGGACGGAAGGTATACACGGACGTCGTGTTGCCATCTGAGAACCTGACGGTCACTTCGCGCAATTATCAGAAGCTGGTAGCCAAGCTCGCCGGGAAGCCGGAGGAGCGCATCCTGACTTACCTGATGCTGCGCTCGCTGAAGCAAGCCCGGTACAGCGAGATCAACGCCGGACATTTCGCGCTTGCAGCCGAAAGCTATACTCACTTCACCTCGCCGATTCGCCGCTATCCCGATCTGATTGTCCATCGCTTGCTCTCCGAGTATCTGGACAGCCACAAGACCTCGATTCCGGAGGACCGGCTGCATATCATCGCCGATCAGTGCTCACAAACGGAGCGCCGTGCCGACGACGCCGAACGGGAGCTCGTGGAGTGGAAGAAGGCAAAGTTCATGGAAGATCGTGTGGGCGAGCAATTCCCCGCCCTGATCACCAGCACCACGCGGTTCGGATTCTTCGTGGAGCTGGCCAGCTTCTTCGTGGAAGGCCTGGTGCCGATGGACACGCTGCAGGGGGATTTCTTTAAGTTCCATGAAAACACCCGGAAGATTATTGGGGAACGGTCGCGGCGGACGTTCTCGATTGGCGATCAGGTGGAAGTGATCCTGGACCGTGTGGATGCGGTGGAGAGGAAGTTGCAGTTCTCGCTGGTGGAAACCAGCGTCAAGAAGAAACGGAAACGATGAGGCTGATTGGCAAGTGAAGCATTTTCCAATCCAGAAATGAGCCTGAAAGTAAAAACTGATTCCAACACGGAGTGAGCCTCAAACGAAGCGGTGATTCCAATGGTGGATGAGCCTGATGCGGTGAACGCAGAA
>JBBPYD010000148.1:0-88186 GCA_038200305.1 Bryobacterales bacterium
GGGCGGGTTGCTTGGCGGCGACCAAGCAAAAGCCAAAACTCGCCACTTCCGCTCGGCGGAATACACGATGGGAAGCACGGGGCTGCTCAGAATTGCCTATTTTGCGACGGAAAGTAGCTAGTGCACCGCTGCGGATCGTCCCGGGACTGGACGTTTCGCCGGATGGCCGGATTCTCCTGTATACCCAGATCGATCAAAAGATCGAAGGGCTGTTCATGATCGAGAATTTCCGGTAGAACGGTCACGCGGAGCAGTTCGGCACGCGATGGAGCCCGGAGAGGTATGTCTTTCTCGGAGTCGGTGCGACTACATTGATGGGGAGTCTGGATCGAATCAGCGAACTCACCCCTCGTTCCCAAGCGGGTTGTGTTGTACACCGGCAGGTTCCGAGCGGTTTACGCGCCAACCGGAATTTGGCTGTTCGGCGTCAAGTTGCCGGGAAACGCCCTACCCGCGGATATGCGTCTGCGGTTGCGGACAGATTGTCGGCTATCCGGAAGTTGAGATTCCGCGCCCCTCGGCAGCGCGCGACCGGTCGCCAGCAAGCAGGAGCTTGCGAAAGCCTGACCATTCTTGTGCCTACGCGGCTTGCTGGCGGCGACTCTGCCGTTGTTGCCGGGCCGCTTCCAGCTTGCGGTCGCGTTCCGCGTGGATCTCCTGCTGCCGACCCACCAGCATATCCTTCGGCGTGATGTAGCCGGTGGCACTGTTCAGGCGGACGTTGTTGTAATGTTCCACGTAGCCCTCGACCAGACGCCGTGCATCGTCCAGTGACAGCGGCGTTCCGGGGAACCCAACCGTTGTGCTCGTTCACCTTGCCGTAGCGTTCCCGCCAGTCATAGAACTTACTGATCGCCCCGTATTTGGTCGGGCTAAGGATGGGTGGCGAAGATCCAACGCTGTACGAGGCGATGCTGGCTTTGCAAAGAAAACACTGGAACAACAAGCCCTGACCGTTGCTGATGTCGAGGTAACCAAGAAGAAAAGCTCTGGCAGGTGATAGAAGGATCTGAAATTAGATCATACCTGCAGTGAAGGAACGAAAAGTACCAGTCCAAAAGAAAAGGAGCCTCAATTGATTGAAAGACACCCGAGGAGCATCATTGCCCTCATTCTCGCTTGCACGTTACTGATTCCACTGCGTCGCTGTTTGCGGCTATTGGTGGCGTTGACTTCGGCATGAAGTACGAGGGAGGAAGCCTCCCGTTCGATCAGCACAACAAGTTGAAAGTGAACGTGGCCAAGGACGCCATCACGGTATTCCAGGGTAAGAAGCGGATCACTATCTTACCGTCCGCAGTGACTGAAGTCTCGTACGGAAACGACGTTCACCGTCGCGTTGGGGCTGCAATCGGCGTAGCTATGGTGTCATTCGGCATCGGCGCTCTTCTGTTGCTCGCCAAGACAAAGAAGCATTATGTGGGGATGAGATGGGACAAGAACCAAGATACTGAGAGCGTCAAGGGTGGCATCGTCTTCAAGGTAGGCAAGGGAGATTATCGCGGGTTCATGACGGCACTCTCGGGAGTGACCGGCCAGAAGCCCGTCAATGCTGATGCCGTGGGCAGTGGCGGCAACTTCGAAGCCGTAAGCTATCACCCCAATCCCCAGGCGCGCCCATTCCGATGCGCGAACGTCCTACCGGACTGGCTGGCTCCCGGGAGGCGCGCCCCTACCAGGAGTGCAGCCCGAAGCCAGCGCCATGATTTACCCGGTTGGCCCCGGCAAAACCGCATCGCTGTTCACCAATCCCACACGAGAGGATGGCTGGCATGAATCGTTGCACCGCAGGGCGCGTGCTCGCGATCCTGTACAGACAGCGGTGGAACGGCAAAAAAAAACTCGAAGAATCGATCCGTAATCCAATCTTGATTTTGGGCTGGGTCCAATTTATTGGGACACTGGGGCTATGGATCTCCGCCTACGTTGTAGCCAGAAGCGAACTGTGGAATCCTGCCCAGTTCTCGACACTTCCAACGTTCTTAGCGTCATCCCGAAGGGCGCACTTACCAGCCATAGCAGCATCCGCCTTGAAAGTCCCACTGGAATTCAGTTCGTAAACATGCAGGCGGACCTCATAGCGCACCAGTCTGGGCCCCGCACCCGATGGTGGTTTACGTGCCCGAAATGCTCGAAACGAGTCAAGAAGCTGTACCTTCCGTCCGAAGATTCCCGGTTCGCGTGTAGAATCTGTACTGGCCTTATACACAGGAGTGCCCAACTGGGCGGCAACCGATGGAGTGGTATCGATCCGTATCTTGTCGCTTTGAGCAAATGTGGCGGAAAGAAGGTGGGCTCGGGCGTCCGCCGAACAAAACTGGCGGCTCGGTTCTTGAACGGCGCAAGCAGTAGTGTAGCAACCGCGCCCTAATCGAATGCTTCCGGTCCTTTCGTTTCACACGCGTTGGACATAGACTTTGAAGTAGCCGCCTAGCCCATCGAAGGCGAACCACGGGAACCCTACCCGTTGGCGGCACTCCACTCCTAGGGAATCGCAAAGGGAGCGATGATCCTACCCAAGAAGCACTTCGGCGGAGACGCGCAACGCCGCATCCAGGAAGAGGAACGCATAGCCGGGGTTCGGCTTCAAAGAGACTCCGCTCCGCTTTGGAGAGAGTTAGGGAGTTTCCCTTCTTTCTTTGATCGCGATAAGTTTGACAGGCTGTTGCCTCTCTGTGTGACCTACCTCGAATACGCGCAGTCCTTGTTCCACGCGTATTGGGACGCCTTGCCTGCTGGAGAAGGAGACGAAATCATCGCCGGGATAGAGTCCAGGATTCCCTTCATCGTCAGACAAGTGGAGGAACGCTGGCGAACCGACCGCAACCAACATTTCCCGAATGCCGATGCGGCGGTCGGTGACGCGGGATTCATCGCCCGGCGTGCGGAGAAGGTACTACAGGCGCGGCTCGATGGCCTTCTTGAGAGTCGAGTGGCAGACTTGGAAAACACGCTCCAGGTGTACGTAAAATCTCTCGATGAAGCAACAGAAATGGAACCGGCGGCGCTGCCCGATCCAGAACCCCAAAATGGCCTAAGCACCGCACCCGGCATTAAGGCGCGGCACGCGGTACCGAAAGCTACCCCCACCCTGAACGGCGGTAACGGCACGGGCCCGAAACCGCAATTCTTGAAGCGTGCATCGTGGCTTAAGGATCGGCTACGGGAGCGTTCCTGGAACAAACACGACGTGGCGCGCCAGCGCGGGCCGGACCACAAGACCGTACAGAAGGTTCTGGATGGCTTCCCCGTCCGAGAAGACGTGCTATCGAAGCTGGTGGACTCACTTTCGATGAAGCATGGTCACGTTAAGGTGAATCTGCTCGATATTCCTCACGACTGAGTTTCCCAATCTCTCCCAATCTCTCCCAGGAAAATCTCACTTCTTCCCAGGGCTAGTAACGCAATCTGATGGTGTCCCAACAGGGGGCAACCAAGGATTACGAAATGGCAGCAGTACACAATACACTCGAAACACTCCTGAATGAGCATGACGTGGCGCGCATCACCGATCTGTCCGTCGGGTCGGTCCGTCGCTGGCGACTTCTGCGGCAGGGACCGAAGTACATCAAGATCGGCGCGGCGGTCCGCTACAAAGCCGAAGATATTTCCGCATGGCTCGAATCCCGTCCGTCCGGTGGCGGGCACCAGATGGAGGCGCGTTAGATGGGGGATTCGGCCATCACCTTCGCTTCGGGCGAAGTCTCCAGCTACTACGCACTGAGCGCACCGGCATTGAAGCAGTCAGGGAAACGCTGGCGCGGGGCCTGTCCGATCCACGGCGGCGGTCAGAATAGCAATAGCTTTGCAGTGAGGGCTGAGAATGGGTCCTGGTTTTGCCACTCGCACTGTGGAAGCGGCGGTGACATCATCTCACTGGAGATGGCCCTCTCCGGGGCGGGATTCGTTGAGGCGCGGAATACCGTGTTTGCAACCATCGGGCGTGCCCTTCCACGGCGAGGCCAAGCCACTCACAGGGGCATCGTTGAACACGGGCAAGACGTGAAAGATGCACGGCTATGGCGGCGCGGTCTGCCACGAAAGCTTGAGCGCGAGCTTGACCTGGAAAAAGCCCGTGCGTTTGATTTCACTTCCGGGGAAGTGCGGAGCGATGAATGCATCAGAGCGTTGACCTGGCTCGAATCAAGTGCTTGCAAGCTGAGCGGGGCATCTCTGGTTGCCGCGTACCGCGATGCCATCGCGAACCATCCCGACCAGGCGCGGGATGTGGTCAGGCAGGAAAGAGAGTCTGAAGAGCATGCCGTGCGGATCGGTGTTTATATCATCCGGATGCTGGAGAGTGCAACGGCGAACAGACGGGGGGGCGCATGACTAGCTTCGATGACCTCGAAGTAGACCTCGCTGACGTCGAAGCCTCAAGAGAGGGGCCGGAAGTGGAACGCAGCCGGAAGAAGTCTGCTGCGTGGCCGGACCCTTTGGCACCGGAAGCCTACCACGGCTTAATTGGTGAGATCGTCCGGGCCATTGAACCCCACACCGAATCCGATAACGCGGGGCTGGCGATACAACTGTTGATTGGCTTCGGAAGCGTGATAGGGCGTTGTAGTCACTTCGTCGCTGAATCGGATCAGCACTACTCAAATCTTTTCGCCGTACTTGTTGGGCGGACAGCAAAGGGGCGCAAAGGTACAAGCTGGGGAATTATAGGGAAGCTTCTGGCTGCCGTTGATCCGGATTGGTTCACGAACCGTGTCGTATCAGGCGCATCAACCGGCGAAGGACTTATCTGGCATGTTCGTGACCCGATTGAGACGCGCGAACCGATTCGTATTAAGGGAAAGATCAGCGAATACCACCGTCATATCGGACGACGGCATTTCTGACAAACGGCTGCTGATACAGGAACCCGAGTTTGCCCGATTGCTTCAGGTTTCGAGGCGAGAGGGAAACACGTTGTCCGCAATCGTTCGTCAGGCATGGGACACCGGGCGGCTGCGAACACTCACGAAAACGAGCGCGGCTTCAGCAACCGACGCGCACGTCTCGATAATCGGGCATATCACCTGTGAGGAACTACGGCGGGAACTCAGCGACACGGCGGCGGCGAACGGATTTGCGAATCGGTTCTTGTTTGTGTGCGTCGCACGCTCGAAGTGCCTACCAGAGGGCGGCGCGTTTCGGGAGGTAGACTCCGCGCCGTTCATCTCTCGTCTCCAGAAGGCTCGCGCCTTTGCGTGCGGAACTGGGGAGATTCGACGCGATGACGGCGCACGGGCTATTTGGCACGCAGTATACGGCGAACTATCGCAAGGACGTTCGGGGATGGCCGGGGCTTGCACAGCACGCGCCGAGGCTCAGGTGATGCGTCTGGCGTGTCTGTACGCAGTGTTAGATTGCTCCAGTCTTATCAGAGTTGAACATCTGACCGCAGCGCTCGCCGTCTGGCAGTACTGCGAAGATTCCGCCGGATTCATCTTCGGGGATTCCACGGGCGACTCGTTAGCTGACGAAATCCTGACGGTGCTAAAAATGACCCCACCAGGCATGACCCGAAACGACATTCGAGAACACTTTCAACGACACAAGCGATCCGGGGAGATCGACAGAGCGTTAGCCGTACTCGAAAAGAGCGGACTCGCAAAAGCCCAAAAAGAGATTACGGGCGGGCGGCCCTCAGAGCGATGGTTTCTCGTATGACTCGCGCCATAAGCGCCGTAAGCGCGGTAAGTACCAATGACGAGCTAGTTACGGCGCATATGGCGCTTATCGCGCAGGTACGTTCAGATCCCAGTGCGGGCCGATACTTGGACATTGTGCGGCGAGTTGTATCTTTGCATCGCACGCCTGCGTCAAATCCGGCGGCCATCAACCTACTGGAACCCTTGACACCAGAGTCGCCGCGAGCTTTGCGAGACATCTCCGCTTTCTCACGCGCTATCCCGTGGGCCGAATGGAAAGCAACTGCACTGAATCGAATCTGGCAAGAACACGCTACGACTTCAAAGCCCGCGCGAATCACGGCGGACACGGTGCGTCATGGGGAGCGGAAGGCCAGTCTTTGAAACCGTAACGCCAGCATCAGTGCAAGTTGTTTAGAATCAAACAGAAGAACAGCAAGAATTGGTGGTTCAAGTTCACCTTGAACGGCGAAGAGATCCGCAACGAACAAGCGGATAGCTGAGCAACTACAGGCCGCGCGGAGGACCGCCTTGCTAACGGGTGCGGCTGGTATCAAAAAAAAGGAAGCCGTAGCGACGTTGGCCCAGTTTGCCAAGTCGGACTTTTTGCCGCATATTCGGACGCACTTCGCCGAAAAACGTGCAACCTTGGCTTACTACGAAATTCAGGTGAGCCACCTTACCGGCTACGCTCCGTTGGCAAATGCGGCGCTTGATGCCGTAACACAGGAGATCATCACGGGGGTTCGTGACGAAGTGGCGAAAGGCTGACTATCAGGTTTCAAGCACCAACCGCGCTTTGCAGGTGCTCCGCCGGATGCTACGTCTTTCGGTCGAATGGGGCAAGGGTAGAGAAGGCCGCGCCAAAGGTTTCGCTGTTGCCAGGGGAAAGGCGACGGGAGCGCGTGCTGAGTCCATCCGAAGAGGCGGCGTACCTGGACGCTGCTCGGAACATCGGGGAAGCCATGCTGGAAGCCTACCAGCGGGCTCTTGAGGGAATCCGGGCAACAGTGCGGGGCCAGCAACCCGCCAAGCCAGATGACCCTTATCTCTTGCGAGACGTGGCAACCATTCTGCTCGATTGCGCTCTGCGTCCCGAAGAATGTTACCGGCTCCGGTGGGAGCATGTCCGGGATCGGGGACTACATATTCCCTACGGCAAGACGGCAAACGCGCGGCGGTCCATTTCGCTATCGGAGAGAGCACAGTCTGTGCTGGAGATGCGGCGATCCGTTGCCGCTTCAGAATGGATCTTTCCCGCCCCCACGAAGAGCGGACACATGGAACAATCGACCCTCAAGAAGCCACACCGCAAAGCATGTGAACTTGCCGGACTAGAACAAGTGCCGTTCTATACGTTCCGGCATACGTGCCTTACGAGATGGTCGGCTTGCATGGACCCCTATACGTTGGCTTACTACGCGGGGCACAGCGACTTTGGCACAACCCGGCGCTATGTTCACCCGAACATGGAGACTGGAAGGGAAGCGATGGAACGGTCGCGCAACGCTCAGGGTGGGCATAGAATCGGGCATAGTGCCGAAACTACGCTTTTGATAGAACTGCCGGAAGGGGGTGTAATTCAATGATTCGAGAGAGATTAGATGGTGCGCCCGGTAAGATTCGAACTTACGGCCTTTTGCTCCGGAGGCAAACGCTCTATCCAGACTGAGCTACGGGCGCACGTGTTACCTATTGTAGAACAGTTGCCTGGGCTACGATGGCTTTTTCGTGTGGTTCATCGTCGACGTGGTTTTCTTTCCGGCATTCCCCGCGGGTTCCTTCAATAACGTCTCAATCATGTTTCGCAGGTTCGCTTCTGTCGCGGTCTGATCGTCATTCATCGGTAAGCTCTGCTGCCGGATCATACCCTTGCGGTCAATCAGGACAATTTGCGGCACCGAGATCCTGGCATCCGCCGGCTGCTGGAGATAGTTCAGCACCTGCTCCCGCGGGCTGAAGCCTACTGGAAACGTCACTCCGTTATTCTTGATGAAATCCGGCACCAGCATCCCGGCCATGTCGTTAAATGCGACGCCCACCGGCTGAAAGCCTTTTGGGCCATACTCCGCGTAAAGCTTTGTTAAGAGCCGTGCCGAAGCCTGGCAATGCGGGCACGTGGTGAACAGAAATTCCAGGCAAACCACCTTGCCGTGATATTGGCTCAGCAGCAACTGCGCGCCCTGTGGCATTTGAGCCGCAAATTCGGGAGCCTTTCTGGGGACGTCTACCGCCGCCACAGGCAGAATCATCAAGGAAAACATCAATAAAGATTTAGCAAGTCTCATTTACGAAGCCCTTTTCCTCACCGGAATCGCCGATTTCGTCCCGGAAGTTTTTTTGGCTGGCTCGGCCAGCAGTTTTTCGATCAACGCACGCATGTTCTTCTCTTCATCCTTGAAGAAGTCCGCCGTGCCCTCATACTGCGCGCGGACCATCCCGCTTCTGTCTATAAACACGAGCTGCGGCATCATCAGGTTCGGAGACATCACCGAATGCTGCAAGAACGCGTAGACAGTATCTCTGGGTCCGGTACCCACCGGATAGGTCACTCCGAACTCTTTTACGAATCCGGGGACATCGGGATCGGGATTAATAGCCACTCCCAGCGGTTGAAATCCCTTGGGACCCAACTCTTTGGCCAGCTGGGTCAACGTCTTGGCCGTGGCTTGACAATGGGAGCATGTGGTCAGCAGGAACTCCAGCGCCACCACTTTCCCCTTGTAGGCGCTGACGGAAGTCTTCTGTCCGTTCGGTAGTGTGATTACGTAATCCTGCGCGGGACGAGGAATTTCCTGGGCCTGTACGGCAGCAACGCCAGATAGAACCAGACCAATCAATACCGCCGCCACAGGCCGCATTCGTTCCATTTCCCTCGAACTCTCAGTTTACCTTAGCTTTCCCGTTTCCGGTCGGGAAGCAGCCACATCATCCCAGGATTTCATCCCTTCAATGCTGGTCAATCGCGTGCCGTCCAGTTGCAGACGAAAGTACCCGTCGTCTCCCTCACCTACAAGCAGACCCGTGGACTCGTCCTTCACATGCAGTGTCTTCCATTTTCCTTGCAACACGCGCCTGTAAGCGTCAAACATCAGCTGTGCGCTCGCAGCGCTATCCCAGTCAGACGCGTATAAGAGTACGGTGTAGCGTTTCTTCTTTTCTTCCAGCAATTCGAAAGCGCCGGCTTTCCAGTGTGGGGCCAGCGCGGCCGCTTCTGCTTTACCGGTGTATTGCTCAATCAGCACGGAGTGGTCGAATTCACCGATGGAGCCGCCGGTCAAGACGCGGTACGCCGCCCTGGACGCGATGGAAGGCATTTCGGGCGCTTTGACTGCAACGCGGTTCATGTATTTATCAGGGTGCAGAATCTCCTGCGAATTCGCAGGCGGGTTGCGAAACACTTCAGAAAAGCCTGCCTTGCCCAGTTTCAAAACGACAGCTTGCTGGAATTTCAAGCCCTGCAGATACGGGAACAGCAGCGACTCCCGCATGTAAAGCGGCGATTTGTCCAACACGGGAAACTGCCCACTTGCGGAATCGGATTCCTTGCTCATGGCATCCACAATGGCTGGCGAAGTTATCAGCGATTGCCCGGTCTTTTGCGCCTGCACTTCATACATCAACCAGGTGGCCTGGCCCTCCATCACGGCCATGCGCGCCAGCGAGCTGTCATCCGTCTTTCCGTGATGCAGGTATTTGTTCAAGTTGAAATGCTGGTCGGCCAGAGCATGAGCCAGCTCATGAGCCAGCACCGTTTCCTGATCTCCAGCAGAGGCAGCCGCAGCATCCATCAGGAACAGCTTCTTCTTGCGGTAATCATAGAAAGCTGCTGCCTGCTCAGTCATCAGATCCACGGTGTTGCGCGCGAGATCGAAGTTTTGCGGCACCAGGCCCAGCTTCTTCAGCGCCTGTTCTTCAGCCCGGATCTCGTCCGGTTTGATTTGTTCCTTGATCTGCTCTTCCAGGAACGCCTTCAGGCGCGGCTTGTCGATGGTGTCGTACTGAACCTTTCTGACTTGCTTCAACCCGGTAATTTTGCTCAATCGGGCAAGAGACTCATCGATGTCCGCAAACGCGGCTTTCTGATTCTCCGGTGAGGCTTGTGCCCAGACCAGAAACCCGAAGGCGAACAGCAGCCCAGAGCCGATCGTTTTGCGCATGAATACTTTCAGGATAGACCACCTGCGTTACAATAATGAGTTCGCACATTCATTTTAGGGAGATCACCAGTTGGCAGAAGACAAGTTGTATACCACCAAGTACATCGGCAGCGGCACGTTCCTCATCACTAAGCCGAAGCGCAAGTCAGCCAAACGGCGCCAGACCGCGCTCCGCAGCCCACAACGCGGCGCTCGTAAGTAATTCTCCTCTCCTTTCGCAATTTTCATGCGGATCACCGACCTGCGCCTGCATCCCGTCGCTATTGCAGACGGGCCTCTCCGCAGCTCGTATGGCCTCCATGCGCCGTACGCTCTGCGCACCATTGTCGAGTTAAAGACCACCGACGGACTCACTGGCATTAGTGAGACGTATGGCGGCGAAGGGCCGTTGCTCGCCCTTGAAGCCATGCGCGCCCGCGTAATCGGGATGGATCCGTTTCAGCTTACGCGCCTGTGGATGGATCTGACCGCCGAAGCCCAGACGGAATTGGCGGCGGGCGGTGGATCTGTTGCGGGAGGCCGCAGCCAGACTTATCTGGTGCCGGGCGAAAATCCCCTGGACCGTCACACTCGCACCTATGCGGCCATTGAGGTGGCCTGCCTGGATCTCATCGGCAAGGCGCTGAATAAGCCGCTTTGCGATGTGGTTGGTGGACGCGCGCGGGATTCCGTTGCGTTTTCGGCTTATCTGTTTTACAAGCACGCAGGCGGTGGCGGGCTCGGCGGCGATACGCGGGAAGACGAATACGGGGAAGGTCTCGATCCTGCGGCGATGGTACGGCAGGCGCGCCAAATGATCGGCCGGTACGGTTTCCGCGAAATCAAGCTGAAGGGCGGCGTGCTCGACCCTGAGATTGAAATCGACACAATCCGCGCACTGCGCGAGGCTTTTGGACCAGCGTATCCGTTGCGCATCGATCCTAACTGCGCATGGTCGATCCCCATGTCCGTTCATGTCGGGCGTTCTCTGAAAGAAGAACTGTCGAACGGCGGTTATCTCGAAGATCCTACGGCCACCATCGCCGGCATGGCCGAAGTGCGCCGCCAGTTGCGCGAGGAAGGCATCGATATGCCGATGGCGAGTAACGTCGCGGTTACCTGCTTTGCTCAGGTGGTGGAGGCGGAAAAGGCCGGCGCTGTACAGGTAGTGTTATCCGATCCGCACTACTGGGGCGGCGTGCGCGCTCAACAGCGGCTCGCGGACCTTTGCGAGACACTGAACCTCGGAGTGTCCATGCATTCCAACAATCACCTGGGCGTTAGCCTGATGGCCATGGCGCACGCGGCAGCTTCCGCACCGCACGTAAACTACGCTTGCGACACCCACTATCCGTGGCAGACCGAACAGGATGAAGTGGTGGTGGGGGGGCGCATTCGGTTCGTCAATGGTTGTGTTCAGATTCCGGACAAGCCAGGGTTGGGAGTCGATCTCGATTACGATCAAGTCGCGCGCGGCGCCGAGCGCTACAACAAGCTCGACTATCGCAAACGGGACGACGAAGCCGAAATGCGCAAGCGCGTCGATCCGGATTGGAAACGCGTTCTTCCGCGCTGGTAAGCTTGGGTCCGTCCCTTAATTAAGACTCCTCTGAATGCTATGCCGAATCGCGCTTTTCCACTCGGAAAATAGTGGGACGTGGATCCTGCGTCGAACCGGCTGCCCTTCGGCGGCATTTGCAGAAGGGAAACAATCTCGGTCGCAGGCACACGCCTCACAACCGAGTCCACCGCCGCGTAACGTACCACGTGGCTGGGGTCAATAATGAAGACGGCTGGCTTGGCGATGCCGCCTTTCTCTTCTGAATTGTAGATGCCCCAGTCCCTAACGACGCGATGTTCCGTATCGCACAAAATCGGAAAAGGCAAAGAGAGGTCAACCCGCAGGGCCGCCGCTTTGCCGGGTGCATCCACCGAGACAGCTACTACGCTCGCGCCCGCCGAACGGATTTCCCGGTAGTGCTCTCGGTAGTCCGCCAACTGACGGAGGCAGAAAGGTCACCAATTACCGCGATAGAAGAGTAGCACCAAGCGGCTGCGCGAGATCAACTCCGACAGCCGCCGTGGCACTCCTATCGAGTCTGGCAGTTCGAATTCCTGTGCTAGTTCGCCAGCGATGGGAACCTTTGCCATCTCCCCAGTTTAACACTCGGGCTGGACGTGTCCGGTTACTTCGACTACACAAGCCTACCCCTCAGCGTGCCCTGGCTTTGCAGCACATGGCCAAACCGCCAAGCGGAAAGGCAAACTGGTTTCGGAAAGGCAACTGGCTACGAACAGGAAAATTAAGTAGCCTTAAGTGAGCGTCAGAATCGAACCTTGTGGTGATCTTCGCGGATCGTGGTGCCCCAAGATCTGCCCATTACATTGATCCCCTCGGTGACATTGCCACTCACTTTCACGCGCGCTCCCTTGGCTGGAATACCGCGGCCGGATAGCACGTAGATCTTTCCAGTCCCGTCGTCTATCTGATACAGACCCGTATTCAAAGCTCCCACCACATTGGTGACCGTTCCTTCCACTCGCACTTCGCGATTGCGGTAATGGTGCGGGTCGGCAAGAATGTGATTGATATTTGTGGTGGCGCAACCGGAAAGCGTAACCAGTGCCAGAACGATAGCAGAGAGCAGCAACTTGGGTTTCATCACGTAGGGATGGACGCCGCAAGAGCGATTTCGTTTACAACTTATTCGCCGCGGCAGCCGCTCTCGACACCGCCCCGGTTAGCTTTCTGTATGAAATTTTCTCCATGTTTTCGAATGCGATCCACTCGCCGTCACGCCAACTGGAGTAGAACCAGCGCGCGAGTAACGCAAGGTGCTCCTGTCGTTCGCGCATATCGGCTATCGCCGGGCTCAAGGACGCGACCAACTCCTTCAGGCGGCGATCCAGTGAGACCGTCTTATCTCCCGTCATTCCGATTTGAAACTCCCGCGGAGCCTGCCAGCATCCCCGATGGACGAACCAGAGCTTTACGATATCCGCGGTAGACGCAGGCGTCACGGCTACTCCGTTTAGGGAATCAATATCGGAGGCGAGATCATCTCGGAGTTTCAATACCTGCTCAATGCGCTCCGCGCGTTTATGCTCGCGGGCTGCTTCCTCGAAATCCATCTCAGAGCTCATGCGGTCGCGAGCCGCCTCTGTGACCTCAAGCAAATGGCCACCGCTGGTTGCAAGAAAATCGGCCACCCGGGCAGCTTCGCTCGCGTACTCCTCTACGCCGACCACCTGCTGGCACGGACGCAGGCACATATTCATCTCGCCATAGATGCAGCCGGGGTGCTCAGGGCGGGGTTCCAGGTCTTCCTGGCAGCGGCGGAGCTGGAACAGATCGAGGAATCCGTGCTCAAACTCCTCGGCCGCGGCTCTGGTGCGAAACGGCCCGTAATACTGCGATGGTTCTTTGCTCATCCGCGAGGTGACTTGCGTGCGTGGAAATCTATTTGATTGAATTAGCCGCACATAGGCAGGCATCCGCAATTTTACAAATTCCAAATAGCTACCGGGCAGATAGCGTTTTGCGATCTCATAAAGAACCAGATTTCCTTCCAGCCGCGAGGCCGTGCGCCAGAATTCCACGCGCGTGGCGGCGCCCCGCAAGTTCAGCAATCGGGATGGCTGAGTGGCAATGCGCAGCAGGCGATTCAGGCGGCGCGAGAGGACGTTGGTTTTCCCCAAATAGGGCTTGCCTTCCGAGGGCCAGATAGCGAACACGGCAGGTCCATTGGGCAGGTTCTCGAGCGCCGCATCGAGTTCGGCCGCACTGCTCAAGAGGTGGATGACCTCAGGAGGTCCCGCGAACATTGATTCCTCCCGGCGGAATGCGCGCCAGGCCGAGATTCTCCTGCACATGAGCCGCATTGCTCATCCCTACCAGCGCGACGGACACGCCCGGTACGGATCTTGCGAATTGGAGGGCCCGCTGTGCGTCTGTCGCAAATCCTGGAAACTCCTGTTTCACCTCATCCGGCAAATTCCGGGCAAGGCGAGCCTGCAAGAGAGAAGCGCTGGCGATGGCCGACACGCCGAGATCGTCCGCGGCATCGAGCACGGTGGCTGGCTTGCCATCCGCGGTTTCATTGCGCAACGACATAGCCTCTCCCATGGCCAGATTCACCGGGAGCTGAATAAAGCGGAAGTGGTGACCGTCTCCGGCCAGGCCGCACGCGATCTCCACCATGCGCGTGAGCGAAAGGCCTTCGGGGTGATTTGCCGGTTTTCGAAATCCATCCCAGGTGGCTGCTCCGTAGTAACGGATTTGTCCCTGGCGGACCTTTTCTTCTAATAATTCGAAGGCAGCGTGAAGCCGCTGATCGAATTCGCTGCGAGGGAGAAAACGGAGCTGTGTTTCCGGATTATGAAGATAAAAAACGTCGATAGTTTCCAGACCCAAATTGGTGCGGCTGCGGTCCAACTGATCGGCGAGGAAATCAGGTGTCATGCAATGCATGCCTCCGGCAACCTCGCCGGGCTTGAGTGCGGGTACCGCATCGGGCACCAGATAACCCGCCTTGGTACAGATCACAAACTCGCCGCGCCGCAGATTCCCTGCCCCGGTCAGTTTATGAATCGCAGTGGCGATGGACCGTTCCGAGCGCTGATTGCGGTAATTCAACGACGTGTCAATGAAGTTGATGCCACCAGTTATGGCAGCAATCACCGATTCGCTATAACCGTTATCGGTTTTTTCATCCAGATCGCCCAAATACGAACCAGCACCTATACTCGATACCGCAAGACCTTGCACGGGTCTATAGAAGCGGGCAGCCACTTCTGGCTTGAATCCCGTTGTGAATTGCGTGGTGGCGTGCGGTTCGGCGTATCCATGCAGCAGCATCTACTGAATTGTACCGTCCGCATATCCCGTTCGAGAGTGAGGTATTCCCTCAAACTGGGGGGCTTGACAAGTATGGGGGCTTGCTTAAAATAGAGAAGATTCAGTTTTATGGATAAAATTTGCGACCATGACAAAACCGAAGTGCTGGCACGGCGCGACGGTGTCGATTACGTTCGCTGCATGGAATGCGGACAGGTGTTTGAAGCGGAAGATCTGGAGCAGGTCACGGTATACGACGAAGAATGACAATTGCCAGTCCGTATTGGTTTCCTAACCCGGCCGAGTAGAGTGTGCTTACTCCCGCCGTTCGAAAATCATCGTTCGATTCATCCCTCTAACAGCCTGTGAGATTCTAGTTCTGATGGATGGCCGCCGTGTCCGTAAGATCACTCCAGATTCGCTCCGAATTGTCGTCATCGGTGGCGGCACCGGCCTATCGGCGTTACTGCACGGATTGAAACAGCATGTACGTTTTCCGAATGCGCCGTCATCAAACGCTATTGATCTCGATATTACAGCGGTAGTCACCGTCACCGACGATGGCGGCAGTTCGGGCAGGCTTCGCCGCGACTTCGATGTACTGCCACCCGGAGACATTCGGAACTGCATGGTGGCCATGTCGGAAGACGAAGCGCTGCTGTCGAGACTATTCCAATACCGCTTTTCCAGCGGCCGCGGCTTGAAGGGCCACAGCTTTGGGAACCTCTTCTTAACGGCGCTGACAGACCTGACAGGGGATTTCTCGAAAGCCGTACAATTGTCCTCGGAAGTGCTGGCGAGTTGCGGTCGCATCTATCCATGCACGGCAACGAACGTTGTTCTGGAAGCGGTTTTGGGGAATGGCCGCGTTGTACCGGGAGAAAGCAAAATCAGCAAAAGCAAATCCGCGATTCACCGGATTCAGATCGTCCCTGCTGACTGCAAACCGGTTCCGGAAGCCTTGCAGGCGATTGCAGACGCGGATTTGATTTCGCTCGGACCCGGTTCCTTGTTTACCAGTGTGATTCCGAATCTGCTGGTGAAAGGCGTTCCGGAGGCGATCGCGCAGTCGGCGGCTATCAAGGCCTACTTCGTGAATTTGATGTGGCAGCCTGGAGAGACCATCAATTTTCGCGCGTCCGATCACGTGGAAGCCATCCAAAGGCATGCGGGCATGCGGTTGCTGGACTATGCCATTGTGAACACCAAGCCGATTACAGCGCCGCTCAAGCGCCGGTACGCCCAACATATGTTGCAGCCGGTGGAGAATGACATTGACCGGATGGCCGAGTTGGGAGTAAAAGTGCTTTCTCGAAATTTGGCCTCCGGCTCTCTGAAGGTGCGGCACGATTCAGCGGCAATTGCAGAGGTTGCAATTCACCTCGCCGGGGAAGGCCGCCGGCGAAAGATGCAGAAATCGAAAGTAAAACAATAATGCAAAAGAACCTTAGTATTGTGATTCTGGCAGCCGGACTGGGCACCAGAATGAAATCGCGGAAGGCGAAGGTGCTTCACCAGGCGGGCGGGTTGACTCTGGTGGAACACGTGGTCAATTCCGCGCTCGCCATCACTGCACCGGAGCGCGTGGTGGTTGTGATCGGCCATCAGGCTGAAGAAGTTCGCAACGCCGTAGGCGGCCGCGGTGTGCGATTCGCCGTCCAGGCCAACCAAAAAGGGACTGGTGACGCGCTCGCGGTTTGCCGCGATGTTGTACCGGATCAGCATGGCTTGCTGGTGGTGCTGTATGGAGACTGCCCGCTGCTTTCCGTTGAAACACTGGAAACCTTAATTGCCCATCACCGGGGTTCCGGCGCCGCGGCAACCGTGATCACGACGATGCTGGAGGATCCAAGTGGATACGGGCGCTCGATAGTGAGTGCGGCCGGATACGTGGAAGCGATTGTCGAACACAAAGTGGCAACGCCTGAACAAAGAGCGGTGCGACAGATCAATTCCGGAATTTACTGTTTCAACGCAGAGCTTCTTTGGAAGCATCTATCTGAGATTCAGTCCAATCCGGTTTCAAATGAGTTTTATCTCACCGATATTGTGGAGATTTTGAACAGGGCCGGGTACAATGTCAGCGCGTTGTTGCATACGGATGCGAATGAGTTGATGGGCATCAACACGCGAGTCGAGCTCGCAATGGTGGATCGGATTTTCCGGGATCGCAAGGTGAAGCAATTGATGCTGGACGGCGTCACCGTTCAGAGTACGGAGACTGTCATCGTGGATCCATTTGTTCGAGCGGGAATGGATTCATTGATCGATCCGTTTGCGCAGTTGTTGGGTAAAACGAGTATCGGTGAAAACTGCCGCATCGGGTCCGGCGCCATCGTGCGCGATTCGCAGCTTGCCGACGGGGTGGAGATTGCTCCGTATACCCTGATCACATCGTCGGTAATTGGCGCTGGCGCGACCATCGGTCCGTTCGCGCGGCTAAGGCAAGATAACCACGTAGGCGCCAATGCGCATATCGGGAATTTTGTGGAGTTGAAGAAGACTACATTGGGCCCAGGCGCCAAGGCCGGGCATCTGGCCTATTTGGGAGATTCGATCATCGGCGCAGGCGCAAATATAGGAGCGGGCACAATCACCTGTAATTACGACGGCGCCGCGAAGCATCGGACGGCCATTGGCGATCGTGCCTTTGTGGGCAGCAATGCCACGCTGGTGGCGCCAATAGAGATCGGCAGCGGCAGCTATGTGGCGGCAGGTTCCGTGATTACCGAAAACGTTCCGGAAGATGCGTTGGCGCTGGGGCGCAGCCGGCAGGTGAATAAAGAAGGGTGGGTGAAGAAGCGGGGAAAAAAGGGTTAGGGCTTCTTTTGCTGCGTGTTCCGGACGATGATGCGGACGGCCACGTCACCTTGCTCACTGGTTTTAAAACCGACGGTGACTCTCGCTTTCATCTTCAACTTTCCTTCCACTTTCGTTTCGCCGGTGATCAGAAAGCTGCGGTTCTCCGGTGGCTTTCCAAGGATCGCCCTTGCAACGGTGATTTTGCCTTCCGGCATTTGGGAGATGGTTCCGGAAAAGAATTCGTAATTCGTGTCAGTGGCCGCGGTTCCCTGCTCTTGTGCGTGTACCACGGGCCGGAGGATCGGAGTAGTTAACGCAAGAATTAGAACTGACTTAATGAGCCACATCTTTTAGACTAAGCAAATCGAATGAAGGACACGTGAAGTTCAGATTAAACTTCATTCACGAATTGAATACAGCTTACAGCACCAGGACGGGATGATAAAGGTGAGGTAATTTCGCTTCGCCGATTGCGACCAAATCCCCTTGCGGCGACACTGCCTTCACAAACCTGGAGTCAGGCAGGGCGCGAAAGGGCGACACTCGGAAATCGCGGCCTTGCCGTATGAAACCAATGGTGAAATCATCCACGTACTCACTGGGAAATTCCGGGAGTAAATCGGCGCAGGGGATGGTGGCTTCCGCCAAATTTCCCGCTTGTGCCAGTTCGCCTAACCGGTCAAGCGTGTGCGCCATACCGGCATCAAAGCCCCCCACGGAAACGCGCCGCAAGCGGCTGAGAAATGCCCCGCATCCAAGGGCCTGCCCCAGATCGTGCGCAATGCTGCGAATATAGGTTCCCGCCGAGCAATGGACACGGATCTCAAATTCGGACGTACGGAAATCCATCACCTCTAATGAGAAAATTTCCACCTCGACCGCCTTCATCTCCACCGGGATATTATTGCGTGCGAGCCGGTAAGCGGGAGTCCCTGCTATTTTCTTTGCTGAAATGGCGGGTGGAATTTGACTGATGGTCCCACGGAATTTCGCCAACTCCGAATCTACGCGGCTGCGATCGAGTGAAACTTCGCATTTAGCGGACGTCGCCGAACCGGCCGCATCATAGGTATCCGTAGACCAGCCGAACTGGATGACGGCGTGATATACCTTGTCGCTCCGATTGAAAAACTGCGCCAGACGGGTGGCACGGTTAATCACCAGAGGAAGCACTCCGGTGGCGTCCGGGTCCAAAGTGCCCAAATGGCCGACTTTCTTGGTGTTGGCAAGCCGCCGAATCCGGTTGACCACGTCGTGAGATGTCCAGCCTGCGGGTTTATCGACGACAATCAATCCATCCATGTTTCCCCACTGTATCATCCGGCCAAATCGCCGCTGGTAAACTGAGAGGTAGTGGAAGAAGAAGTAATCGGCAAGGCATATGACAGCCGTTTGATGCGGCGGCTGCTCACCTACATGCGGCCGTACAAGGATACGGTAGCGTTCTCACTCGCATTCCTGATTGCCGATTCGCTGTTTCAAATTGCGGGACCGCTACTCACAAAGCTGGCAATCGACAAATACCTGGTTCCGAATACCGCCCGGCAGCCGGGGCCGCTGGATGCGTTCCTTTCGGCTGAACCGTGGACCGGTCTATCGCAGATTTCCGCCTTGTATCTCTTCTCATTGCTGGGAGTCCTGCTGACGGAGTTCGGACAAACCTACCTGATGCAGTGGACGGGTCAGAATGCCATGTCGGACCTCCGCCACCAGTTGATGCAGCATCTGCAGAGGCTGGACGTTGCATTTTTCGACCGCAATCCCGTGGGCCGTCTGGTGACCAGGGTCACGACGGACGTGGACGTCTTGAATGATCTGTTTACGTCCGGACTTGTGAACATTCTGGGCGATCTGCTAACGCTGAGTTTTGTGATTGCGGTGATGTTCCGCATGAGCCCGGGGATGACAGGCCTTCTGTTGGCAGTGTTGCCGCTGGTAGTGCTGGTGACCGCGCTGTTCCGGCGTTCGGTGTCTAGCAGCTACCGCCGCATCCGGGTGGCGATCGCGAGGATTAACGCCTATCTACAGGAGCACGTGAACGGCATCTCCGTGTTGCAACTCTTCAATCGCGAAGCCAAGAGCATGAAAGAGTTCAGCCAAATCAACCGCGATCATATGGATGCGTTCAAAGATTCCATTTTCGCTTATGGCTGGTTCTACCCGGTAGTGGAATTCCTAAGTATGCTCGCGCTCGCGCTTTTGCTTGCCTACGGCGGCTTACGTATCCGGGCCGGCGCGCTCTCTCTGGGAACGCTGGTTGCCTTCCTGCAGTTTGGAACGCGCTTCTTCCGCCCGATTCAGGATTTGAGTGAGAAGTACAATATTCTGCAAGGCGCCATGGCGGCTTCTGAGCGGATATTCAAGCTGCTGGACACCAAGCCCACTGTCGTTTCGCCGGCGCGTGCCAAACCGGACTCCAACCTTCCGGCTTCCATCGAATTCGATCGTGTATGGTTCGCATACGCAGACGAAGATTGGGTGCTGCAAGATGTCAGTTTCAGCATTTCACCCGGCGAGACCATCGCCGTGGTAGGGCACACCGGGGCGGGTAAAACCACCATCACCAACCTGCTGCTCCGGTTCTATGATGTGCAGAAGGGAGCCATTCGCATCGGCGGAGTGAATGTGCGGGATTTCGATCTGCTCGAATTGCGGCGCCAGTTTGGGGTCGTTTTGCAGGACCCATATCTGTTTTCCGGCACCATCGCCGATAATATCCGGCTTGGCACGACCGGCATCACAGACGAGGCATTGGAGCTGGCGGCAGAGAAGGTCAACTTGAAAGATTTCATCGATCGTTTGCCCAACGCTTATGATGAGCCGGTGCGGGAAAGAGGCAATGGTCTTTCTACCGGACAGAAACAGTTGGTCAGCTTCGCGCGTGCTTTAGCTCACGATCCCCGCATCTTGATTCTGGATGAGGCGACATCCAGCGTGGATACAGACACGGAGATTCGTGTTCGAGAGGCGCTCGGGCGGCTGGTGCAAGGCCGCACGTCCATCATCATCGCTCACCGGCTCTCAACCATTCAGCGTGCGGACCGCATCTTTGTAATGCACAAAGGACGGCTCCGCGAGACCGGCACGCACCAGCAGTTGTTGGCGATGCGGGGCATCTACTGGAAGCTGTACCAGTTGCAGTACAAAGACCAGGAGTGGCGGCCCGTAGGCGCGAACGGCAAACGTGGGGCGCCACCGGCTGAGCAGATGGAAGTTCGTGGATGATGGAGACTCTGTTTCCTCCGAAACAGGTCCGGTAGCGGCAATCCACCGTACTTCGCTGATACGGCCGGACCCAGCCTCTGGACTGTCTGATAGGTCGGGCGAAAGGAGTTGGCGAGGCCAATGAAAGGAGTTGGTGAGGCCAACTTTTGAGGTTGTCTCCAGCCGGCTATGAGGACTTTTCGGCTACACGGCGGCGTCTCAGCAGCGCCGTACAGGGGACGAAAGTACTATTGTGTTGTTTATGAAACCGCCTAGAGTTGGCTGTGCCCAATCAAGATCGGAAAAAAAATCAAATACTGCGAACACGCCTATTGCTCTTGCTACTGGTCTCAAGCGGTTCATTTGCGCAACAGATAACGCCGCTGCCTGAAGGAAGCAATGAAAACCTGAATCAGATGGAGCTTGAAAGGAGAGGAAGCAACCTCAAGAGCAAACAGAAACATGTCATAGTGTTTCCGGGAGACGACGTGGTGCCGCAATTTGTGGATGGCAGTGGATGGTCTACCACGATTACTCTGACTAACCTGGATACCAAACGGGTGAAAACAACCGTATATTTCTTCACTGAAACTGGAACCGACATGACGGTGACCATTAATGGAGTGGGTACGGCGCGGGCCGCTGATGTGACACTCGACCGTTATGCCAGCTTATCGTTTAACACAGCCGGCACTGCGCCCTCCTTGCAAGTAGGCTGGGCCTATCTGGTCAGCGGGAGTCCCGACTTCGAAGCCGTCGTGCCTGTCGTCAACGAATTTGAGAATCACTTCATCTTGCTGTACGACAACACCAATAGCTATGTGACGGCCCTTGCTCTTGCAAACCCCGATATAACGCCAATTACAGCGAACTTTACCATCCGTGGTGAAAACCCCACGGTGCTTGATAATCAAAAGCTTACACTCGGCAAGTTCGCCCATACGGCGGGCACGCTGCCTGACATGTTCCCAATAACCGCAGGCCGCCGCGGGACGCTCGAAATCACAGCGACTGGGTTTGGTGTTGGGGTTGTCGGTCTACGGTTCAATCCAGGCGGCGCGTTCACATCTTTCAATGTATTGTCTAATCTGGATTGGCTGAAATGAGATTTCCACCTCAAAACACCACACGCACGCCCACCTGAATGATGCGGTTTCCGGATCGAGTCAGAATCTTGCCGAAGTCGCTGGAACTCATCGTCACGTTCGGGTTCCCAAGGTTGTTATGGTTTAGAAAGTTGTACGCTTCGCCACGCAGTTGCATGTTGAACCGCTCACCCAGCTTCACCCTTTTGAGCAGGGCAAGGTTCGTACCCCAAGTCGTGGGGCCAAGCAGCGAGTTGCGAGCCAGATTCCCGAAGACAGTATGTGTCGCCGGCTGGGCAAACACGCTCGTGTCGAAATAGCGGTTCATCTGCTGATCGCGCGAACCGCCCGTGTAGGCGATGGAACCCTTCAGATCGGGGCGGTCGCCCGCTACCGAGTCGTAATTCCAGTCGCTCCCCAACGTCACATTCAGGAAGTCGCCGCTGGTAATCGTGGCCGTACCTGAAAGCTGCCAGCCGTTCGTAGCAAGCTGCAACGCTCGTCCGGAGTTCTGAACTCCGGGAATGTCATAAACATAAAACGCGCGGAACTGATGCCGGTTTCCATCGGGCGCCCGCTCGCCATCCCAGTTCGCGGGATTCGCCGTTTGAATGTTGCTGTTGCCTGTGGGGTCCTCCGCGACGATGTCATAGAACGCGCCATAGACGTATGTAAATCGCGCCGTTAGTCCTTTCGCCGCGCGGATGTCGCCGGTCAATTGCAGCGAATCGAACCAACTCCGCGCGCGCGGATAAATGATGCCTACGTTGCTGTAGTTCGCTAGAGGGCGGCGGCTTTCTAGGTTATTGAGGGTGCCGGTAGGGGACGGAAGCGGCAAATTCCCGGGCAGAATTTGCAGCATATGGAAGCCCCGGTTTGCCACGTAACCAGCCGACGCCGTAAAGACGCGGTTAAACTGCTTTTCAAACGTCACGTTCCACTGAATGCTATATGGCGTGCGGAAGCTCTTGTCAAACCCGATGATGTTGTTCAGCTTCGGCGGATAATTGTAGTTTGAAACATCCGAACTAAATGGCGTAGGCGGTTTCGGGAACACGACTGCGCGGCTGGTCCCCCATAGATCCACCAGACTCGTCGTGTCTCCACCGTTCGCGTTCGGCCGCCATGGCGGAGCCTCCACGCTCCATAAGCGCACCTGCAGCGGATTGTAGGAAAAGTAATACCCTGCGCCGGCGCGGACAACCGTCGTCCCCTTGCCCGTCAGGTCGTAGGCGGCACCTAAGCGGGGAGCGATATTCGTCTTGTCATTCTTCGCGAATCCGTTCGGGATGCCGGGATCGCCGGCGAACGCCAGTCCGGCCGGAGCTTTCGGGTACAGCGTGGATTGATAGCCGGGAATGTAAGCATCGGCGCGGTTCCTCTCCTCGGCCGGCGCTTGATACAACTCATAGCGGAGCCCCGGTGTTAACGTCAGCCGGTTTGTAATCTTCCATTCGTCCTGCGCAAAGAAGAACGTGGACCAGGTATGAATGTTGTAGTCGAGGAGACCTACGGTTGAAAACGTCGCCGTTCTTCCCATTAGGAAATCGGCCACGGAGTAACCGAAGACATTTTGAGTCTGCTTTCCGGAAGGATCTGTCGAAGAAGCGCGTCCATCGAAGTTCAGCGTCAGGCTGTCCTGATCGTTGTACTGAAGAACGTCGTCTTTTTGCATCTCATAGCCGAACTTGAAATTGTGGCGGAGCTTGTTCCATGAGACTGTCGAGCCAAAGCGATAATTGTACTGGTTGAAACGGCTGAGATTGCCCTGCACCGCTGAGAATCCGTCGCCGATTTTGATGATAGGCAGAAACTTCCGTACCCCTGCCTGCACATCCGGCCAGTTCGCGCCGAAGTCGGCGAGATTTCTTCCGACGTTCGCCTGCCCGCGATCGGCATCCAATCGTCCAATGGCGAACTTGCTCTCAATCAGCAGGTTCGGTTTCACAATCCACGTATGGCGCGCAATGCCAGTATGCTGTTGGCTCGCATTGATCTGCGGCCCCCACGCGGGCACGTTTCCTCCGGCGGTCGTGTTCGACTGATTTTGATAACCCCAGGTGTGGAAGTAGCTCACTTGAATCGAATGCGCCTGATTGAACGCGTGATCGATTTTCCCGAGCACTTCGCGGTTCTGGGTCGGATCCACATAACTCCAAACGTACCGGTCGCCGTAATTGCCCACGGTTGGAATCACCTTCATCAGATTCTGCGCTACAGGGTCCAACAATCGTTTCGGAATAATGTTGCCCGCCAGAGGCTGGTGTGTATCGGGATCGTAAAGCGGACTCTTGAATTGGGAGAAATCGCCGGACACCATGGCCGCTGTCGGAAACTTGATCGTGTTCTGGAAACCGGACGCCTGATCGTGATAGTCCATGTACGAAGCAAAGAAGAACGTCTTGTTATGGATAACCGGTCCGCCCAATGTTCCACCCCACTGGCGAAGACGGTCGATAGCGCGAGGAGATCCACTCAGGTTGCGGCTCCAGCTATTCGCATTCAAATCTTCGTTGTGCAGATAGCCGAAAGCGGCGCCGTGCAGCGTATTTGTTCCCGATTTCGTGATGATGTTGAATGCGCCGCCGGGCTGTTTGCCGAACTCGGCCGACGCGTTCGATGTGGCGACATTTACTTCCTGCACCGCCTCTGGATTCGGAAACTGCATAGCCGTATTGCGGAAGGGTCCCGTGTTGTCGCTGCCATCCAGGTAAAACACATTGCGGGCCTGGCGATTGCCGTTAACGTTCGCGGACGTCCCCGTGATATTCATCACCTGGGATGCGCCGTTTTGAATCGTCACACCAGGAGCCATTTCGGCGTACGACAACGCGTTCCGCGTCCCCGAGGGCAGATCGATTACCATCTTCTCGGACACGTTCGTCGAAACCTGCGCGGAGACGGAATCGACTCGAACCGCCGACGCGGAAATTTCGACAGTTTCCGACACGGAGCCGAGTTGCATGGTCAGGTCCACGCGTGTCGTCTTGTTCACGGCTACTTCGATGGCAGTGGCAGCGGCGGTCTTGAAGCCGCTCGCCGATGCTGAAACGGTGTAGCGCCCTGGAGGAACCAAGTTGAACTGATAATCTCCCGCATCGGTGGTTTCGCGCGTGGACAAGACCTTCGTGCCTTCGTTGATCAGCTCAATACGTACTTTTGAAATACGTGCGCCGGTTGGATCTATAACCGACCCTTGCACCGATCCGGTGATGTCCTGGGCCCAAATGGGTGTGCTTAAGAACAACGTTCCGGCGAAACTCCACCGGAGCCTTCGGTTAAACATCCCCTTATTATATTGAGGCACGAATCAATGATGCGGTTCAGCAGTAGCTGCCGCGGCACCTGGCGCGCTTATGGGCACAGCAGACTTCACTTTCAGATTTGCTGGCTGCAGCGGATCACGGCTCGCCTGGTCAGTGTAGGAGAAGCCCAGAAATATACCCAGAAAAACGAACGCTGCGATCAAGATGATCGAGTTCATCGGCTTGTCGTGAATCAAGTGCATGAAGAACAGTGCGACGAGAGATGCCTTGATGGTCGCGATGCTCAGAGCGATCACAACATTGATCATGCCCGATCCGAATTGCACCTTGGAAGCGGCGACAGTGATGAACGTCAGGATCAATAGCGTCGCGAGCACGGCCGCGTACAGCTTCGGCGCGTTCGCGTCGTGATTACCGGCATGAGCCGCGGAATGGTTGTGAATAGAATCGCTCATTGATTTCTCAGCTAATCAGATATAGCAGCGGGAACAGATAGATCCAGATCAAATCGACCAAATGCCAGTACAGTCCCACCAAATCCACCGGTGTGTAATAGGTGCTGGTGAAATCGCCACGGTTTGACCGGATGAGCAACCAGCCCATCGATGCCATCCCGCCCAAAATATGGATGCCATGCAGCCCGGTCATCATGAAATAGAAGCTAAAGAACACGAACTGGTTCGGAACGGTGTCGCCAACATGGTGGTAAAAGCGGCCAGGCAATAAACCTTCGTGAAACTTGTGTGCATACTCAACGTACTTGACCCCGAGGAAGATTCCCGCGCAGGCCAAAGTCACTAACAGGTAGCCCATCAGCTTCCTACGTTGATTCGTCTTCGCCGAATGAACCGCCATCACCATGGTGAAGCTGCTGATCAGCAGCACCACCGTGTTGAGGAACCCGAGGTTCTTATCTAAATGATGGTGCGCCGCGACAAACGCCTCCGGGTACTTAGCCTGCATCAGGCCGAAGCCGACGAATAATCCACCGAACAGCAGAATTTCCGTGGCAAGGAAGAGCCACATCCCGAGTTTGCTGGCGTCCAACTGCTGCTCATATGTCGTAAAGTGGTGCTGCAGATTCGAATCGTGATGCTGGTGCGAATGGTCGCTGTGTACGACGGTAGCCGTCTCACTCATAACTATGCCTTCCTCGCCGGGCGGTAATCGTACGGGGCGTGCTTCAAAACTGGATCAAAATCGAAGTTGTGCGTAATCGGCGGCGATTGCGTCTCCCATTCGAAGGTGGTGCCGCCCCATGGGTTTGCCGGTGCATCGTATGGCTTACGCAGCGATGCCAAAAGGTACCCGGCGGTCAGAAAGAGCCCGAAACCCAACACCCAGGAACCAAACGTCGAGAATACATGTAAGGGCTGGAACTGATCGAGATAGTTGTAATACCGGCGCGGCATTCCGCGGCTGCCGAGGAGAAACTGCGTAAAGAATGTCATGTTGAAACCGACGAATACGAACCCGCAGGCGATGCGGGCGAGTTTCTCGTTATACATGCGCCCAAACATCTTGGGCCACCAGTAATGCAGGCCAGCGAGAAACGCGATCACCGTTCCACCCATCATCACGTAATGGAAATGGGCAACCACGAAGTAAGTGTCTGTAAGGTGAACGTCCACCGAGAGCGCACCCAAAAAGATGCCGGTCAAACCGCCGATCGCAAATAGCAGGAGGAAGGAAATAGCGTAAAGCATGGGCGTGTCCAGCGAAATCGATCCCCTGTACATGGTAGCCAGCCAATTGAACACCTTCACCCCGGACGGGATCGCGACCACAAACGTGAGGAACGAGAAAATCACATTAGCGAGAGACGACTGGCCGCTGACGAACATATGATGTCCCCACACCAGAAAACCGACCAGAGCGATAGCGATACTGGAAAACGCGATCGCTTTATAACCAAAAATGGTCTTTTTTGAAAAGGTTGGGATCACCTCCGAGATGATCGCCATGCCGGGCACGATCATAATATAGACCGCCGGATGGGAGTAAAACCAGAAGAAGTGTTGAAAGAGCACCGGGTCGCCGCCGATCTTCGGGTCGAAAATTCCGATGCCGAAAGCTCTTTCCATCAGCAGGAGAACCAGCGTGATGCCCAGAACGGGAGTAGCCAGGACCTGTATCAGCGCAGTGGCGTACATGCTCCACGCAAATAGCGGCATCTGAAACCAGCCCATGCCCGGCGCCCGTAATTTATGAATGGTAGCGATGAAGTTAATGCCGGTAAAGATGGATGAGAAGCCAAGGATGAATACACCGAGTACCATCAAGCTGACCTGCCCATTGGTAGTCGTGCTGTATGGCGTGTAGAACGTCCAGCCGGTGTCGAGGCCGCCGGTCACCATGGCGGTGACGGCGAACACGGCACCCACGACATAGATGTAGAAACTCGCGAGATTCAATCGCGGGAAGGCGACGTCTTTCGCTCCTAACATCAGCGGCAAAACGAAGTTGCCCAGCGCCGCCGGAATGGATGGAATAATGAACAGGAACACCATGATTGCGCCATGTAGCGTGAAGACCTTGTTATAAGTCTCGGCCGTCATAATGGTCTGCTTCGGCGTCAGCAATTCGATGCGAAGCAGCAGAGCGAAGATCCCGCCCAGCAGAAACGCGCCCAGCACCGCCCACAGATACATAACCCCTATTCGTTTGTGGTCAACGGTAGTCAACCAAGATTTCAATCCTTTCGGCTCAGTCAAGTAATTAACGCTCACGTCGGCGTATGGCGGCGGATGCGTTACCTGAGTTGCTAACTGGTTTGCCATAATTTTCCTAACCCTCTATTCAAACACCAGCCCTACTTCAAGGTCTTGATAAATTCGATAACGCCCTTGATCTCCCGCTCGCGCAAAAGACCCTGGAACGTCGGCATAATCCCTTCAAACCCTTTCACGATGTCCTTTTGCGGATCCATCATCGAGCTACGGATGTAGTTCTCGTCCACCATCATCGACCGGTTATCGGACATGGTTTCAGGCCGGCCATAAATGCTCTTCCAGGTCGGACCCTTGCTCGGCGTCCCGTCAATCGTATGGCAGGTTGAGCAGCCTTTCTCTTCGTACACTAATTTGCCTAACTGCGGCAGCGGCATTGTCTTGATGGTTTCGTCGCCTTCCTGAACCCATTTTTCATAAGTCGCGTCATCGTCGACATAGACCTTAGCAAGCATGTCGGAATGTCCCTTGCCACAGTACTCAGTACAGAAGACCTGATGTATTCCGAGTTTCGTGGGCTGGAACCAGACCTCCGTATACCGGCCTGGAACCACGTCATGTTTCACCCGGAAGCTGGGGACGAAGAAACTGTGGATCACATCTTCCGACGTCATCACCAGGCGAACCGGTTTTCCAATCGGGACGTGGATCTCATTGATGGTCCGGGACCCATCGGGATATTCAAACTGCCACACCCATTTCTTGGCTGTAACTTGAATTTCCATCGCCGAGCCCGGAGCCACACTGGCTCGAACATAGCCGTTGAATCCCCAGAAGAAGACCACCAGGCAGATTAATAACGGCAACACGGTCCACGTGATCTCCAGTTTCATGTTATGCGTGATGTGCGGCGTCTGATCGTTCGGCCCCTTGCGGCGGTAGCGCGTGATGAAGAATGCGAGCAGCCCGGCGATCAGCACAAAAAAGAAGAGGCTGATCCACACGATGAAGATATATAGATCGTCAATGTCACGCGCGAGCGTCGAAGCCTCAAGAGGTAGAGTTAAGGTACGGAACCAGTTCATTTTGCGGTCACCAGATGGTCTGGAGCGTGGATCGAACGCTCGCCACGCCAAAGACGAAAAAGAATTGTGCCAAGAATAAGGACAATCAGCACGCCCCCGCCACGCATGAAATTACGGGCAAAAGGAACATAAGAACGGGATGCCGGGTCGTAATGGAAACAGAGCAACAGAAATTTTTCGACGGTGATCCCCATTTTGCCTTCGGACGCTTCGGTAAGAGCCAAACGCACATCGCGTGTCCGGAAATGGACACCGTAAAGATAGCGGGATACCTTGCCTTCCGGCGTCAGGAACAGGATGCTGGCGGCATGCGCATACTGCTGTTGCTTCTCGTCATAGCGATAGTGAAACCCCACCTGTTCCGCAAGTTTTTTCACATTTCCGTTGTAATCCGTCAGGAAATGCCAACCCGCGGCAGGCTTCCCGTAGCTCTCCAGGTACATTTGCTTCTTATGCACCGCCAGATTGAACATCTCCGTCGGATCGATGCTGATGGTGACGATATCGAATTCCTCACCCGGCGTCCACGGAATTTCCCGCAGCACAGACACTTGGCCATTGAGCACCAGATTGCACAGCATGGGACAGGCGTAATACACCAGATTCAACAGAACCGGCTTGTCCTTGTGGAAGAAGCTGCGCAATGGAACCTGATAACCTTTTTCATTGGTAAAGGTGAGATCCAGGTCCACCCGTTGACCAAGCTTCTCCTGGATATCGACGCCCTCCAGTTGCGGCGGCAAGCTGGGTTCCGCTGACAGGGCCAGCACGGCGAGCAGCCCTAGCCCCAGAACTTTACTTAGCTGGTGGTGGAGGTGTTGCATTCGTTGTAGTAGCTCCCTGAGGGTTCGCGCCTGGAACCGCGGGCGCGGTAGCGCCCCCCGCGGCCAACTGCTCCGCTGTTTTCACCGGAGTCGGGGTGGTTGGATACGGAAGACGATTCTCCGCCGCCTCTTTCGCCAACAGATCCATTGCCCGGTCAATCGAAAGACGTACCGTTCCCCGTTCACGGTCGATGTACTGGTAGGAGTAAAGCTGGGAATCCTCCTTGGCGCGAAGGTTCCTCAACTGATCGCTCTCCGGCGCCAGGACCTGGTTATAGACCTGCTCTTCGTTCACCCGATCGTAATAAAACTGAATTCCAAGGATCGTCGCAACTAACGTAATCACGACAGATATCCCAAAGAGCGCAATGAATGCACCTTTCGGCTCGGAGGTGTCAAATCCATGCGGATGCTCTGAAATATCGTCGAATTCTTCTCTGTGTTCGGCGTGTTCCATCTACTTAGCGGATTCCCAGTCCTTCCAATCGCTTATGCATTTTCAAATTCCAACCCTTGCTCAAACCGCGGATCGCCGATGGGCAGCAGCGCATGGCGCTTCACCTTAAACCAGAACGCAAGGGCAAAAATACTGCCAATCGCCACAATGCAGGTGATGTCCAACCAGTGAAACGTTACCCCTTCCGAATGATGGAAGGTTGGCATCACTTGCCAGTAGATATCCACAAAATGTGCGAACACGATCCAGATCGCCATGCCCGTAAGCACCTTAAAGTTCCGCTTGCTGGCCCGGACCACCAATACCAGGAACGGGAAAATGAAGTGACCGATCAGCAACAACCAGCTCCACAATGCCCAGGTCCCTTCAAATCGATGCCGGAACCAGATGGTCTCTTCCGGAAGATTGCCATACCAGATCAGCAGGTATTGCGAAAACGCGATGTACGCCCAGAAAATGACCATTGCAAACAGCCATTTGCCCAGATCGTGATAGTGCTCCACGTTGATTGTGTTCCTTAGCACTCCCTTGCTGCGCAACGCCATGCAGATCAGAATCCAGACTGCAATGAAAGCCAATCCACCGCCTGAGAAAACATACAGTCCGAAGATGGTCGAATACCAGTGGGGATCGAGAGACATGCTCCAGTCGAAGGCGGCAAGCGTTACCGACAACATCAACATCAGCAGTCCGGGGGCGCACCAGCGGGAGATGCTGTGCATTCTCTCAATGGACCCCGTCTTGTCCTGACGCGTGGAGTGCGAATAAATCCGGCTGGTCCAAAGTGTCCAGAGAAAGAAGAAAATCGCCGCCCGGATGATGAACCATTGCGGGTTCAAATATCCTGCCTTCCCTTGCAGTACCGGGTCATGCGCCACCGGCTTGGTCCACTCGTAAAGATGGTTCAAGCCAAATAAAACCGGGATGAAAAGCAGAGCGCCGATGGGAATCGTCACCATCAAATTCTCCGCAAGGCGCCGCATTGGCACGCTCCACGCGGACCCGGTCAGGTACTGAATCATCACGAAAAACATGGCGCCCAGAGGGATGGTGACGCAAAACAGAAAGCCCATCAAATAGGATTCAAAGAAGCGGTCCGGATTCGAGATGAAACCGGCGACGCTGACGATCCAGGAGATCAGCGCGATGAAAACGATGCCGTTGCGTCCTCGTGTCCACAGACCGCTATCGATGTAGTAGGAATCGGTCTTGTGCTTCGGGTGTACGTGTTCAGCTAGTATCATGATTTACCTCAGGTCCGCCCTGAGCTCTTGCGGTACATCCGCCACCGTTCCATTCGTTGTCCTCTGCAGTGCTCGCAAATAGGCCACAATGGCCCAACGATCCTTCTCAGTGACCTGGAATCGATAAGCCGGCATGGAACGCCTGCCTTGCGAAACGATGCTGAAAATCTCCCCATCCACCATGGTTTTTACGCGATCTTCGTGCAGATTAGTGGGTTGCCAGGTTACTGCCTTCTGAGCGACAATTCCCTGTCCATGCCCGGTGCGGTCGTGGCATGGCGAGCAATAGGTGTTAAACTTCGCCTGGCCTAGCTTCAGAAGTTCGGGGTTGATCGTCTCCGGATTGCGTCCGATGTACTTGCTTTCCACCACGCCCGTAAAGTAGGCGTCGTCTTCCTTCAAAAACCCTCTCGCCACCGTACCGGGCACTGGCATCCGCGTGGATCGGTGGTCCCCGAAGAAATGACTCTCCGACTGTGGTTTCGACTTATCCTGCCGGTCCATGTCAGGCCAAACTTCTATCGGCGTATTGCGCGTGGTCTGCTGCGTACAGCCTGTAAGGGCGATCGCCGCTAACGCCAGCAATGATGTTTTCCAACAATTCATGCTCTACGCCTCAACCACTTCTGTTTTCTTGGCGCCCAGAGATTCGAGCAGCCGTTGGGTATCCACAATGTCAAATTTCGGATCGCATGCCTCAATCACCAGCAGAAAGCGGTCGTTGGTGACGCCCGGAAATCCGGCGTAGTTCATCGTCGGATGATAAAACTGCGGCAGTTTGTTCAGCGCGAACATGCCAAATACCGCCGCGAATGCACCAAGCAGCACCGTGCATTCGAACATGATCGGAATAGACGGTTCAAAAGCAAACAGCGGCTTTCCGCCAACCACCAACTTGTAGGAAATGGCGCCGGCGTAATAAATAAGCCCCATCGCACCCAGAAGCCCCACGGACCCCACCACGAAAACGATGTACCCCAACATCGATCGCGGAATGCCGATCGCGTCGTCGATGCCGTGCAGCGGAAAGGGCGAAAGCGCATCCAGTTTGGTATATCCATACTCGTGATGCACTTTGCGGCCTGCCGAAATCAGTTTTTCCGGGCGGTCAAATTCGGCCACCACACCATAGATTGACTGGCCGTGCATTGTAGCCGTATCCGTATGCATTAGTTGTTCACCACCTCGGGCTCATGTGCTGTTGCATGATGCATCGCTTCATTCGAGATCATGCCCTTCACTTCCGAGACTGCAATCATAGGCAGGAATCGGACGAACAGCAGGAATAGAGTAAGGAACAGACCAAACGTCCCGGTGAACGTCAGGATGTCGACAATCGTCGGCCGGAAGTATCCCCACGACGATGGCAGGAAGTCCCGATGCAGAGAGGTCGCGATAATCACGAACCGCTCAAACCACATTCCGATATTCACAATGATGGAGATGAAGAACATGAACGGGATGCTGGTTCGCAATTTCTTGAACCAGAAGAACTGCGGCGAAAGCACGTTGCAGGAGATCATGGTCCAGTAAGCCCACCAGTAAGGACCAAACGCCCGGTTGATGAACACAAACCGTTCATATGGATTGCCGCTGTACCATGCAATGAAGAATTCTGTCGCGTATGCATACCCCACCACCGTTCCAGTGGCGAGTATGATCTTGTTCATGTTCTCCAGGTGCTTCATGGTCACCAGGTGTTCTACATTGAAGACCCAGCGCGCGATCACCATCAGCGTGACCACCATCGCAAAACCAGAGAAAATAGCGCCCGCGACGAAGTACGGCGGGAAGATCGTCGTGTGCCAGCCAGGAATAATCGAAGCCGCAAAGTCAAAACTAACGATGGTATGGACGGAGAGCACCAGAGGCGTTGAAAGTCCGGCCAAAATCAGGTAGGCCGCTTCATAATGACGCCAGTGCCGCGCCGATCCGCGCCAGCCAAGACTCAGCGCACCGTAAACATACTTGCTCACATTCTTCGCACGATCGCGCAACGTCGCCAGATCGGGCACCAGACCGACGTACCAGAACAGCGCCGAAACCGTCGCGTAGGTACTGACCGCGAACACGTCCCAAACCAGAGGACTTCGGAAGTTCGGCCACATGTAAAGGTCGGTATTCGGAATTGGAAACAACCAATAAGCACGCCACGGGCGGCCCGTATGGAACAGCGGAAAAATACCGGCGCAAGCCACCGCGAACAATGTCATTGCTTCCGCAAACCGGTTGATCGACGTTCTCCACTTTTGCCGGAAAAGAAACAGAATGGCCGAGATCAACGTACCTGCGTGCCCGATACCGATCCAGAACACGAAGTTCGTAATGTCCCATGCCCATCCGATGGGTTGATTGTTGCCCCACACGCCGATGCCGTGCGACACCAAATATGCCAGCATCAATCCGAGCATTCCAGTGATGGAAGCCGTAATGCTGATGGCGATGTACCAGGAGTATTGCGTCCGCGATTCGACGATCTTGCTGACGGTTTCGGTCACCTGGCTAAGGCTGGGATTTCCCTCAACCAGCCGGGCCTTTACATGTGGATCTTGACGAACGGCGAGATCAGCCATGGTGCGTCTCCAGCTCTTCATTCGGGTTGCGCAGCTTCGCAAGATACGTGGTGCGCGGCTTGGTGTTCAGCTCTTCAAGCATGCTGTAATTCCTGGTCTGCTGTTTCAGTTTCGAAACCCGGCTTTCCGCGTCGTTGATGTTTCCGAACACGATCGCGTCGGCCGGGCAGGTCTGCTGGCAGGCCGTCTGAATCTCACCGTCTCTGATTGGGCGGCGGCCTTCGGTCTTGGCCAGAATCTTCTTCCCCTGGATGCGCTGCACGCAGTAAGTACACTTTTCCATGACGCCGCGCATCCGGACAGTCACGTTCGGGTTATAGTGCATCTTCTGCACCTCCTCGGTCCCGTAATTCCAGGCCAGGAAGTTGAAGCGGCGAACCTTGTACGGGCAATTATTTGAGCAGTACCGCGTTCCCACGCACCGGTTGTAAGCCATGTCGTTCAGGCCTTCCGGGCTGTGCGTAGTCGCGGCCACAGGGCAGACGTTTTCGCACGGCGCGGTCTCGCATTGCATGCAGGTCACGGGCTGCGAGACCACTTGGGGATCTTCTTCGCTGCCGTTGTAATAACGGTCCATGCGAATCCAGTGCATCTCGCGGCCCTTGATTACCTGATCTTTGCCGACAATCGGGATATTGTTTTCCGATTGGCAAGCCACCATGCATGCGTTGCAACCGATGCACGAGTTCAAGTCAATCGCCATGCCCCACTGGTAGCCCTTGCTGTAGTCGATATCGGGATAAAGCCCAACCAGCGGTGGATGCTCCACCATCTCCTGCGCGAACTTCGGCTCTTTCCGGAACTCTTCCATGCTCGCCTCTCGCACCAGCGGGCGGCCTTCCATCGTGTGATGATCCTGCGTCTGAGCCAGTGGATAGGCGCCGGCCACCTTCCGGATGCTTGCGTCTGTCGCGAACGTAAATGCATCCGTAGTGCGAACCGGATAAGCGTTCACGCCGACGTTCTTACCCACTCGGCCGCATTGCGTACGCCCATAACCAAGCGCAATCGAAATCGAATTGTCAGCCTGACCGGGTTGAATCAAGACCGGAGCCTGAATTCCCCGCCCCCGGCGATCCATCGCGATCACATCGCCTTGCACCAAGCCCAATTTCTTGGCTGTAGCCGGGCTAACCAGCGCCGCATTGTCCCAAGTCAGCTTGGTCATCGGGTCCGGCGCTTCCTGCATCCACCCGTTGTTCGCGAAGCGGCCGTCGTAAACGGATGCGCTCTGCACGAACACGATTTCCATGCCGTCGCTTGCACCGGTCTGCGGCTGAATCGCCGCATTCACTTTCTTTGCGTCGATGGTGGGCTTGAACTCGCTCTGCGCGGTGCCGGCAATCACGCCGTCGTGCAGCGACTTCCGCCACGTCTTGTCCGCGGCGGCATTGCCACCGAACCTGGCGATCCAGTAATTGCGGACAATGTCATAGGCACGCTGGTCTTTGTACCCCGTCAGTTGAGCAACCAGCTCAGCAGCCGTCCTGCCGAAGTAAAGCGGCTGGATCAGCGGCTGCTGCACGGTCGCTGTCCCATCCGGCGCCGCCGCATCGCCCCAGCTTTCTAAATAGTGCGCTTCCGGCAAAGACCACTTGCAGGCGGCCGCGGTCTCATCCACATCCAGCCCAAGGTAAACGGACGCCGCAACCTTCTTCAGATTCGCCGCGAAATCCAGATCCGCTGGGGCCGTGTAAGCAGGATTCGCACCCAGGATCACCAACGTCGAAACCTGACCGCGCGACATCTCGCCAGCCAGTCCCTTCAACGCCTCCAACTGCGGATGAAACTGATCCGTACTTGACTCCCAATACGTGACCGCCTGGCCCACATTGCCAAGCGCATCATTGAGCAGATGCACCATGGCGTGAACCGCCGCGGGCTGCCGGGGGCCTGCAACCACAAGGCTCTTGCCTTTGTGCTCATTCAGGTCTTTCGCAAGCGCCGCAATCCACTTGGCGCGCTTCTCGCCGCGATTGCCGCCAACCACCTTCAGTTCGTTGCCGCCAACCTTCAACTCCGCCGCAAGGTCCGCAACAAAGCCCCGAATCTCAGACGACCGCATCCGAAGCCGGTGATCCGCCATCGCGCCAGTCACTGAGTACTGGCTTTCGATCACGTACAGCCGGTTCATCTCGTCTTTTGCCGAAGAAACACGGCGGCGGCGCGAGAATTCCTTCATCGGCAGAACCGTCGGAGTATCGAGACCGAGAAAATCATCGTCGAGTGAAACGATAACATCGGGCTTATCGAATTTAATCCGCGTGATCACCGGCTGCCCAAACGCCAATTGCGCGCCAGCGCCGGATTCATCGTGCGAAAGCGCGTTGTATTCCACCCACTTGGCCTTCGGATACTTCGCCAGTGCGTTTGTTTTCACCGCCAGCAACGACGGAGAACCGATCCGGTCGCTTAGAAAGCGAAGCCCATCGCCTTGACCCAACTTTGCCGCGCTGAACTGTTCCTTGGCAAACTCGTCAAACGCCTTCCAGTCGACTTCCTGTCCGTCTTTGCGCGGGCTGCGGGCGCGGTCTGGATCGTACAGCCCCAGCACCGAAGCCTGCTGATATCCGTTGGCCGCTCCCAAACTGAACGGATGCTCCGGATTGCCCTCAATCTTAGTCGGACGCCCGTCGTTCACTTCCACCAGGAGTCCAGTCGCAGCGCCGCCCAATGTCATGGCAGTGCTGTAGAAGAAAGGCTTGCCAGGGATGTAATCTTCCACGCCACGCACATTCGGCAGAACCTTCTCAACCGGCCGGCGGCACGCCGTCAATCCCGCAAGTCCCAGTGAAGCCGCCATCAGCTTCAACAGGGTGCGGCGCGAGGAGCCATCCAGCATCTCCGAAGCATTCGCCGGAAATTCCCGATGCAGCCAGTCCTTGAAACCCGCCGTCTGCGACAACTGGTCGAGACTTCGCCAGTATTTCTTACCCGTCTGCTTGGTGTGTATCTGGATCATCTGTGAGTTACCTGTGACAGCCGGAGCAATTCTGCGGCGGACTGATGTGTTTTGCGGCGATGATCTCCCGTCCGATCTCAGCCGGGTCGCGATCCGGTTTCCAACTCAACGTCGTAACAAGCTCGGGCGACCGCAAATTCGGCGCTGGGTTACGATGACAATCGAGACACCAGCCCATATTCAGCGGCATCACCTGCTTCACTTCCGCCATCTGATCGATCCGCCCGTGACAACTGACGCAACTGACGCCGGCGCTGATATGCGCCGAATGATTGAAGTACACGTAATCTGGTAATTTGTGAACCTTCACCCATGGAATGGATTCGCCGCTTGCATAGCTCTCACGCACCTTCAAAAGCCGTTCGCTTTGCGGTTTCACCCGCACATGGCAGTTCATGCAGGTTTCCGTAGGGGGAATGGCGGAATACGCGGCTTTGTAGACGGTATTATGGCAGTAGTAGCAGTCCATTCCCAGATTGCCCGCGTGCAATTTGTGGCTGTACGGAACAGGTTGCTGCGGAGAGTAGCCCGTATCCATCACCTGCGGTTGCGAAAGATAGGCAAAAGCGCCAATCCCGCCAAGGCTTAGCAGGGTGACCACAGCGCCGCCAATCTTGACATACTTATCAATGGATTTTGGGAAGATGAGCGCCATTCTATCCTTCGGTTACGTGTTCAGACATATTCGCAGTGGGCAACCACATTTCTATCATAACCGGATATTTTACGCAATAGGAGCAAAATTTCTTGTTTGACCGTAGTTCAGCCCGGCAGCCAATGCGTCCAGCCAGTGGATTATGGAAGCGGTTTGGAGACCTGAAGGTCCGTCCGAAACTGATTCTGCTGCATAACCTGTTCTTCCTTGTACTGACCTGTTCGGTGTATTTCACCCTGTTGCCGCCGTTTGAACGCCGGGTGGCGCGGGCCAAAACCATCGAGGTCAGCCTGATCACTGAAATCTTCTCAGGAGACAGGCCGCTGCAGAATCTCCCCAAGATGGAAGGGTACGATTATCGAGAAGGTTCAGCGGCAACATTACAAGTACCACTTGAGATTCAACAATGGTTGGAGGATCATCCGGGGGAGGTCTGGCAGAACAGCGCTCAATCCGACTACCTATATAAGAGAGATCCCAGGTCTGGTCTGTTCCGGCGCATCACTCTGCCGAACCTCGCCTATGACACAGTGCTGGAACGGGCAAAATTCTCTCTTTTCGTTGTTCTAGGCATCGTCTACCTGTTGGCCGTCGTGCTTTTGGAGCAGATCATCATGCCCCGGTATGTCTATCAACCATTAAGGTTAATGCTCGATGCCGATAGGGCTACCCAGAGGGGCGACCGGGAGCGCGAGATCATCAATGAGCAATTGATCCCTGGAGATGAGATTGGACAGATCATGCGGTCGCGGAACGCATCGATCGCCGAACTTCGTACGCAGGAAGACGATTTGGCCGAGGCAATTGCGAGGCTGGAAGCGCAAGATCGTCTGGCGAGCCTCGGTCTGCTAAGCGCCAGCGTGGCCCATGAGCTAAACACCCCGCTCGCCGTGCTCAGGGGATCCATTGAGAAGTTGATTGAGACGGTGCCAGAATGCCATGCGCAGGAGCGGCTGGCCCGAATGCTGCGGGTCACCCAACGGCTGCAGAAGATTAGTGAAGGACTCGTCGATTTCGCGCGGGTCCGGAACCAGGAAGTGGTAAGCGTCCAAGTTCGTCCATTACTTCAGGAAGCCTGGAGTCTGGTGGCGATTGACGAGAAGGCATCGGGCATTCACTTTGTAAATGAAACCGTGGAATACGATATTGTTATCGGCAATCCCGACCGGCTGATGCAGGTGTTCGTCAATCTGCTAAGGAATGCACTTAACGCCGTCGAGTCCGGTGGGACCATCTGCGTAAACTCGCGCCGGTTCCCGCGCGAAGGCAAGCAATGGATTACGATTGCCGTGGATGACGACGGTCCAGGCATTCCGGCAGGTGTTTTACCCGATATCTTCGAGGCGTTTGTCTCAACGCGTCTCGACGCCCAGGGGACCGGGTTAGGATTAACCGTGGCAGAAGGAATTGTTCAGCAGCACGGAGGAACTATCACCGCCAGTAACCGCCCTGGAGGTGGAGCGCGTCTCGAAGTAACATTGAGGAGCGCTGGATGAACACTGCCAAGACTGTCGACATTGCGGTTCTCGATGACGATCTCGATTTCCGCAACTACATCGACGACTTTCTTCGGGATGAAGGCGGGTTCACCGTCCGGACCTTCGCCCAGCCTGACTACTTGTTTACCGAGGCCGAGCAGCGGGTGCCGGACATCGTACTCCTGGATATGAAAATGGGTGAATCCAGGGGTGACAAGGTTTTGGAACAGCTCATAACTCGTTGGCCCAACCTGTGCGTGATCATTGTGACTGGTTACCCCTCGCTCGAAGACATGCGTGCAACATTCAGGCTAAAGGTCTTCGATTACCTGGCGAAGCCGTTTTCGCTCGCTCAACTCCGGCAAACGCTAAAGAATGCGATAGACACCTTCGGTCTTGGCCGTACGCCGCACGATTTCTTGCGCGAACGGCTAGGGCATCGAATCAAAATCCTTCGGGTAGAGCGCGACTGGTCGTTAAAGGATCTGGCCGCAATGACAAAGCTTAGCGTTTCGCAGATCAGTTCCATCGAGCGTGGCGCCAATCTACCCAGCATGGAGAGTTTGCTCGCCCTGTGCGCCGCCTTTGAAAAAAAGCCTTCCGAGCTTCTGGGCTCCATCGATTTCTAAGGAACCCTCGCAAAACGGATTCGCTTCCGCCGGCTAAGTCCGCTGGTTCCCGCGATACATTGGTACACCGGGCTCGGGATATGAAGGCATTCAGTGCAGGGTAGTCTCACCGGCGGTGTCCGCTAACCCATCGGGGCAGGGGCATTTGACAGTCTGTTGTCAACGATGACAACATTGCTACAGAGGCGCTTAATCCGGTATGACGCGAAAAACCCGGCCTGTCTTATGGGTGAAGACAGCGCTCAAGGAATTCGAGGCGTTTCCGGAAGGGGCAAGGACGATATGTCTGACGGCGCTCACCATCGCCGCCGACGGCGGCAAGGCCGATATCGCAAAGCCGATGCAGGGCCTCGGCTCCGGCGTCTTCGAGATCGCACTGGTGTTCAAGGGCGATGCCTTCCGGGAAACTACGCAGGGCATCAGGACCCCACAACGGGAAATTGACCTTATTAAGGAACGGCTGAAACGGCTGAAGGAGATGTTGCGATGAAGGAAAAACTGGAAGTTGTCCGTGGCAGCGGCAACGTGTTCCGCGATCTTGGGCACGACAACGCCGATGCTGAACAATTCAAGGCCCTGCTGGCTGCGGAAATCATCAAGACGCTGGACCGGGAACGGCTGACCGTCCGTGCGGCGCGTGACCGCACCGGCATTGCTGCGGCTGACTTCTCGCGCATCCGCAACGCCGGCCTGGGGCGGTTTACGGTTGACAGGCTAATGTCTATTCTCAACCGCTTGGGAGCTCGGATTGAAGTAAAAGTCCGCTTCCGGCGAACAAAGCTGGCAGCGTGAAGCGGCATTCAATAGCAGCATTCGGGCAAACCGAGCGGCACATCTGGCGCACCATAAGGCGTGTACCTCATTACGGGCCGTAACTGAATAAGCCATGCGATGCTCGGCGCGCGGATGGCGTTCCGCATTGATTCCGGTCAATGTGACCTTTGTCAACCCAGGAACAGCGTTGAGCATCGTGGTCCGCTCGTGCGAAATCGTAAACATCTGTATCATCTGGGAGAAACAGGCGCCGGGGAGGGCTCAAGGTCCGGCACAACTGCAAAATTTTATCGCTCACGAACGAAGGGTTACGCAGCATGGACCCACAAGACTGTTGAAGCTCTTTCGTTTGATGCCGCCGGAAGCGGCCTTTGCGTTTCGTTTATTGGACCCGCGCAAAACGGACTCGCTTCCGCCGCCCGAGCCCGCCGGGTTACTCTTTCCTTTGAAGCCGCCGGAAGCGGCCTTTGCGCCTTAATGTCCAACGAGCGAACCCCATTCCAGATCACCGCTGGTTCCGCCGCCTACGACTCCATCGCACAACTTCCGGTTACCATTCTGCTGGAGAACATCCGCAGCCTGTATAACGTGGGTTCGTTCTTTCGCACGGCGGACGCGGCGGCAGTTGAAAAGTTGGTGCTGGCCGGCATCACTGGGAAGCCTCCGCACAAGGGAATCGGGAAGACAGCGCTGGGATCAGAAGAGACGGTCCCGTGGGAATACGGCAAGGATGCTTTGCTCATTGCCGACGAATTACAAAGCCGGGGCTATCAGTTGGCCACTATCGAGACCACAGCGCATGCGGTGGATCTCTTTGACTGGACGCCGCGGTTTCCCGTCTGCGTTGTGTTCGGTAATGAGGTGGATGGCGTCTCGGCGGAGCTCGGTGCGCTATGCGATGCTCACGTGCGAATTCCCATGCTCGGCATGAAACATTCGCTCAACGTCGCTACCGCCGGCGGTGTAGTAATGTATGAGCTTCTGCGCAAGTATCGAAGAATGTTGGAAAATGCAAGGATACGCCGATGAAACCCCTCACACTTCTGATAGCTCTCGCCTCCATGCCCCTGCTGGCCCAACACGCTGGGCCAACCACCATGTTTCCGCCGGTCCGCGGCACGCGCGAGATGGTGGCAGCAGCCAATAACCTGGAGGTCGAAGCCGGATACCGGATCGTGACCGCCGGCGGGAATGCGGTGGATGCGGGCGTCGCAACCGTGCTGACCGCCGCCGTCACTGAGCAGTCTCGCTTCGGACTGGGCGGTGAGATGCCGCTGCTCATTAAGATGGCTGGCAAGCCGGTGATTGCGATCAGCGGCGTGGGGACGGCGCCCGCAAAGGCGACGGTTGAGTTCTACTCGCACCGTGAAATGGAGCCGTGGGAACAGCCCGGCCGCATGCCGCCCATCCCCTCGCAGGGAATCCGGTCGGCGATCTTGCCCGGTGTGTTCGACGGCCTGATTGTCGCGTTACAGAAATACGGAACCATGACCTTCGCGCAAGTGGCCGCGCCCGCAATCGAATACGCCGGGGGCTTCCCCATCGCGGAGGAGTTCGCCGGCATGCTGCGCGGCTATCAACCGATTCTCGAACTCTGGCCTGCATCGAAAGCTTTCTTCTATCCGAATGGAACGGCTCCGGTGCGCGGTGAAATTGTCCGTATGCCCGCTCTGGCCAAGACGCTACGGGAACTCGCAACCGCGGAGAAGAAGACGCGCGGAAATCGGGCGAAGAAGCTACAGGCGGTCCGTGACCTATTCTATAAAGGCAGCATCGCCAAACGCGTGGCCGCATTTTCAGAAGCCAATGGCGGCCTGATCGCCTACGATGACTTGAAAAACTTCCACGCCGATATTGACGGCCCGAAGACGGCTACCTTCCACGGTTTTGAAGTGTACAAGCCCGGATTCTGGACACAAGGCCCCGTGATGCTGGAAATGCTGAACATTCTGGAAGGCATCGACTTGAAGGCGATGGGCCACAATTCCGCCGAATATCTGCATACCGTGGTCGAGACTGCCAAACTGGCCTTCGCGGATCGAGACCGTTACTACGGCGATCCGAAATTCAGCAAGATTCCAGAAGAGACCCTGCTGTCCCGCGATTACGCAACAGAGCGCCGCAAACTGATCGATCCGCAACACGCATCCATGGAACACCGCCCCGGCACAATGGGACAGCCTTTACCGAAACAGGAGACTACGGACAGCAGCGCCATTGTCAATGACACCACGTGTGTCAACGTGATGGATCGCAATGGCAACATGTTTTCGGCGACCCCGAGCGGTGCGTGGCTGCCATCCGTAATCGCCGGTGATACAGGGATTCCGTTCACCTCACGGCTGCAGTCTTTTGTAATGACGCCGGGTCACCCGAACCAGCTTGCTCCGGGCAAGCGGCCTCGCGTAACACTCAGCCCGACCATTGTGACTAAGGACGGCAAGCCGTTCCTGGTTATGTCAACGCCCGGCGGCGACAATCAGGACCAGGCATTGATCCAGGTCCTGTTAAATATTCTGGTGTTCAATATGTCGCCCCAGGAAGCAGTGGAGGCCCCGCGCTTTCAGACCGAGCACTTCTACGCGTCCTTCGCCGACCATCAATTCACCCCCGGCCGCCTTAACCTGGAAGGCCGCATCCCGCGAGAGACGGCCGCCAGGCTGACCGCACTCGGTCACCGGGTCTCGCTTACGGGCGATTGGAGCAACTCATCCGCGCCAACGGTGATTCTCTCCGCGAACGGTGTCCTGGAAGGCGGCGCCGATCCGCGCCGGGCGCGGTTCGTGTTCGGCCGTTAGCGCACCGGTACGATCTTATCCGCCGTGACATTCACCGGATCGATATCGACCGGAATGTCCTTCAGCTTGCCGATGGCTGCTTGCACTTCCGGACGAAGCTTCCCGAGTCCGGTCAGCATTTTCTTTGCGCCGGAATAGTTTCCGGTGGCCTCGATTATTAATAGATCGTGTACCAGATCGCGCACGGCGCCTTTGATCTTCGTGAAGTCCACGTGGAAAGTGCCATCATGACCGGCAACGAATCCTCCCTTGTCCAGCAGATAGTTGAACTGAAGCGCCATTCCCTTCCCGTGCGCTTCATTGAGCCCAAACCGGAGCGTCCGGAAAGAAGACGCAAGAAAGCTGATGTACAGCTTATTCTCCGAGGCAGGCAGCAGTTTCTTGTCGAACATATACTGCAGCATGAAGAGGCCCGTGACGTCGGCCTTGGCTTCTTCAATGGCGCTGTAGAGTTCCTTCAATTCCTGCCTGGGCGTAGTGGCGCGCCCGCCAACCTGAATCTGATGCGGCCCAATGCCGTGGGTCATCTCATGCGCCAGAATGTGAGTGAAGAACGAATCGAAGTTCAAATCCCCCTGCGCCGATGCAGGTAATATGCGCTTTGAAATTGGAATCAGGGTCGTCTCAAATTTTGCCTCCTGCACATTCTTCAGCATCACGCGCTTGCTGCCCTTTTCCGCCGTGACCCGTTCGTCGTTCGGCAAATTGTAGGCCGCGGTGCGGACGCCGTGCGCTCCATCACCCGTCGCGATGATTTGATTCACCACGCTGATCGGCGAAAGAGCTCCGATCTTTGGATTCCGGTATTTGGCGTCGATTGGCAGATTGTCCTCAATCTCCTGCATGTGACCCGAGAAAAACTTCAGCTTGTCCGACTCCTTGTCATCACGCAAGTTTACGTACGCCTCATACGAAGCCTTGTAACCGAAGATCTCGTCGTTGTAGGTTTCGTAGGGACCAATGGTGATGTCCAGCGGAGCATCCAGATCCATCCAGGCAACGTCGCTCGCATAATAATCGTTCGACAGAAAAGCGTCGGCGCGCGCGTTCAGAAATCGTTTCAGACTCGCATTGCCAGTGAGCCCGGCAGCCTCATGCAGCAGCTTCGCCAGCCGTTGCAGATCCACCTCGTATTCCTTGCTATAGGGAACGGCGGTCAACTTCGCGTTCTGCCTGCGGATCACCGAAAAAAATCCCTCGGCACGCTGCTTCTCTTCTTTTCCAAGCGTCTTCACCCAGGTCTCGAACTCCTGTTTGGTCATGTCTGCCGGATAGAAATTGGCGCCAGGAAGTTTTTTCGGTGGCACACCCGGGAGGAATGCCGCATGATCGTCCAGCGCCGACCATGGGCTTTTATTCAGCCAGAAATAGTGCAGGCGCGCCTTGCCCAGCGGCGTGTTGTCCCGCTTGAGCTGATCGTAAAGCTGGTGGTTTCCGCTCCAATACTGGGTCAGGAAAATATCGTCAATCACGTGCGCAGCCTCAATCAATTTGGCCAGTGCTGCTTTATCGCCGGTCGAAAGTTTCGATGTATCCACTTCGAGCGGCGTTGGGGCATATCGCGCACTCATGCGTTCTAGTTCCTTAAGGTCTGGGATGTGGGTGGCAGTCTGGCTCATAAGCAGGGTGGAAGAGATGCAGCAAAGCAACAACGAAGTTCTCATCCATTCCAGTACAGCAGAAAACGCGCTTGCGGCGGGCGCCGTGTCACAAACCCGCTCGCACCAGCGTCCATATCCGGAACCCTATGGCGCTCGAAGAGTATAAACGCAAACGGAACTTCTCAAAGACCCCGGAGCCAGCCCCGGACAAGGAAAAGGGGGCCATAGAGGCAAAGGAGCCTTGCAGGTACTTCATCCAGCGCCATGACGCGACCCGCCTGCATTATGACTTACGGCTTGAGGTAGATGGAGTCCTGAAATCATGGGCTGTGCCGAAAGGCCCATCGCTCGACCCCACCCAAAAGCGTCTGGCCATGGAGGTGGAAGATCATCCCCTCGGCTACGGCACATTCGAAGGAAACATCCCCGAAGGCAACTACGGCGCAGGCAGCGTCATGCTCTGGGACCGCGGCCGCTTTGAAGCGGTTGGTCCCACGCCAGCCAGGGAACAGCTCGCGCATGGAGAGCTGAAATTCGATCTCGAAGGCGAGAAGCTGCATGGTGGATTCGCGCTCATCAAAATGAAGCGCACTCAGAAAAACGAATGGCTGCTGATCAAGCACCGTGACGAATCCGCCGTTGACGGCTGGAACATAGAAGACGTGAATCGCAGCATCTCAACAAAGCGGACCCAGGATGAGATCGCAGCCGATGCACCGCTGGTCAAGAGCACGCCGTCCGGGCGTGCTCCCCTCGCGGGAGCCGTCCGCGCCGCGATGCCAGAAGAAATCGAACCGATGAAGGCTTTTCTGACGGACTCTCCTCCTGAAGGGACAGGTTGGCTCTATGAAATCAAATGGGATGGCGTGCGTGCTCTTGGTTATGTAAAAAACGAAAAGCTGAAACTGTATTCGCGGAAGAGCCAGCCCATCACGGCACAGTATCCCGAGTTGGCGGATTTCGCAAAACACGTAAATGCCGAATCCGCGGTGGTGGACGGCGAAATCGCGGTAGTGGATGAGAATGGGCGTCCGGAGTTTCAACTGCTCCAACCCCGCATCATGGCGTCTGGGAAAGCGGCTATCGCGGAAGCGGCCGCCGCGGCGCCCGTCACCTATTATTTATTCGATCTGCTCTACTACAACGGATTCGATTTGCGGAAATGCCCTCTCATCGAGCGCAAGGAACTGCTGAAGTCGATCCTGTCAAACCATCCACGCTTCCGCTACTCGGAACATTTTGAAGATCAGGGAAAGGAGCTGTTGGCGCAGGCCAGAAAGGCTAGCCTCGAAGGTGTGATTGCCAAAAAAGCCGCCAGCCTCTACGAATCCAAACGCAGTGCCGCGTGGCTCAAGCTGAAGTTGGTCCAGCAGCAGGAGTTTGTGATTTGTGGTTTCACTAAGAAACTGCGTGACACCTTCGCGTCGCTCATGCTCGGGATTTATCGAGACGGAAAACTCGAGTACGCCGGCAACGTTGGAACCGGATTCAATGAAGCGTCGCTGAACGCGATCTATCACAAGCTTCAGCCGCTCATTACCGCGCGCAGTCCGTTCACCACTTACAAACTCCCCACCAGCAGAGGCGTCACGTGGGTAAAACCCGAGCTAGTCTGCGAGATCAAATTCGCGCAGTGGACCAAGGATTCGCATCTGCGCGCACCCGTCTTCCTAGGGCTCCGGCCGGATGCCGATCCAAAGGACTGTGTTCGCGAAGTCGCGGTTCCTTCCGAAACCACCGCGCCTCCGAAGAAGACCGCCCGGCGCGTCTCAGGCCGGTAACCCGATCTAGAGATTCACTTCAACTACTTCTTCAAAGATCCGCGGGTCAATGGCAATGCCACTCACGCGCAACCGTTCCAGAATCTTCGGCGTATGTCCAGAGCCGCGGAAGCTGCCCTGCACTTTTCCCGCTTCGTTCACACCGGTCCGCTCAAACACAAAAATGTCCTGTACATCAATGCGGTCGTCTTTCACGCCGAGCACTTCCGAAACGTTCATGATCTTGCGGCTTCCATCCTGCAAACGCGAGACCTGCACCACTATTTTCACCGCGCTCGCCAGTTGCTGCAGAATGACGCGCGTCGGGATCTCCAGGTCTGCCATCAGAATCATGGACTCCAGGCGCGAGAACGCATCCTTCGGATTATTTGCGTGGACCGTCGTCATGGAACCCTCCACGCCGGTGTTCATCGCCTGCAACATATCCAGTGCTTCGGCGCCGCGGCACTCACCAACGATGATCCTGTCCGGACGCATGCGGAGCGCCGTTCGGACCAACTGGCGCTGGTTAATGCCACCCTCCTTATTGAGATTGGGCGGACGCGTTTCGAACTTCACCACGTGGCGCTGCTGTAGCTGCAATTCGGCGGTATCTTCGATAGTGACGATGCGTTCGTCTTCCGGGATGAAGCGGGAGAGCGCGTTCAGCGTAGTGGTCTTACCAGAACCGGTTCCACCCGAGATCAAAACCGTCGCCTTTGACTTCACACACGCAGCCAGGAATTTCAACATGCCGGACATGATCGTCTTATTCGCGATCATTTCATCGGAGGTGATGACGTGCCGGCCGAAACGGCGGATGCTGAGCGAGGGGCCATCCAGTGCCAGCGGAGGAATGATTGCGTTGACGCGGGAACCATCCGGCAGGCGCGCGTCTACAATGGGCTGCGCTTCGTCAATGCGCCGCCCCACTTGCGAGACGATCTTTTCAATGATGTGGAGCAGATGGTTGTTGTCTTTGAACCGCACCTGGGTCTGAACCAGTTTGCCGTTCCGCTCGATGTAGACTTTGTCGAACCGGTTGACCAGAATATCGGAAATGGACGGCTCTTTCAGCAACGGCTCCAGAGGTCCGAGTCCGAGCACTTCATCCAGAATCTCCTCGATGATTTTGTTCTGCTCGGCCGTGGTCATGGGAACGCGCTCGTCTTCGAGGATGCGCTCGACTACGCGGCCAATTTCCGCGCGAAGCCGGTCTTTCGGGATCGACGAGACACGCTCCATGTTCAGCGCGCCAATCAGCTTCTTGTGGATCTCGGATTTCAGCTCAAAGTACCGGTCCAGCGCGCCTGACGATCCGCTCCGGTTTGGTTGTGATCGAAAGTTCGTTCCCACGGTGTGATTCTAATGTAACGCACGAAACTTCAGTCTTTCTTGTGGCCGATATCGAGCCCGAACGAGGGGTTATCCCGAGTCCCGCCGATTTTGATGGGAATCACGGAACCTACCCCTTTCTTCCTGAAAAAGGGATCGACGGCTTTCAACAAAAATGATTTAAATCCCGTCGTGGTCTCCGACAACTTGGCCTCCATCCGCACCACGCCATGGAAATCAAGAGCTTCGCTTCTCAACCGGTATGTGCCATCCAGCCGAACGCTTGCGCCGGGCACCGCGAATGACAACTTGGAGAAAGTGACCAAGCCCTTATTCAACTTGAACCGGCCTTTCAAATTAGAAACAACCCTCTCCGCATCGCTGTCTTCCGTATCCCCTCTGGCACGGCCGCTCAGTGTGTCCACCTTATCCTGCACTTTCAGATTTGTGAACTTGGCTGCCCCGATGCCGAACTGGCCATCGAGTTTGAGCTTATCGGCAATATCTTCTTCGCCTGGCGGAATCACTAGTTTTGTGTTGAAGCTCAGCACTCCAGTCATCGGATTTTTACTAGATTTAATGGCAAGCCGAAGAATGTCTTGCAGCCTGGCCTGATTCACAACCACGTCCAAAGAAACGGTCTTTCCCTTCACCCCTTCGGTTCCAGTGACACCGCCGTTGGCCAGAATCGCCGATTTAAGAAACTGCGCGTGGACTGGCTGCAGCAGAGTATCGCCATCAGTCCCGTCCACAATGGAATGGAATTGCGTTTTGAGGTGAATGGGATTTCCGGCAATCCGCACTGTGAAGTCCGGCGTATCAGTCTCGCCGTTCACTTCAATCCGGCCCAGCTCACCATTGTATTTGCCGGTGGAGGAGAGGATGCCAGAGATCCCACGGAATACCGAGAGATCCGCATTCTCGAACTTATATTTGCCGGATACGGGCGTCAAGCCCGGATCGTCACCACTCCAAGGCCCGAATTCACCGGTGCTGTGAATATCTCCAGGGGGCTTCGCATTCTTCAGGGTCGCAATAAACTGCATTGGCCCGTCAGTGCCCACGGAATTTAGCGTGAGCCGGTAAATATCGAACTGCAGTGGATCTTTGCCGGCCTTCTTCGGAAGGATGGTGAGCTTTGTGCCATCGGCAGTAACGCTGTCTACCACGAACTCGGACGATTTCTCCGCGCTGCCGGATTTCTTTTGCCGGCCGTTTTTGTCATCGCTCTGCCGTGGAGGGATGTGCAATTCCAGTCCGGTCAGCGTCAGGTTTCGAATATGTTTTGTGGGCCTGAACAGTTGCAGAAATCCAGTCTCGACCGAAAAGCGTTTGATGCTGATCAGGGGTGGGACATCTGTCCGGCCATGATGCCGGAGCACGAGATCTTCGCCAGTGGCGCTGAGGTGCGGAAATAATGAGATTTGAAGATCCTTCAGTTCCACGTCGCTCTGATATTTATCTTTTAAAGCTTTCACCACCCTGCCGCGCGCTATCGGCCCCAGGTGTTGGGCGAATGCGAATAGAAGTACACCGGCTACAAGAAGGATGGCTGCGATGACGGCGAATACTCGCACAATTCGAGATTTCGTCGTTCTGCTTTCAATCTGCATAGCTACAGGGAGGCACGTTTAGCGCTAGGTTGAAGTTGTGTAGCACTAGGCTCTACTTCGATTGTAGCCACACTCAACGAAACAGCAACTGCGCGTAATCGTTCAGATAATGCCGCCAATTGATCCAGGTGTGGCCGCCTTCGGTTTCATGAAAATCGTTCTTGATGCCGTGAGTATTCAAGACTTGTTTCAAGTTATTCGCGCTGGCGTTCACCAACGTATCTTTCGCTCCAACACCGATCCAGAAGAGCTTCACCATCTTGTTGGTCTCCTCGGGATTTGCGAAAAACTGAACATTCTGCGTTTCGAAGTCCGCCGTCGCCTGCGGATTCACGCCGGCGCTCCAGACGCCGATGTAAGCAAACCGGTCCAGGCTTCTCGGAGCGATCCTGAGTGTCTGGCCTCCGCCCATCGACAAACCGGCGATGGCCCGGCTCTCCCGGCCGGCCGCCACATGAAAGTTTTTCTCCACGTAGGGGATTATGTTCTTCACCAACTCCTGCGTGAACAGGTCCTGAGCCGCCGCCACGGGTGCCGTACGGGCCGATCGGGGCATACTCCCGTTGGGCATCACCACGATCATCGGCTTGGCCTTCTTCGCCGCTAACAGATTGTCCATAATGAAACCGGCGCGGCCAATCGTACTCCAGCCGGCATCGTCGTCGCCGCTACCGTGCAGCAAGTACAGAACCGGGTATTTCGTATTGCTGCTTTCATAGCCGGGAGGCGTGTAGATATGCATGCTGCGGGTTGTGTCCAGCGCATTCGATTCGTACCAAACCGTCCGCACCTCGCCATGCGGAACGGGCTTGAGATCTTCAAATGCGGCTTCCTCGCCCGGCACCTCAAACATGTTGTCCAGGCTGGTGAGACCCTGTTTAATCATGGGGTTTTTCGGATCGATGGTGCGCACGCCGTCCACCGTAAACACATAGCTGTAGAAATCCGGCACGAGCGGTCCGGCCGTTATCGACCACACGCCCTTGTCGTCCTTTTCCAGTTTCCCTCCGGTTCCCCGTCCCTGTGCGATCCAATCGCCACTGACGCTGATTTCACTTGCTTTCGGAGCGTAGATTCGGAATGTCACTCGATTATCAGGCAGCACTTCCGGGGACTTCAGCGTGTCGTTCGGAGTGGGCTCCCGCCGGGGCGGCTGAGCGGCTGCACTCGCCAAAAACAGCAAACCGGCTGTAACCGCCGCCAAGCCCAAGCTTTTCTGCTGAACCATAAACCGTCCTCTCAGATCTCCAGTAGAAAATCCGATTTTCAGCAGTTAGCATACACCAGCGGCTCAATACCTTTTCAGCTCTTGTTTGGCGATGGATTCGCGATGCACTTCGTCCGGTCCATCCGCCAGCCGCAGCGTGCGGGAGTTTGCCCACATCGCCGCAAGTTCAAAATCCTGACTGACGCCGGCCGCCCCGTGTGCCTGGATCGCGCGGTCAATCACGCGTAGCGCCAGATTAGGCGCCACTACTTTGATCATGGCGATCTCAGCGCGAGCTTCCTTATTGCCCACAGTGTCCATCATGTGAGCGGCCTTCAACGTGAGCAGGCGGGCTTGTTCAATTTCGATGCGCGAATCGGCGATGCCGGCCATGATCGTCCCCTGCTCGGCAATGGCCTTGCCAAAAGCAACGCGGGATTTGACCCGGCGGCACATCATCTCCAGGGCTCGTTCGGCTTGCCCGATCAGGCGCATGCAGTGGTGAATTCGCCCTGGGCCCAAGCGGCCCTGCGCAATCTCAAACCCCCGGCCCTCGCCCAGCAGAATGTTGGAAGCTGGAACACGCACGTTCTCGAACAGAATTTCGGCATGGCCGTGCGGCGCATGGTCGTAGCCAAAAACCGTCAGCATGCGCTTAATGGTGATCCCCGGCGTATCTAGCGGGACCAGAATCATAGACTGCTGTTGATGCCGCACGGCGGCCGGATCGGTCTTGCCCATAAAGATAGAGAGCTTGCAGCGCGGATCGCCTGCACCGGAACTCCACCACTTATGCCCGTTGATGATGTAGTCATCCCCATCGCGGACAATGCTCGCCTGGATATTGGTTGCATCGGACGACGCGACGCCAGGCTCGGTCATGCAGAAGCAGGAACGGATCTCGCCGTTTAACAAGGGCATCAGCCAGCGCTGCTTGTGTTCGTCAGAGCCGTAGCGGACCAGCACTTCCATATTGCCGGTGTCGGGCGCGGAGCAGTTAAATACTTCCGGAGCCATCATAGACCGGCCCATGATTTCGCATAGCGGAGCGTATTCCAAATTCGTCAGCCCGGCCCCGTATTCCGCTTCCGGCAGAAACAGATTCCACAGGCCGGCAGCCTTCGCTTTTTGCTTGAGCTCTTCAATGATGCCGGTTGGCTTCCAACGATCGCCCTGCCGTACCTCATCGTGAAACAGTGGCTCGTTCGGATAAACGTGCTCATCCATGAAGCCGGTCAACTGGCGGCGAAGCTCCTGCACGCGGGGGGAGTAATCGAAGCTCATGTCTACTTGCCGGTGAATGCGGCCGCACGCTTTTCCAGAAAATGCGCCACACCCTCTTTGAAATCTTCCGTCCCAAAACTCCCGTACATCTCTTCGGTAGCAAGATCCACGGCCTGATTGAGCGACTGTGTTTGTGACTGGTATATCTGATTCTTCATGATGCGCAGCGAGCGGGGCGAGACCGCGGTGGCGAGCTCCCTTGCGTACGCTTTCACTGCTTCCATAAAACCATCATGCGCGATGACGCGATTCACCAGACCCATCCTGAGAGCCTCGCCTGCATCGATGGTGCGGGCGGAAAAGAGCAAGTCCGCCGCATTTGCCAGACCGGTGATGCGCGGAAGCATCCAAGCCATTCCGTACTCGGCAACCAGACCACGCTTAGCGAAGATGGTTGAAAATCTCGCCTGGTCCGACGCAAAGCGGATGTCGCAAAATAGCGGGATCACCAGTCCTAGCCCGACTGCCGGACCGTTGATGGCGGCGATAATCGGTTTGGGTATTTCAAGAAACCACGAATGTTTGCGTTGATGATTGCCCAGGTTGCCCAGATTGTTGCCCGCGGGCGCTCCGTCTTTGATCACCGCACTGAGCAGGCTCATATCGGCTCCCGCGCAGAATCCGCGGCCCGCCCCCGTAATGACGATCACGCGCACGTTTTCATCGGAGGCGGCATCGCGAATCGCGCGGCCTACTTCCTCCTCCATGTGCATCGTCCAAGCGTTCAACTTGTCCGGACGATTCAGGGTCAAGGTTGCAACGCGCTGTTCGACCTGATAAAAAATTTCATCGTAGGGCATAGTTCCCTCCTTGCTGTTTCAGACGCGAAAGTAGTCGGGACGCCAATTCACAATTGCTTTCTTGATATCCGCCGGGGCAAGCTTATTGGAAAGTGTTCTCGCCACCAGGCCGGAGATTTCTTCATCGGGAGCAAAACGAAGCGCGATCAGTTGAGCTTCGGTGAGATCGTGAATGCGTGAGTGCAATGGCTCCGGCAGAAGTACCGCCAGGCGGAGGCGCTCTTCCAGGCGGATGACGCGGTCCTGAACCTTCAACGCATTCAGGCGTGTCTTGAACGCAAGAGCGGCAAGAGCGAATGCGAAAATCATTAGCCAGGCCGACGTGAAAGACGGATTCCGCACCAGGTTCCAGATGGCAAAGAGTGCTGTAATGGCAATTACCGGCAGTATAAAAAAATGGTACACGGGATCGATCTTGGCGTGATTTGCGAGGTTTTGAGCTTTCGGCATGGGATTCCCATTCTACGCCACTACTTAATTTGATAGGACGGAACTGGCGATAAAAAGAAAAATGCTTTGGTGCTTGTTTCTGTGCGGCATCGTTGTCAGTGTGCAAGGCGCCGTGCCGGTATTCACAGCGGTTCTGAGCGAGCGCGTGGTGCAACGTGCAGGTGAGCCAACCGAGTCTCTAAGAATTACGATTATGCGCAACGGCTCCGGCAAATTCGAGATATGAGCATCGGCGGACGATTGCTCCGCGCTACAGCGAAGTTTGGATTAGACGGACGGATGGTCTGGATGTGAAAATGTATCCCGATTTGAATGCCAGGCGAACCATGATGCTTCCTTCAACCGAAGTCAGTGTCTGGCAAAGTTCCTTTTGGGACGCCAAAAAGAATTGCACATCTCCTATTTACGGCGAGGGGCCGTCTCCGCGACAACTGCAACTCGCCAGCACGGAAAGCATTCAATGCCTGACGGTCTACAAACTCGCCTACCCTGACACGCAGTCGGAAACGGTATTGCGAAGCGGCCCGGTCTTCCGGCAGAAGCCGCGGCCAAACACCTGAAAGCGTTTGAGCGAGCGGACGTATACTACTTGAAATATCACCGCGATTAAGCGGGCTAGTCAGCCTCTCGTAGCGCCCAAAACCGTGCCCAGCCGGTCAATCGCTGCATCGTCCAAACCAAGCAGCTCCCGAAGAGTTTCTTTAGTATGTTGGCCCAGATCTGGCGCGGAGTACCGGACCGCCTCCGGCATCGCGGACATCTTGATTGGTAAACCGGTCACCGGGAATCCGCCAAGCACCGGGAACATCTGGCGCACGCTGGATTGCGGATCTCGAAACACCTCCTGCAAGGTGCGCACCGGCGAGCACGGCACGCCAACCGCCTGCAGGCGCCGGGTCCATTGATCCGCGGTGGCGGTCAGAAAGATACTCGAAAGAATCGGCTCCAGTACATTACGATTTGCCACGCGCACTGCGTTGGTGGCATAGCTGGGATCATTCACCAGATCAGGCCGTTCAATTGCCTTGCAGAAATCCGGCCAGATCTTTTCGCTGCCCACGGCGATTGCCAGATCGCGGTCGGCTGTGGCGAACGTCCTATAAGGGACGATAGAGGCGAATGAGGTTCCCAGCGGCCCGGGGATCTGCCCGGAACCAAGGTAGTTCGCAAAGTTCGAGGCCATGGCGGAGATCATGGAGTCAAACATAGATACATCTACGAACTGGCCTACCCCGGTTTGATCGCGAGTCCGCAAAGCCATCAGAATGCCGATTGCCGCGAACATTCCGGCGGTAATGTCGGCAATCGAATGACCGCAGCGGACGGTTTCCCCGTTCTTTACGCCGGTAATGCTGATCAGACCGCTGGCCGCCTGCACGATCAGATCCATCGCGGGCTGATCGCGCGAGGGTCCGTCCTGCCCATAGCCGGAGATGGAACAGTACACCAGCTTCGGATTCCGCTCATGAGCTTCTTTGAAGCCCAGACCAAGCTTTTGCATGCTTCCAACCCGGAAGTTTTCAATCAGAACATCCACTTTGTCGATCAGCCGCAGGCAAAGGTCGCGCCCTTCCCGTTGTTTAAGATCGATGCAGATCCCTTTCTTACCGGCGTTGATTCCCAGAAAGTACGAAGCGTCGCCGCCGGTATACGGAGGCGCCCACCCGCGCCCGATATCGCCGCCTGGGGGTTCCAGCTTGTAAACTGACGCTCCGTAGCCAGCCAGCAGCAGGGTGCAGTAGGGGCCGGCGAGGGCATGGGAGAAATCCAGCACGCGAACGTTATGGAGAGGGGCTTGCATTGACGAGCTTGTATGATAGCGCGCGCAAAAAGACCGGTAGGCACAGCCCTGAAAACTGTTACACTTGCAAGAACGTTCTTTGATATCGAATCGAATCATTAAGACCCGAAGAGGCCCGGAGGAGTGCATATGGAAAAGCTGGCACAGCAGAACATCCAGGAAGCTTTTCTAAACAACGCGCGCAAGGACAAAACGTTCTTGACCATTTACCTGATGAGCGGAGTGAAGCTTTCCGGACGCATCAAAAGTTTTGACAAGTACTCGGTCATACTGGAGGCGAGCAATCAGGAACAGTTGATTTTCAAACACGCGATCTCTACCGTGGTGGTTTCCAGACCTACGAACAACCCCGCGGTTGCGGTCAACCCTCCAAATCCGCAGTCCGCGGCGGCCGCGGCAATCTCACATCCGGCAGGCAAGACCACCGGACCTGACACCGTCGAGGAGTAGATTTTCACCTTGCCTCCGGTCGTCCGCGAGCGAGCCATTCTGGTTGGGTTGGAACTGAAGGGCCGCGTGTCCAAACGGCCTCTTGCCAACCCCGAAGCAGCCGAGTACGATTCCGAAGAATCCATCAATGAGTTGGTTGTGCTCGCTGAGAGCGCCGGTGCTGAGGTGGTGGACCGCACGGTGCAGGTGCGCGCTGCCGCGGAAGCGGCTACCCTGGTGGGTTCCGGAAAAGTAGAAGAGCTCGCCCGCGATGTGGAAGCCCGGCAAGCCGGTCTGGTGATCTTCGATCGCGATCTTTCCCCCACGCAGCAGCGGAATTTGGAACGCGAGCTGCACTGCAAAGTCATTGACCGCACGCAGCTCATTCTCGACATTTTTGCGCGCCGCGCGCGAACTCGGGAAGGACAGCTTCAGGTGGAGCTGGCGCAATTGAACTATTTGCTGCCGCGCCTCACCGGCCGGGGCGCCGCCATGTCACGGTTGGGCGGTGGCATTGGAACCAGAGGTCCCGGCGAAACCCAGTTGGAGACCGACCGGCGGATCATCTTCAAGCGCATCCGGAAGATCGAAGAGAACTTGGAAGGCGTGCGCGCGGGACGCACTGTGCAGAGGCGCCAGCGTCAGGCCGTGCCGCTCGCCACCATCTCGCTGGTCGGGTACACGAATGCCGGGAAATCCACGTTGTTCAACCGGTTCACCGGAGCGGACGTTCTAGCCGACGCAAAGATGTTCGCAACGCTTGACCCTACCGTGCGGCATCTCACATTGCCCTCCCACCGGCGGGTGCTTCTCAGCGATACCGTCGGATTCATCCGCAACCTGCCCACAACCTTGGTCAAGGCATTCCGGGCCACCCTTGAGGAGGTAACGGAGGCGGCGCTCTTGCTTCATGTGGTGGATGTGTCTTCACCGCACGCGGCGCATCACACGGAACATGTCTTGAAGGTACTGGCGGAAATCGGCGCGGAAGCTACTCCGCAATTGCTGGTGTTCAACAAGCTGGATCTGTTGCCGGAAGCGGACGCGGACTCCGACACCGTATGCCGCCGTGTGCTCGGGAATACGATCCACTCTGGAACTGCGCCGCCCCAGGCTGTGGCTGTGTCCGCCAGGTCCGGCAAGGGATTCGATGAGTTGCTGGCAAGGATCGATGAGATGTTGCCGCTCGATCCTGTATCGGTCGTCAAATTCAGGTTTCCTCATGCGGACGGAGGTCCGCTGCACCTGCTTTACGAATACGCGCGGGTGCTGGAGAAGCACGTCAACGAAGAGTATTCTGAAGTGGTGGCGGAAACTCCAGAGTCGGTGCGGAAACGCTTGGTGCCTTACGTGGTTGCACCGGCGGAACCGGATTAGGCTTGCCGCTTCCGATGAATCTGCCCAACGCACTCACGCTGGTCCGGATCTTCTTCGTCCCGCTGCTGGTGGCGGTGCTGGTCCAGGGAAATCTGCGCATCCAGATGAATGGGTTCGTCATTACCAATGAACTCATTGCGCTGCTGATTTTCCTGGCTGCGGGCTTAACGGATCTGCTGGACGGCTATCTGGCGCGGCGCTGGCGCCAGATCACCACGGTGGGAACGCTGCTCGATCCTATCGCGGACAAGCTGCTTGTGTCGGCGGCATTGATTTCATTGGTGCAGGTGCGTGTGGTGCCCGCCTGGATGGTGGTCCTGGTCATCGGGCGCGAGTTCGCTATTTCCGGCCTGCGAAGCATTGCCGCGGCGGAAGGGTACATCATCAAAGCCAGCGAACTGGGAAAAACGAAGCTGGTCACCCAGGTGGTGGCCATCAGTCTGCTGCTGCTCAGCATCCGCTGGAACTGGCTGCGGCAGGCGGCGCTGATCGCCATGTGGTTGGTGATGGTCTTTGCCATCCTTTCCGCGGTGCTCTATTTCCGCAAATTCTGGAAAGAGGTGGACAGCAAGATCAAACTGAGGCGTCGCCAGGAGCTGCTGTCCCTTCAGCGTCTGCAACGGAAGAGAGAGAAGGTGGCTGCGCGGGAGGCGCGTAGTTGATCACGCGGTAGAGGTCCGCCGCGTTAATGGGCTTCGGAACATAGTCGTCAAGCCCAGCCGCCAGACACCGTTCACGGTCGCCCACCATTGCGCTGGCTGTAATGGCGATTATCCGCAGCCGCCGGTCCGTACCTTTCTCCCTCTCCCGGATTAACGAAGTCGCTTCAAAACCGTCCATCTCAGGCATCTGCATATCCATTAAAACAAGATCGAACTGCTGCGTCTCTGAAATCGCCACCGCTTGCTTGCCGCTTGCCGCCATTGTGACTAGGTGGCCTTTGCGCTGCAGTAGTGTGATCATCAGCTTTTGGTTGACCGGGTTGTCCTCAGCCACCAGGATGCGCATCGAACGGGAGACCGCGAGCATGAGTTCGCCGCCTCCGCTGGTGTGGTGTCCCGCGTTAACAGTGTCGCGGCTCAGAATCGTTTCCGGGGCGCGCGCGCTGGCAAGCGGTACGTGCGGCGCCACGGTGGAACGGCCGAACGCCGCGGTGAAATGAAACGTACTCCCCTTGCCCTGTTCGCTTTCAAACCACATCGTTCCATTCATCAAGCCGGCCAGTTGCGTCGAAATGGAGAGCCCCAGTCCCGTACCGCCATACTTCCGCGTGACCGATCCGTCGGCCTGCCGGAACGGCTCCAAAATGAAGCTCTGATGTTCCTTGGCGATTCCGATTCCAGTGTCACGCACTTCAAAATGCAAGAGAGCCGTTTCTCCGGACTGCTGCGCCGGGACGAACTTTGCCTCCGTAACTTGCAGCACCACTTCTCCTTTATCGGTAAACTTCATCGCGTTGCCAAGCAGATTGATCAGAATCTGGCGCAAGCGGCCTGGGTCGCCCACCAGCGCATCGGGAACGCCTCCGTCGATTTTACAGATGAGTTGCAGATTCTTCTCGCGGGCACGGTAGGTAAGCATCGCGATCACATCGTTCAATTGGCCGCGAAGATGGAAGTCGATATGTTCCAGATCCAGCTTGCCGGCTTCCACCTTGGAGAAGTCGAGGATGTCATTGATCACAGACAGCAGAGATGCCGCCGAGGAGCGTACCAGCCCAAGATTGCTTCGTTGTTCTGGATTCAACTCCGTTTCCAGAGTCAGTTCAGTCAGCCCGATAATGCCGTTCATCGGCGTACGAATCTCATGGCTCATGTTGGCCAGAAATTGACTCTTGAATTGCATGGCGCGCTGCGATTCGTGCAGCAGGCGTTCTATTTCTACTTTCTGGTCCTCCACATTTTTCTTCTCTTCCAGCACCTTGGCCTGGGCGCGCAGCATCTCCCCGGTCCGCTGCTCCACCGCGATCTCCAGCGCCCTCTGTATTTCCAGGATGTGCCGGAACCGCCACATCCAGATCATGGAAACCGCGCTCAGGAACGCAATCAGACAGGCAACCCAGAAGATCCAGGATTGCCACCACGCCGGCAGGATCGTGAAAGAGACGCTCGCCGGCGTGGCGCTCCAAACGCCAGCGGCATTGCGGGCCAGAACCTCAAAAGTGTAGGCTCCCGATGGGAGATTCGGATAGCGCGCTTCCCGCACGCGGGCTTCGGTCCAGTTTTTCTCCAAGCCCTTCAACCGGTACCGGAAGCGGACCGCCGGTTCGTTCAAAAAAGTGAGGGCGCTGAAATTCGCCAGGAAAGTGCGGGCGGCATACGGGACCGGCCGGGATTCTTTCAAATTCTGCTGTGTGTCTCCCAACAAATAGGAGGTGATAACCGCCTGTGGCGCCTGCGCCAACTCTACTTTCGATGGCCGGAAATGGGACAGGCCCATGCTGGTGCCGATCCAGACACTCCCATCCGTATCGCCAAAAAATGCATTCCCGTTGCAATCGTCCCAAATCAGACCGTCCGCCGAACCGTAGTGCCGCCACGTGTTTCCATCCAGAAGGTCAACGCCGTCGTCGCTGGTATGCCAGAGCCGGCCGCCCATATCCGTGCCGAGAGCAATGGCAAGGGTCGGGCGGGACCCCGGTCGCGGAGTTACATCCTGTACGTGGATGCCATTTCCGCCGAATGTGATCTTCGCCACTCCACCCGCTCCAACGAAACCCACCCAGAGATCTCCATCGCCCGTCTCGGCAAACCGGTCCAAGCGTTGTGGCGGTAGTCCGTCTTTCGTCGTGAACTGATCCCACTTGCGGCCTGTTAGGCGAAGCAGGCTGCCACGCCCGCCAATCCATAGGCTGCCCTTTCGGTCGAGCAAAAAACGGTCGAAAGCGCCGGAACGTTTGTAACCGGGAGGTTCGGCTGGCTCGAAACGGATCCGCCCCTTACTCCCGGTCCCGAGGAAAAGTCCAGCGCGCGTAGCCACCCACAGACGGCCGCTACCGTCAAACGAGGAATGGAAAACGTGATTGTTGGTCAGACCGGAATCGGCTTCGAAAACCGTTGTGGTTCCGGCGGCCGGATTGACGTGCGCAAGCAGACCGCCAGAGCTTCCCACCCACAGCGTCCCATCCCCGGCGGGAAGAATATGGTCAATCGTCTGGGATTTCCGGCCCAGCTTCCACGTCTGCCAAACCGGAACGGCTCCGGCTTCGCCCGGCTGAAGCCCGCCTGTTTTCAGCCCGCCTGTTTTCAGCCCGCCTGTTTTCAGCCCGCCTGTTTTCAGATAGTGCAGTCCTACGTCGTTGCCCACCCAAAGCGTTCCCCTGGTGTCCCGCGTAATGGCCCAAATATTCCCGTTGCCCAAACCATCGGCTTCCGTCCACGATTCCCACTGGGGATAGCCTTTCCATCTCGCCAGGCCAAACCCGCCCACGCCCACCCAGATGGAACCTTCCCGGTCTTGAAACACTGTTGTAATCAAGTCGGAAGCAAAGCCCTTTTGCTTGCCGATTAGATCCCACCGGTTGTTGACCCACCGCGCCAAACCAAGGTCTGTTGGAACCAGGACAACGCCGTCGCGGTCGATATAGATGGATGTAAACAAGTTCGAATTCGGTAGTCCGTCGTCGCGCGCCTGGAAGGCCACCGATCCCTTTTCCAGCACGAACAGGTTTTCGGCGCTGCGAACCCACAGCTTGCCATCGGGGCCGGTGACAATGGAGGAGGCGCGGTTTGGAACCACCTTCAGGTCCTTCCCGAACGGAACAACGGCGCCAGATTGAAATTGGCAAATCTGGCTTCCACACCACAACCAGACCTTGTCCGCGGCATCTACGTGAATGCCGCTGATGGAGGTTTGTGGAGACGGTGGCTCATACACCTGAAATCCGTACGTACCGCCTACGCCAGGGATCCCGACAAACAAGCCCCGCCCCGTCCCCACGTAAAGGCGGCGCTGCGAATCCGACGTGATCGCGTTCTGCCGGATAGCTTCCACTGGCGTTTTCATTACAACGTGTTCAAATCTACCGCGGTCCACGTTGGTGTCTATCCGCCGCGCCAAACCGACGCTGGTGCCTACCCAAAGAGCGCCATCGCCGGTCTCATGCAACGACTGCACGGACGGACTCGGCAATCCGTCCTCAACGCCGTATCGTACGAACTGAGATCCGTCGTACCGGAATAATCCGTTCTGGGTGCCGGTCCACAAAAATCCGGTACGGTCCTGCAGCATGCATTGGACAGTAAGATTTGTTAGTCCCTGTTCCGGACCGTAGTACTGAAAACTATAGCGCTGGGCGGATAGGGATGGAGGAATTACCACCACAAATGCGGCCAACACGATTGACAGCCATGCCCGGAACATGATAATGAATCATCTCAAAATAAAAGCCATTTGAAAAGATAGACCGGGCGGGCACCGGTCTAGGCAACGGCCTACAGACAAATCAGAACGATATCCGCAGCCCGAACCGCAGCAACCGCTCGTCTATCCCCTCGCGGCCAGTGCCCGAAGTTCCGGTGATCTCGAATACGCCCGATTGGTACTGGCCATTGCCGGTCAGCTTGAGATTCGAAATATTTCCGCTCGGGTTATTGAATTTTGGCGTATTAGTGAAATTGAACGCCTCGGCGCGGAATTGCACATTCAGGCGCTCGCTGACCTTGAACTGCCGGAACAGCCCCAGGTCGGAGTTGAACGATGCCGGACCGCGCAGGAGATTGAAACCGGCGGTGCCGAAGCGCGCTTGCGTAACCGGGGCAAATGCGGTCCAGTCGTAATATGCCTGGCCCTTGCCGATCCCGCCCAGTTTCTGAACTTGTGGCTTGACCAGGTCGGCGCGCTGAGAACTGCCAGGCAGGTTGAGCGATGCCCCGTCCGCGCTTACCGTGAACGGAGCGCCGGAATACCAGCCCGTGACGGTGTTCAACTGCCACCCGCCCGCCAACGCTGCGCCTAAGCCTCTGGACAAGAGACGCTTGCCTCTGCCGAAGGGCAGTTCGTAAATTCCGGTCAGTTGCAGGTTATGAGTGCGATCGAAACTCATGACAGACCGGTTGAGCGCATAGTACTGCAACGCCTGAATTGCCGGTCCACCGTCGCTGTTGTCGTTGCAGCAGACGCCCATGGTCTTCGACCACGTATACGATGCCTGCACCGACGCGCCTTTAGAAAAACGGCGGTCCAGCGTCGATTGCAAAGAGTTGTAGCTGCTGTGTCCGATCGGCGTGAGGAGCGCGGTTTGCGTAGTGCGGCCGAACTTCTGGAAGTAGGGTTGCCCGTTTCGGCCGGCGCCCGGAATCTGCCCGGCGTTCAGGTCCAGATTGCCCGACTGATGTACCTGCCGGGTGGCCACATAGCCTATTTGCGCGGACAGATTTTGGGCGATCTGTTTCTGCACGGTCACGTTCCAGCTCTGTATATAGCTGCGCTGGAAATCGTCGCCTGTGGAGGTGAGCGCGTAGGTGGCCGGAATGTCGATGATGCCGTTGCCCAGCGAAGGCACCGGAATCTCGGGGATTCCTTCGCTCAGCGTGCGCCCGGCGGAAACATAGGAATTCGGAGCGTTGCCGTTCAACACCAGCAGCACCGGATAGTTGGTCCGCAGCGTCCGCGCGATATTCCATGGGTCCCAGTTCAGGCCGTACCCGGCGCGGATCACCCAGGCGCTGCCCGGACGATACGCGATGCCCAGCCGGGGCGCGAAGTTGAGCTTCGACACATGAGTGCCGCAATCGGCCGGAACCTGGCCAAGGCCGCAGATCAGCATCTTGTTGTTATTGAAATCATAGCGTTCCATCCCCCGGTCCCCGCGCGAGGGAAATGGATAATATTCATACCGGACGCCATAGGATAGCGTCACGTTCTTATTTACCTGCCACTGATCGCGAACGTAAGCGCTGTACATGCTGGTGCGCGTATAGTACTGGTCCGGAACCTGTAGGATGCGGCCGTACTTGGTCGGCAGGCCCAGTAAAAACGTCCCAATCGAGTTATACTCATTTGCCGACGGCCCGCCGTTGATCTGCGTCGGCCCGCCGGCGAAACCGAAACCGCCGGCCGCTCCGTAATTGGAACCTGTGAACTCCGGCTGAGTGTGGTTCAGGTTCATGGAAGCGAAATCGATTCCAAATCGCACATTGTGAGCCGACTTTGTCCAGTTCGCGTTCGCGACATATTGGAATTGGGGATCGTGGCGATAGTACGGCATGAATCCATCTACGCTGCCGAATGTGCTGAAGCTCGAAATCGCAAACGTGGGAAGGCCGCCCTCGAAACGCCGTGTTCCATTCGTGCCTGGGATGCCGAGCAGATCGCGCCCGTAATTCTTGTCCAGCCGGGGCTGCTCGGAATTCGTATCCATGAGCGTGTACCCAAAATAAGCGTCGATAACCAGGCTGGCGCTCGCCACATACGTCGCCGCCGCGGTGGTGTTCCAGGTGCTTCCGAAGCCGTGGCCAGCGTTGCTGCTGCTCGTAACCCCCGCGCCTCCAATTTCAGGGCCGAAAATCTCGTCATTCTGCGTGCTGAACTTGAGCCAGCTCACCCGCGCGTAGGTTGTCAGCTTATCCGTTACGTTGTAGTTTACCTTAGTGTCCAGAGTATGCCGGTCAAACAGGTAGCTTGCCCCGCCGAAGAAATTATTTGTCAGAATCGGCCCCGGCTGATTTGGCAGCGGTAGTTGCGTAAGTAACTTCGCTGCGATCGGGTTGATGCGGCTCATCGGAATAAAACCGCCTGCGAACGGCTGCCGGTTTTTCCCATCCGCATCGCCCGTTGCCGGATCGTAAATCGGACGGTCGCTTGCCCTTAAGTCGCCCGTCCGCATCGCCGCTGTCGGCACGGTGGCGAACCGTGAAGCGAACTGGCGGTTCAACGTGCCTTCGTAACTGGCGAAGTAGAACAACTTGTTCTTAATGATTGGGCCGCCAATCCGGCCGCCGAACTGATTGAAGATCAGCTTTGGATTACTCTGTCCGTCCGGTAGGAAGAAGTTCTTGGCCTTCAGGTTGTTGTCGCTGTGGTATTCGAAACCAGCGCCATGGATTTCATTTGTGCCGGAACGGACTTGCACGCTCACCTGCGCTCCGCCCGCCAGTCCCTGTTCGGCGTCAAAGCTGCTGGTCACCACGTTGACGCTTTCAATCGATTCCAGCGCGGGCACGTACGAAGAGATATGCGGCAGCCAGATATTTGTAGCGCTGGCGCCGTCAATCCGTACGTTCACCGAACTGCGGGTGGTGCCGTTCACGTTAAACGTTAGCGCGCGCGACGGATTCGACGGAACCGAGTGCGCGTTCGATGGCGGCGAAAAGCCAGGCAGTGTGACAAACAGATTCTGATAATTCCGTCCCGGCGGAACCGGAACGTCCGTCAGCGTTTTCGTGGCGATCTCCGACCGTGTTTCCGCGCGGTCGGTCTGCAGCAATTGCGCTGCGCCCGTCACGATCACGCTTTCACTCACCGCGCCCACCTGAATCGTCATATCCGCGCGGGCCACGCTGTTGCTCGCCACGGCAAGATTTGTTTCGGCAGCGGGCCGGAACCCTTCTTTGGTCACCTTCACATCGTAGGTGCCACTTGAGACCGTGGGGAAATTGTACACGCCGTCTTCGTTGGTCGCCGTGGCCCGGCTTTGATTGGTTTCTTTGCTGACGATGGTGACCGCGGCGCCGGGTACGGCTGCGCCCGAGCTGTCTTTCACGTTTCCGACAATCGACCCATAAAGAACCTGCGCTTGCGCGGGAACGCATATCGCACTGGCGCAAATCAGAATACCGGCAAATCTAGCGCATGGAAATTGCATATCACCCCAAACCCCGTCCGCTGGTAGCGGTCTAAGGATCTTAATGCAATTGCAATCCTGGCGCAATGGTCCGAATTGGGTATTGTCAAATACCTGGACAAAGGTATGCCAATAAGTGACCTCACCCGAGGGCTCTACAACCAGAGCCCTCGGACGTTAGCAGTGTGCCGGCGCTAATTTATGCAATAATATAGTTGACTGACAAGACTCTTTCTGTTAAAGTTCTTGTATGGACAGAGCACAAAACACCCCAACCACTCTTCAGGAAGCGGTCATCCATTACGCCATCTTTGACAACTGCAAAGAGTTCATGATGAAACTGCGGTGGCCCGATGGTAAGGTGCTCTGCCCTACTTGCGGTTCTGATGACGTTGCCTACTTGCCAAATGCCCGTGTGTTCAAGTGCTACCAGAAGCATGAGCGCCAGAAGTTCTCCCTGAAAGTCGGGACCATTTTTGAAGACTCGCCGCTTGGCCTTGAAAAGTGGCTGCCCGTGATGTGGATGTTGGTCAACTGCAAGAATGGAGTTTCATCGTGGGAGATCCACCGCGCTATCGGCGTGACTCAGAAGACCGCATGGTTCATGTTGCAACGTGCAAGGCTCGCCATGCAAGATAATCAGACTGGCGGAATGCTCGGTGGCGAAGTCGAGGTCGATGAAACCTTCATCGGTGGCAAGGCTCGCAACATGCATGGCGACAAGCGGGCCGAAAAGATCACTGGACGCGGGCCGGGTGGTAAGGCCATTGTCGCGGCGGTCCTGCAACGCGGCGGAAAGGTCAAGGCTAAAGTTGTGGGGACTCGCAGGAAGGGTGACTTACAGAAGTTGGTCCGCGAGAACGTAGAAACCGGATCGAAACTGTACAGCGATGCTTTGAAATCTTACGACGGGCTTGGTGGAGATTTCACTCATCAGGTAATCGACCATGCGGTAGAGTATGTCCGGGAGAATGTCCACACCAACGGCATGGAGAATTTTTGGAGTCTCTTGAAACGCGGACTGAACGGCACCTACATCAGCGTCGAACCTTACCACTTGTTTCGCTACGTTGATGAGCAAGCTTTCCGGTTTAACAATCGGATCGAGATGAACGATGGAGATAGATTTGAGGCGGTTATGAAACAGATCGTTGGCAAGCGCCTTACCTATGAGCAGTTGATCGGAAAGAAGGGAGAGGCTGAAACGCCCGCCTGCTAAACGGCAGGGACGCGGTAAGCGAAAGGGTAACCTTGTCAACCTCGCATGAACTACTGCTGGAAATAGCTGATCTTTACAAGATGACGCTCCCTTGCTCCAAGTGCGGTACGGAGGTGACGCTCGCACTGGACAAGCGCCCTGCTGTGCCGCGTGAATGCGCATCATGCGGAGAGCGGATCGATGAACACTACCGGGACTCTATAACTCGGTTCATTGATGCCTGCTTTCTGTTGCGTGGCAGAACAGAGAAGATAACCCTACGAGTACAGCAGAGCGATTAGTCCTTCTTCTTTGTCTTTGGTCCGCGCTTATTGGGGTTCTTTGCGACTTCGGAGCGGTGTTGTTCGATGCGTTTCTTAACTTCGGAATGTGGCACAGCTAAAACCGTCTTCATGGCGTTTTGGAAACGCTCGAATGCTTCCGGTCCTTCGATCATTTCAGCATGGGGCTTCATGCTTTCATTTTTGCACGATTTTAGCGCGATGGGATTCCCGCTTTGCAGTGTTCACACTCGGGATACTTCTTGCCAAGCTGATGATAGTTATATCCGCCCCAGTTGATCTCTTTCGGGTCGGGCTTGCCGCTTGCGGCTACCGTCCTTTTGTCGGCTTTAAGGAATTGCTGGCAGCGTGCCACTTCTTCATTTGTGGCCGGATCGATGATGAAAAACTCTTCAACGTAAGGGGCGTCAGCTAAGCTAGGGGCGTTCCGGGATGGGTTTGTACGTTCCCTTATGAAGCCCGGCAGTTTTGTCATTTGGTTTGTTTGTAGCTGCCCAGCGAAGTCTTCGTCGTTGAAGATCTTCCGTAAATGCCAATCGCAGATAGCAACCTCTATTGGAGTATTATTGATAGTGAGGCCACGAGGCGGCATGCTTAACGTCCAGCAAATATCGAACGCAGCGAGCGATATCTCCAATGGCCACATCTCCGTTGAGGACTTTGAACGCTGGCTCCGCAGGGCTTCTCGTAACGTTCACGCATGGGGAAGTCCGAAGCTTCTTTCGGCTGTTCTATCTGTAGAGGCTGTTCTGTCTGACTATCGATTCTCTGGACTAGAAGAGTCCAAGGTCGCAGAGGAGTTGGCAAACGCCATCCGCCCTTTTGAATACGCCAGTCCGAATGTTGTATTGTCGTCCGAGTACGGCCGCAAGCCGTTTGAAACGGCGACATGTGCTCGCTCCGGCCATATAAGCTGGGGGGTTGTGGGGGAATTTTTGCCAATGGCCGCCTCTAACTCTGCTGCTTAAGCAGCAGAACGGTAAACGTGGCTTTCGCCACGGGAATTCCGTTTAGGAAGGCTTCCATATAGTAGGTTCCCGCTTGGGGCTGGAACCCTAGTTGAATGTGCATGACTATACCTCTCGGTACGTCAATAGGCAGCCCGCCCACCGATGTTAGAGCCATCTTTTGTGAAGGGAGAGGATCAATTTTCCCGTTTGGGTCTGTAACGGTGAACGAAACATCGTACTCAACCCCATCGATGTCGTTCAATTTCGCGATGAATAGCGCCGAGCTTTGAATGATTTGCTTTTCTAGTGGGTGCTTATCTGTGACTGGCACCCGATAGAGATCAGCAATCCTAATTGCGCTGAAAACGTTGTCCTTCTCTTCCAATAGCCTTTCGCACATGAAAAGATTTGCATGAATGAGTTTTGGAAGCGGCTTGGCTGGAGTATCTGGTAGATCTGACATAGGCAGGATATACCCGCCTAGCCTACCACGTTCTGTCAGTCAACTATATTATTGCCCTAATTTATATACGGCCTAAACGTGAGTCGGCGTCGCCAAAGTGATCCAACTTGATGCCCATGCGATCCATGAGCGATAGATACAAGCTGCACATCTTGCGATTCCCGGCGGGCTCGCCCAGAAAGTTGAGCGAACGTCCTGTCTTGAGCGTGCCGCCCAGTCCGCCTGCCAGTACTACCGGTAGCCTGGTGTTATCGTGCGTACGGCCCACAAACAGACTGGATACGAACATCAGGCAGGAGTTATCGAGCACAGTGCCGTCGCCTTCCGGCATGCTATCCAACTTCGATGCAAGATACGCAAACTGGCTCAGATGCCAACGCGAGATTGCCTCGTAATTCTCGGAGTTATTGTTGTGTGAGGCGCCGTGGTGTCCCTGGTTAACTCCCAGGAACGGATAGTACATGGCGGAAAGGTCGCGGGAGATGATCAGAGACGCAACGCGAGTCTTGTCGGTCTGGAATGCGATGGCGATGATGTCGCACATCAACTTCGAGTGTTCGCGCAAGTCTTCCGGCAAGCCGTTCGCCGGACGCTCCATTGTGAAAGCGCCGGTGTTCTTGAGTTTGGCGTTGTCCTCGGCCAAATCTTTACTCTTGCGCATGCCATCCACACGCTTCTCAACTTCGCGTACGCTGGTGAGGTAGTCATCCAGCTTGCTCTTGTCGGTGGCGCTGACTTTCTTGCCCAGTGTTTCGGCGCTTTCCTTCACCCGGTCGAGAATGCTCATATTGCGGAGACTGCCGCGATTCTCAAACAGGTTGTCGAAGGCCAACGAAGGGTAGAGCTCCAGGGGGACTGGGGAGTCCGGACTCTGCCACGAAACGTGAGAGCTGTACGCCATGGAGTAATTGGTCTCGTGGTAACCGGTCATGGGCGGATCGCAAGCCAACACGATGCTGGACTGCGCTGTATCCTGGCCGATGGTGTTCGCGATCATCTGATCCACACTCATGCCGGAATGGAGAATGGCGCCCTTCGAAACTTGAGCGCCTGAAAGCAAGCTACCCGTCTGGGCCGGGTGAATTCCCAGGCCAGTGGCGGCTTTGTTGAACAGACCGTCGATTACGTTGATCTTGTGCTTCAGCGGCTCCATCACCGATAGAGTCTTGCTGAGCTTCATGTCTGCGCCATCACCTGTGGAGCTCCAATGATCCTCATTGATTCCGCAACCCATGAATACTACCCCGAAGCGTTTCGGGAACGGCGTGGCCGCGCCGAAGACGGGCAGGGATTCAAGAAATGGCAGAGCAATGGCTACGCCCGCGCCACGCAGGGCGGAACGTCGGGAAATGGTGCGGGTGAAATTTCGCGGGATTCTGTTTTGGGGCAGTAGTTTTTCGAACATTTACTCGCTTTTTTTCTGTGTGGATTCGGGTTTCCGTTTATTTAGGAATTGTCGGCTAGACACGATGGTCTCGGCCAGGGAACTGAATCGATATTCATTAGCGGCCATTCGGGCCTGCATCTCCTCAACCACAGGCTCGTCAGAGAGCTGAAGACTCCGGTTAAGAGCATAAGAGAGCAGCTTGCGGCTGATGTTTTCAAGGTAGTCTTTCTGACGCTTTTCCTTGATGTAAGCTTGGACGCTACGAAATCCTGAACCCGCGTAGCCGCCGGGGAAAGTCGCTGAAGGATCGATAGCGCGGCCGGCGATATCCTTGGTTCGCACCTCGCCGACGGGTCCATAACCCTCCATCGCTATACCGAACACGTCAAATCGCGCGTGGCATCCGGCGCAAATCGGATTCGCACGATGCTTGGCCAGCACGTCTTTCAACAGCGCATCCGCCTTAGCTTCGTCCTGCGGCAACTCCGGAACCACGGGGGGCGGAGGAGGAATCACCTCACCCAGTATCCGGCGCACCAGCCAATATCCGCGCTTCACAGGGCTAGTCCTCAAGCCGGGAGAATTTTGTGTCAGGAACACGGCCATGGGCAGCAAACCGCCGCGTTCATATTTGCCCGCGTCATCTACGCGAACCCAGTCGTCATTCCTACCCGTAACATTGGGTATGCCGTAGTGTTTGGCGAGCGCCGGATTCACAAAGGTGTAATTCCCATACAGCATGTCGAGAACGGAACGGTTGTTCTTGATCACATCATCGGCAAACCGGATGGGTTCCTCAAACATGGCTTCACGGAGATCGTTATTGAAGTTGGGGAAGCGCTCGCGGTCCACGGAATTGTAAGATTCGAAGTGGCGGGAATCGAGCCAGTTCGCCGCGAACTCAGTGGCCAACCCGCGTGAGCGCGGATCTTTCAGCATTCTGCGAGTTTGTGCGGCCAGAACATCACGTCGCGTCAAATCACCCAAGGCGGCATGTTTCAACAATTCTTCATCCGGCATACTGGACCACAAGAAATAACTTAACCGGCTGGCCAAGGCGTAAGCCGGCAATGGCATTCCAACGCTAACCGCGGCCGTTCCAGTGGGAGCGGATTTCGCCGCCATGGCCTGTGCCGCCGTGGATGTGCGCGAACCGATTGACTCGTCCTGCAGATCGATACGATAGAAAAACTCGGGCGAAATCAGAATGCTGGCAATGGAATCCCGCATGGCATCCTCATGCGATAGCGCGCCATTGTCGCGAAGCTTGCGATAGTAAGCCACCAAACCGTCACGTTCCACCTTGGTCAGCGGCCTGCGATACGCACGCGCGGCAAACTTTACCAGAGCCTCCAACTGTACCGGCTCCGCCGCGGCGCGCATTTTCTCAATCGACCGAAGAGTGGAATCTATGCGATCAAAGTGGTTGGACATCCAGGCCGCGGCGGCAGGATTATTACTGGCTTTTGCCAACGCAATATATTGATCCCTGATTACCGCGATAACGGAAGAGTCGGTCACTTCCTTGCCCACAGGGCGCGGCCGGCCAGACTCAGCCCCACCACCCTGAACCTCACCGCTTTGATTGAAATAGAACTGAATGAAAGTGCGCGCGGTGTGGCTGGCATAGAAGTCGAATTCCGTCCAGAGCTTGTCGAGTTCCTTCTTGCCCTTCTCGTCCAGGATGAGTTCCTGTAAGGGATTGTCATCACGCCAGTACCCCATGACGCTGTGATAACCGGCGCTCAGAAGACGTCCCGCGTCCGCCGAATTATCCGGGAAGAACTTACCGCGTTCTTTCACATAGAAGGCATCCGGAAAAACATTGGCGAAGTGCGCGAACGACTCTTCATGTCGAGCACGCTGCCCGGCGGGAACCACCAAATCGGGATCACCCAACTGAGCCGTCTTCATCACTGCGGCCCAGCGTATCGCTGCTTCTCCATGGAGGCCAGCAAACTTGGGGATCTCCGGGGGCTTCTCAGGCGGATCTGTATCCAGGCGTAGCGCGCCAGGATCAAAATTCCTACGGTGCGTATTGAATTGGGTGAATTTCCAAGTAAGCAAGGGCTGTGAGGCCGCTGGCAATCCGCCACGTCGAAACCCGCCCCCATTACCATGGCCGCCTCTACCTCCAGCCGGATCGCGCGGGGGCTGCGCGGGAACGGGAGGGCCAGACACCACAGGGGCTGAAAATTGCATCGCGGTATGATTGCGGATCTTGACCACGAAATCGCGCATTTCCACGCATTTCGCACGAAGGGACCCGGCTTCCTTGTCATCCATCTTGCTGGAGCCGGGCACGGGCAGAGCATGCCACATGGCTTGAAGTTTGCCAATGGGGCCAACTTCTGCTTTGGGCTGCTGCCGGGGAACCACATTTTCCCCGAGAATACCCCAGATCAGTGGCAGATACTTCGGGCTGACTTTCTTGGCAGCCGCCATACTGGTGAGGGTCGCAGCGGGCTTGCCCAGAGCTACGCGGTGCTTGTATCGCCAGGCAGCTTCAAAATAGTCGGCATAATCAGTGGGCTGGGACCCATAGAAGCCGATGATCCGCTTGATAGCGTACTGATCACGATCCGTTTCCACCAGCATGGGGCCCGGTGCGAAGATAAACCCGTCCGGCGTGAGAGCCATGTGATCGGCCACTTCGCGCGCCGCCAGCAGATATTTGTTAAACAAGGCCGGCGACATGCTGAGCGACTCGCCGGTATTATCGAAGCCCGCTTGATTAGCGGGGTCGGCCGGGAATTCTTTGGTGGGCTTGAGGTCCACACCCGTGAGATCACGGATGGTGTAGTTGTATTCGGAATTGCTCAACCGGCGCGCCAACACAGGGCCGGGATCGCCGGCGCTCTTGCGAAGCTCATTCGCTCGGACCGCCTTAACCCAATCGATCACCCGCTGGCGGAGATCCGGCGGAGGTTGGGGCATGGGCTTGGGCGGCATCTCCTGGTGCTCGAGCCGCTCCATTAATAAGATCCAGTGAGGAAGGTCCTGGACTACAGAGGAGAGGGCCGTAAAGGACTTAAGGTCCAACTGAGCGGCAGGCGTGGTGCCGCTATGACATCCGGCGCAATACTGATTGACAAAAGGACGTACGCTCCGCGCAAATCCACGTTCTAAAACGGGGTTAGCCACCTCCGCTCCAAACATGAGAGTTGCCAGACTTCCGGCCAAGAACAACAATTTAGCGGCGCGGCTGTGAGGATATATCATGTCAGAAAAGTTCCCACATTTTGCCTGAAGTATACCACCGCACCCTCGGGTGCAATTGCGAATTGGGTCGAATTGGGTCGCTTAAATGTGACCAAGAGGTATTTGCGGCGGACGCGGTTCCCGCCGCCGCTCGTCCGTCTTGCCACCCCGCGGCGTTTGTTAACAATTTCACTCCCTGTAGGATTTCGCCTGTGTGGATTACTACACGCGTATCGTTATCCCTCAATCCCGCCCCTGATGACTCGATAACGGTGAGCACTGGTAATGAAAGCCGCTCGCCTGACTCCTAATCAGTTCCATGATCTTCCTAGGCTTGCTGCTGTTCATCCCAATCTCGCTCGTCCTGGCCTATTGGATCCACGCGCCGCCGCTGTGGATTTTCATCACAGGCGCGATTGCGATCGTTCCCCTCGCTGAATGGATCCGGCGTGCGGCCGATCAGTTAGCAAGCCGGGCCGGACCGGCCATCGACGGACTGCTGACCGTCACTTTCGGAAGCGTTTCAGAACTCATCCTGGCGCTATTTGTTCTGGCCAAAGGCCATCAAGCCACCGTGAAGGCGCAGATCACCGGGTCATTGATCGCCGCCAGCCTGCTGGGATTGGGAATGTCAATCATCGCGGGAACCTGGGGGCGCGAGAAACAGACGTTCAATCGTCAAAAGACCGGATTACTGGGCAGCTTGCTGATCCTGTCGGTGATCGCAGTGCTGCTTCCCGCGTTGTTTGACTACACCGAGCGCGGGCTTCTTGGCGACCGGAATCCTGGACCGCTGGACGAGAAGCTCAGCCTGAGCGTCTCAGTGATATTGATTCTGGTTTATCTCGCGAATCTTGTCTACACGTTATACACGCATCGGGACGTTTTCTCTTCCCGCAATGCATCCGAAGAGGCATCCTGGCCGCTCTGGAAGTCTCTCGGAATCCTATTCGGCGCCACAGCCCTGATCGCGCTGGAGGCGGACCTGATCTCCGGTAATCTTGAGGTCACCGGACAGCAATTAGGCCTGACCCAACTGTTTCTGGGAGTCATCGTACTCGCAATCATCGGCAATGCAGCCGAGTTGATGGCGGCCATCTATTTCGCAAGACAGGACCGGATGGACCTGGTGATGGGAATCTGTCTGGGCTCGGCTGTGCAAGTGGCTCTGCTGCTCGCCCCCGTCCTTGTTCTGGTCTCGTATTTCATGGGGACTCCCCTCAATCTGGTCTTTTCGAATCCCCTGGAGTTGATTGCGATCATCGGGGCCGTGTTCGCCTTTAATTCCATCGCTTCGGACGGCGAGACTACGTGGTTTGAGGGCGTGCTTCTGATTGCGGTGTATATCCTGTTCGGTCTGGCATTTTTCTTTGTCACATAGCTATTCTTCGCGGCTGACCAGCCAGCCCATCCTGTCCACCATTCGCATGGACAGGGATCGTTGGCGCAACTTTTCGATGGTGAGGCGCACGCTCCGCGCGGCATCGCCCGTGAAGTCCCGGTTGAGGCGTGCCGCCAAGTCCCGGTCGAGCACCGCAAGATTTACTTCATCGTTTAGAGCGAAGGAGCGATGGTCGAAATTAGTAGAACCCGCAACGCTCCACATCTCGTCGACAGTCATCAGCTTCGCGTGGATCATCCCAGGCTGGTACTCATAAACGTCCGCTCCGGCCTTTAATAATTCCAGGGCCATGGCCTGGCTCAGTTTGGCGATAGACGGATGATCGCTCCCGGGCCCGGCTGTCACAATCCGCACGCTTACATTGCGCTCGCGTATGGCTCGGATCAGAGCCTTCCGTGCGCTTCGATCCGGAAGAAAGTACGCCGTCGTGATGCAGATGCTACGTTTCGCGCAATCGATTAGCGTCTGAAAGAGGATTCGGGCCTGCGTTGCCCCACCCTCGGGCGCGCTATCGATCACCAGGCAAGTAGCCTCTCCGGGAACGCTCCGGAAAGGAAATTGCGCGGAGCCGGAGAGGATCTCGCCCGAACATTCGAGCCAGTTTTCAGCGAAGACCGCCACCAGCCCGGCCACGGCCCGTCCTTCCAGGCGTAGCACCGTGTCGCGCCAGGCAGGCCCCCATGGTCCGGCTGTATTCCACTGATCGGCAACGCCCGCGCCTCCAATGAATCCAGTCACGCCATCGGTCACCAAGAGTTTACGGTGAGTACGGTTATTCGCATAAGGCCAAGTGTCCCAACGGAGCGGGTGATACCACTTCATGCGCCCACCGGCGGCCCTGAGTTCATCGAAATACGAATCGTGTGTTCCGAAGCTCCCCATGGCATCCACCACCATTCGGACTTCCACTCCGGCTCGGGCACGGCCAGTCAACGCATCCAGAAACTGCCGCGAGACCTCACCTTCCAGGAACGAGTAGAATTCGAGATCGACGCTCCTTTGAGCGTGTTGAATAGCATCCAGCTCGGCCGGGTAGAACTCATCTCCGTTTTTAAGGACATCGATACGGGTACCGCGACGGTACGTGGCCCCGGTGATGATGCTGAGAAATTCCAGAAATTCTTTTGAATCCAGAGGGCCGCGGGGCGGATTCTCCATCTTGTAAGGGATCGTTGGACCGAAAAGCTTCAAGAAGAGCCGTGAGCCGTGCAAAACGATTGCACCGGCGCCCACAACCGCAAGCGCTTTTATTGCAAGATCCGGCGATTTCCCGGATCGGCGCGCCGAATCTGTTTCAGCCGGATAAGCCATAATTTCACCTTACGCTTTCGATTTAGGCTCGCTGGTCTTCTTACGAAGATGGCCCTTCAGAAATTCCTCCAGCGCCACCGCATTATTGTGCTCCGTGTCGTGCGAACTGTAAACCAGCGTTACCGTCCCACGGCGAGCCGCCTGCAGCAGAGGCTGCCAGGCATCCGGATTGGCTTTCAGTTCTTCAAAATAGCGGCGCCGGAATTCATCCCATTTAGCCGGATCGTGGCTGAACCATTTCCGCAACTCCGTGCTCGGAGCCACATCTTTGAGCCAGCTCTCAATCTTCAGCGAAGTTTTTTTGACTCCCCTGGGCCACAACCGCTCCACCAGGAAGCGGGCGCCACCCGTGGCGCTTTCTGAATCGTACGCACGCTCCAGCTTGATCATTGCCTTTCAATACAGGTGGATTTACGAACCTCGATCTGGCCATTGCGTACGCGCGTGTCCAGGCAGGGCTGCGGATGCACGGCCGGTCCATCGAGCACCTGTCCGTGTTCCAGCGCGAATCGAGAGCCATGCCAGGGACATTGAATGGTGTTGCCGGCCAGCTTGCCCTCTGAGAGCGGCCCACCCAAATGGGAGCACGTCTCAGCGATGGCGAAGACTCGGTCCGCGCGGCGGACCAGCAGGATCGGGGTGCCGTTGTGATCCGCGCGCGTTGGCTTGCCCTCTGGCAACTCGGATTCCGCCAACACCGCTACGAACTCTTCCGGAAATGTTTGGCCACTGGTATGGTCGACACCCAGCTTTTGCTCATACACCAGGTTGCCACCCAGATGGGCTGCCGTTGCCGCCACTGCATACCCCAGTGCAGCCAGCATCCGTCCCTTTGCGCGCGACTTCTGCTTGCGCTTGATCAGGGAAGCTGCGAACAGCGCGGTGCCGGTTAGGTTCAATATCCCGTGGACCAGGCCGATACGCCGGGCTGGCGGGTCCACATCCTGCCAGTCCGTCAGGCCGGTGATCGCGGCGCCAAGCGCGCCCACCAAGCCAATGGCGACCGATGTATCGGCGCTTGTGGCGAATTCGTTCCGGCCAGTGGTCCATTCCAGCGCATCGAAAACGAGTGCGGTAGTCCATGCGCCAATGGGAACATCCGTAAGGATCACATGCAATGGTTCGCCGAGCCATGTGCCGTTCAATAGGTTCTTGAGCTTTTGTCCACCGGCTCCACCACTGGAGAAAGCTTCTTGCATCAGTTTTTGTAACTTCTCTTCAACCGGTTTCAACGATTCCAGTTGAGCAATTGTGCCCGCCAGACCTTCATTCGCCATAGATCTCCTTTGTAACTATTTCAATCGTGGAACGCCCTTGCCCCAAGTCGCCGGAGGCGCAAGATTACGCCGTATCGGCGGCCATTCCATATCGCGTTTACCGGAACCAAGGATCGCTTCCCCTTGCGAGATCAGGTAATCCGCCGTGCGTGCGGTCGTACTTGGAAATTGTTCTTGTAGTGCGAGTACCATGCCTCGAAGCCGCCGAGAATGCCGCCATTATCGTCGCCGCCATGTGCTTCTGAAAACGCTCGCGCGGATCCTGTTCCCAGCTAATCTCTTCGTGTTCGCCGCCGGTGATGAGCTTTCCCCAGTGCCGTGGCTGTGCCGGCCGCGGAACGTGATTTTCCGCCAGGTCGCCGCTGCGCCGAAGATAGTAGGCGCTCATGCCGAACAACAGTGACGCGAATACCGGCGGCCCCATGATCATGTTGACTATCGGCAACCGCCAGCTACCGGGCTTTCGATGAATTCCGTGCACATGGAAGTAGAAACCGGTGGCGCAATCCGCAAGCGTGAGAATGGATACCACCGGAAGCACGGTTTTCGCCGCCGCCTTGCGGCTCTTAAACGCCAATACGCCTCCCGCCAGCAGGCTCGCCCTGAGAATCACGGGCGTGCACATGATTCGATGGCTACAGCTGCCGCGGAAGTGCTCGTAGGTGACTTCAAGGCCGCTGAGCAAGCTCGGAATCCCGGCGATCAGCGCTAGACCACGCTGAAAGCGCCCCTCCCGAATTTGCAGGCTCGCCTCGAAAACGCCGCGCTCAAATTCGCGCTCAAGCAACTCCGGCCTCCACGCGCACATTTTTCCTCTTTCAACCATCGCTCCTCTTGGACTTCCAGGAAGCAGGGTTGATTTCAACTTCGTTTACGGTGTCACTTGCAGCAGGATGCAGAAGACGAAGCGGCATACTACGGCAAACTTGTCATGATTTTGCGGTATTCGTCTTCGTTAAACGCCCGTACCGTTTCGGTAGTGACGCTGCCCGTGGAAATTACGGAGAGTAGGGCTTTGGCAATCGCGGTTTCATCCGGCGCTTCGCAGACGATCACCAGATCGTAGCGGCCCGTAGTCATGTAGAAATCGCGGATCTGCACGCCTGCGGATTGAAACAGCTTTTTTGCGGCGTCCAGACGCGAAGGACTGTCTTTGATCTTTTGAGATCCCTGCTGTGTCCAGCGGCAATACGTAATGTACGTGGCCATAGAATCACCTTTACGGCAGTTTAGGGCCTTTTGGGCAATGTCACAAGCTGTTAACTGTTGGTCTTCGAATTTGGAGAGGCCGAATCCAATTCAGAGTTACAATAAGTGATATGCCGCTTCTGAAGTGGGCTACCGACGTCCTCAGCCGCACCACGGAAGAGGAACGGGACCAGATGCAGGCCCTGTTTGACACTGCTTACTGGACAAAAAATGCCAACCACCAGCTCTCACCCGATACGGAAATTGTGCTTAAGCCAATTGCCGCCAAAAGTGCAAACAGCGTTGACCAGCCTGTCTCGGCTCACTGCCAGCACGGCAAGTGGACCGCCGAACTCAAGCAATCGCACTAGTCCAGCGGTTTGATCCGGATGTTCCGGTAATAAACCGTGCTCCCTGGGTCGTGCCCTTGCAGCGCGATGGTGCCAATGCCAATGCGGCGGCCCGGGAAGTCCTTCGTGCCTGCCCAATCCGGCGGCTGCGTCCACTGGGAGACCATTTATCGTTCACCATGATGGTGATCGTGTTACCCTTGGCGATAATGTGCTCGGTGAACCACTCGTTATCCTTGGCTACTTCCGCGCCGTTGTCCTTCACCTCATACAGGCTTCCGGTCTTCCGCTTGTCTGAGTTGTAAGTGTTGTTCACCTGCACCTCAAATCCCTTGCCAGGCCAGCCCTTTTCCTGATATTCGGTGTCGATATAAATGCCACCGTTGGAGCCAGGCAGCGTCATCACATCCACCTTGAGTTCAAAGTCCTTGAACTTGTGGTTGCGGAAATCGCCCATATAAAAACAATGGCTGCGCTGACCGTGCGCCACGATGGCGCCGTCCTTAATTGAGAATGTCTCTACGTTCTCATTCGGCTTCCAGCCCCTCAGATCTTTACCATCGAAAAGCGAAGTCCAGCCTTCTTCGGCGGCACTCATGGGCGCCAGGGCGATCAGCAGAAACGCAATTGGCAATCTCATCTAGCGGCTATCTTACTTGAGGCGTTCTATATAGCGCAAGCAGGGGCTTGGTACAATTCAGGTATAGGTATCGGAAGTCTCGCCAGGATGCCAGTAACGTAACCCTGTCCAGCGGTAATTTACGATGCGATTATCGTCCATGTAGTCGAATTCTTTGAAGGTCTACTTTGTTGAATCAGTTTGATCTCAGTTTTGGTTTTGCATTTCAGGATTTGTATCGCCGTGAAGGTTTGGTGCGCCTGGATGCACTGTTCCTAGAACACCTGCAGGCCACCGATCCCGCGCTATCCAGCCGCTTGACCGAGGCCCGGTCCAATCCGGACGCGCTGACGCACAAGCAGCAGTCGGACCTGATCGTCGACCTGGCGCCGCACGTCGAGGACTTCATCGGCGAGCTATTCAACATTCCGTCTGAAGTGAAAGCGTTGCAGGCACGGCATGATGCCCTAGCGCCGGTTTATGCGTTCAAACGCAAATTCGTTCAAAAAAAAGCGATCAGCGGAGTCACCAAAGACCAGGCGAGCGCCATTCACGGTCCCGCTCTAGCGTCCGAACTCGAAATGCTGTTCTCAGAGCCTCTCACTGAGAAGAGCTTCGTCGAACACGTCTCGCATTGGATGGAAACCGAGCAGGACCACACCGCGCATTTGCAGAAAGCAGCCCAATACGCGGCGTGGGCCGCGCTCGCTCCGGCTGGCATCGCCAAGCATCGTCATGGCGTTCTTTTCCGCGTGCCGCATAAGCTTGACCCCGCGCACCTGGTCCACGTGGAAACCGTCAATGTTGACGGTGTCACCCGGTTCGCCGTACCTCAGCACGATCTCCGGCATCGCGAGGGCTTCGAACTCACTGACCCCGGCATGGACCTGAATGGCGCGCTCGATCAGGCCAATTACTGCATCAAATGCCACAACCAGGGTAAAGACAGTTGCTCCACCGGCCTCAAGGAAAAGGATGGCGCGTTCAAGCTGAGCAACTTCGGCGTCACACTCGCCGGCTGCCCCCTGGAAGAAAAGATTTCCGAAATGAACGTGGTGAAGCAGCGCGGCAATTCGATTGGCGCTCTCGCGATTATCACCGTGGATAACCCGATGGCGGCGGGCACCGGTCATCGCATCTGCAATGACTGCATGAAATCGTGCATTTTCCAAAAGCAGGACCCTGTCGATATCCCGCAGGTAGAAACGCGCGCGTTGAAAGACGTGCTGGATCTTCCCTGGGGCTTCGAGATCTACAGCCTGCTCACCCGCTGGAACCCGCTGAATCTGGCGCGTCCCCTGCCCCGCCCGGATTCCGGATACAAAGTGCTGGTGGTTGGCCTGGGCCCGGCCGGTTTCACGTTATCCCACCATCTGATGAACGATGGACACACGGTGGCCGGGGTCGATGGACTCAAGATCGAGCCGCTGCCTGAGGACATCTCCGGTGTGAATCCTCTGGGCGAGCGCACTCCGTTCCGTCCGATTCGCGATGTCAACGAGCTTTACGAATCTCTGGATGACCGTGTGATGGCGGGCTTCGGCGGCGTTGCCGAATATGGCATTACAGTCCGCTGGAACAAGAACTTCTTGAAAGTCATCCGGCTGCTGCTGGAACGGCGGCGCGAGTTCAGCATGTTCGGTGGTGTCCGCTTCGGCGGCACTTTGACGGTTGACAGTTCATTTCAACTCGGCTTCGATCATGTCGCGCTCTGCGCGGGCGCCGGCCGGCCCACCGTGATTCCAATGAAGAATGGGCTGGCCCGTGGCGTCCGCCAAGCCTCGGACTTCCTGATGGCGTTGCAGTTGACGGGCGCGGCGAAGGCGAACTCCGTTGCGAACCTGCAAGTGCGGATGCCGATTGTGGTGATCGGCGGCGGCCTCACCGCCATCGATACGGCGACCGAATCGCTTGCCTACTATGTGGTGCAGGTTGAGAAGTTCCTGCAACGCTATGAGACGCTGGCGGCGGAGAAAGGCGAAGCGGAGGTGCGTGAGCGGTGGAGTCCGGAAGAAATTGCGGCCGGAGAAGAGTTTCTGGCTCACGCGCGGGCGATTCGTAATGAGAGGGCCGCAGCCGCGCGGCAGGGCCGCGAACCGGATCTGGTTGGATTGCTCAATTCCTGGGGCGGGGTCACCATCGCTTACCGGCGCCGCCTGGTGGATGCGCCAAGCTACACGCTGAACCACGAAGAAGTAGCGCTGGCATTGCAGGAAGGAATTCGTTTCGCCGAGTGCCTGACACCGGAAGAAGTGGAAGTGGACCAGTATGGCCATGTAGCGGCGTTGCAGCTTACCCGGCATCCTTTCGATGCGGTCACCGGCAAGATGTCCGCATCGGGTGAGCCGGTCAGGCTAGCGGCCAAGTCGATTCTTGTGGCAGCAGGAACGCAGCCGAACACGGTCCTCGGGCGTGAAGATCCGGACAATGTGTTCCTCGACGGCAAGTGGTTCCAGGCGGTGGACGAAGAAGGGCAAACGGTGAAGCCAGAGCGCGTAGCTAAGCCCAAGGCCGTGCGCGTCCTGATGTCTCTTCGCGCCGACGGCCGCGCCATCAGCTTCTTCGGCGATCTGCATCCGTCGTTTGCTGGCAATGTGGTGAAGGCGATGGCGAGCGCCAAACAAGGCTATCCGGTGGTGTCCCGCGTGCTCGCGCGCCGGTCCGCTACCGAACCCGCGCCCGCGGCACTGTTGAGCAAACTGAATCGCGAACTCCGCGCGGTGGTGCATGACGTGGTCCGGTTAACGCCCAACATCGTCGAAGTCATCGTGAAAGCCCCTATGGCCGCGCGTGCCTTCGAACCGGGCCAGTTCTACCGCTTACAGAATTACGAAACGTTCGCTCCCCGCGCCGATGGCACCACGTTAGCCATGGAAGGACTGGCGCTGACCGGCGCTTCGGTCGACCGCGAGAAAGGTCTGCTATCGACCATTGTTCTTGAAATGGGCGGCTCGTCCGATCTGTGCGCTCTGCTGAAGCCGGGCGAACCGGTGATCCTGATGGGGCCAACCGGAACACCCACGGAAACACCGGGCCAGGAAACCGTCCTGCTGATCGGCGGCGGTCTGGGCAATGCGGTGCTGTTTTCCATCGGCCAGCAGTTGCGCGCCAGCGGATCGCGAACCGTCTATTTCGCCGGATACAAGAAGATCATCGACCGCTACAAAGTGGAAGAGATCGAAAAGGCTGCGGACGTGGTGATCTGGTGCTGTGACGAAGCGCCTGGATTCACACCGGGCCGTGTGCAGGACAAGGCATTCGTCGGCAATATGCTTGAGGCGATCTTGGCTTACGGCCGTGGCGATCTCGACGAGCCGGAAATCCCGCTGAGCACGGTGGACCGCCTGGTGGTGATCGGCTCCGATGGCTTAATGGGCGCAATCGCGCGGGCGCGGCACACCGTGCTCGCTCCCTATCTCAAGCTCAATCACAAAGCGATTGGGAGCATCAACTCACCCATGCAGTGCATGATGAAAGAGATCTGCGCCCAATGCCTGCAGCTTCACAAAGATCCGGTCACGGGCGCGGAAACAGTAGTATTTTCCTGCTTCAATCAGGATCAATCGCTCGATCATGTGGATTGGAGCAATCTCCGCACGCGCCTCTCCCAAAACGGCGTTCAGGAAAAGCTAACGAAGCAGTGGATTGACCGCTGCCTGCGCCAGATCGGCGCCCGCGAGGAACTGGTGGTCGGGGTCTAAAGATTCAATGAATTGGTCAGCTATCGCCGCAACGCTACTCGCAATCGCCGTCATCTGCGGCGCGTTCGGCGCACATGCCCTCCGCGATCGCCTGGATGCTTACTCCATCGGCATCTGGGAGCGTGCGGCGTTCTACCATTTCGTCCACGCCCTCGGCTTACTGATGATTCCGTTGTTCGCCCGCGCAGGCGTGCTCTCCCAAACTGGCGCGAACAGAGTGAGCATACTATTCTTCGCGGGCATCCTCCTGTTCTCAGGAAGCCTCTATGCCCTCGCTCTAACCGGCGTGCGCGCGCTTGGCGCGGTAACGCCATTCGGCGGCCTCGCCTTCATCGCCGGTTGGCTCTTACTCGCATTTGAGCTGTTCCGCGCGAAAGCCTAACCATTCCGCGAGAAGTCTATTCCTTCGAAGCCCGATACCCAGCCCGCATCGCATCGGCTTCGGTCATATACTTACCGCTCTTCGTATTGCCGAACCAGCGCTGCCCTTCTTTGTGATAAACCTTCGTATCCAGGTTGACCCACACCATACCCGGACCAGGTGGCGGAACCGCGGGTTTCACCCCAGCCTTAGCAGCATTAGTCCCCGTCTGCTTCGTAACAGATGGGGCGGACGAGGCAGATGGAGTGGCCGCGGCGGATTTGGGACTTACCGGCTTTGCAGCCGGAGCGTTCATTGCGCTCCCCCCGCTGGCACTCACCATCGGAGTAATCTCCGCAATCGTCTTCGCGGAAACACCCGCCTTCGCCAGATCTTTCGCCGATCCATAGGGCCGTCCGGCGATAATCTTCTTGGCCGTTGCCGCGCCTACTCCCGGCAGCGATTCCAGATCCTTCTGGCTCGCCGTGTTCAAATCAACCGTCTTTCCCGGCGCAGCCTTTGCGCTCTTTTCCTGCTTTTTCTTCTCCGCCGCTCCATACATCGGAACCATAAGCAGCGCCATGCATGCAAACGCCGCAACCCACTTTCGCTTCATCGGCCTTTTCATCCCTACACCCCTCCTTTTGAGTTACCGAAATACACCCGTATGCCCCAGTGAATACCGTCCTGGTTGGGGATAAACACACAACCCGTGCGGCCCCCTTCCCACCGGAATCCTGGCCAGCAAATGCCCATCGCCTGTGTCGATGGCATAAACTTCCTTGCTGTACCGCCCCGACAGCCACAGCACTTTCCCGTCCGCCGAAACTCCTCCCATATCCGGGCTGCCGCCGCCGGGGAACTTCCACTTCTTTACAATCTGGCGCGTTGCGAAATCGATCACCGATACGCTGCCCTCCCCGCGATTGGAAACGTACAACACGCTTGCATCCCGGCTTGCATAAAGCCCGTGGGTTCCTTTGCCCGTCGGCAGGAATCCAATCCGCTTGAAGTTGTCGCCGTCGATCAGGTATACGCCGTTCGCCATCATATCGGCAACGTAGAATACTTTGCCGTCCGGCGAGAGCTTCACGTCCTGAGGCATCCCGCCCGGCTCCAGCATCAGCTTGCCCAATACCTTCTTCTCCGCCACGTCCACCTTCACCAGCTCAGACGAAAACTCGCAGCTTGCAATCAGGTAACGCCCATTCGCGGAAAAATCCATGTGGTCCACCCCGCGGCAACCCACCTTTAGCGTCGTTTCCAGTTTCATGGTTTTCGGATCCCGGAAATCAAGCTGCTTCATGCGTTCGGCCACAACAATAGCGTACTTGCCGTCGGGCGTGAAATACATATTGTACGGATCCAGCACCGCGATGGTCCGCCCCTTTGCGCCGGTCGCCGGATCGAGCGATATCACGGTGTCGCCCAAATCGTTCAGCACCCAAAGCGTTTTAAGATCCCAAGATGGCACAACATGTTGCGGCTCTTTCCCCGCCGCGAAGTGGTCCACAATCTTGAATGTTTTCGGATCGATGACGTCCACGGTATTGCTGCCGCTGTTCGGCACGTAAACGCGCGAGGGGAAATCCTTCACCACCGGACTTAACTTTCCAACGGTATCTTCGGAGTAAATGTTTTTCGGGTCGATCACCGGCGGCATGCCGGGCAATGAGTCCTGAGGTGGTGTTGCAGCGGTGGCGCGAGCCGGCTCGGCCTTCGCCGGTTCGGCTCCACCACGCGTGGAAGAGCATCCCGTTGACAGAATGCCAGTTAGAAAAAGTGCAAAAGAGAGGACGATGGTTTTACAGCGCATGATGTGTGAGCCGGACATAACTTTCCGGCCACACTCATTATAAGATCTGTTTTACTTCCGCCTGTGCCAAGTCATCCAGCAGGTGCAACACCCCATTCGTGCAAGGAATATCCGCTTGAATAATTCTGGCCCCGCCATAGCGCGTCTCGCCCGGTGCGCTCTTCACCGGCACTCGCAATCCACCAAGCTTTTTAACGACGAACTTAGCTTGAAGTCTGCTGCCGTAAGTCTTCCCCGCACAATATGACGGCTTATCAGGGTCCCCAACTCGTCCCGGTTTTCCATCTCAACGGGGCTGAACGCAGCATCGGTTGGGATGAAGACCGTTAGCAATTCCGGCCCTTTCAGCAGGGATGCCACACCGGCAAAGCGGGCGGCTTCCACGAAGCGGGAACACGATCCGTTCGCCATCGCCGTGTCCAGCAGATCGCGGGTCGCCAGTTTCTCATCTACAGCCGTAGTCTGATCTTTTGTTGTTTGATCCTGGCTACTCATTAACTCCTCCATTCCTTGAAAGCGTGAACCGGAAAGTCGCGCCCTTGCCCAGTTCCGACTCCACCCAGATCCGCCCGCCATGGTTCTCCACAATTTTCTTGCACAGAGCCAACCCGATCCCCGTGCCTGGCACTTCTTTCGCATGCAGGCGCTTGAAAACTCCAAAAATGCGTTCATGATACTTCGGGTCGATTCCTATGCCGTTATCCTGCACCGAAAATATCCATTCCCGCTCCCGCTCCTGCATTGAAATATGGATGCGCGGCGGAACCTGGCTGCGGTATTTAACTGCGTTCTCAATCAGATTCTGGAACAGTTGCACCATCTGCATCTGGATGCAGTCCACCACCGGCAGGGAATCCGAGGTCACCACCGCATCGTTGTTCTCCACCACCAGTTTCAGATTCATCAGAGCCCATTGCAGAACTGCATTCAGATCGGCCGGCGCGAACGGAGCGGTCTCCAGGGTCAAAACCCGTGAGTAGGTCAGCAAATCGCGGATCAGAGAGCTCATCCGGTCCACGCCTTCCACCATGAAGCCGATAAACTCGTCCGCATCCTTGTCCAGCTTGCCTTTATACCGCTTGGCCAACAGTTGCGCGTAACTTGAGATCATCCGCAAAGGCTCCTGCAGATCGTGGCTCGTAACGTATGCAAACTGCTGCAAGTCGTTGTTGGATCGCGCCAGTTCCTGTGCCTGCTTTGTCAGCGCCTCCTGCGCGAGCCGTTTTTCCGTCATGTCGCGCATCACCTTGGCCCATCCCCGCAGATGCCCTTCGTTATCTAGCACAGGCGTCATCACACCGCTCGCCCAGAACCGGCTCCCATCCTTACGCACGTGCCAGCGCTCGTCTTCGGCCCTCCCTTCACGGATCGCCTTCTGAATCTCACTTTCCGCCATACCGGCCCGCAAATCTTCCGGCGTAAAGAAGACTGTGACAGGTTTTCCAAGAATTTCCTCCTCCGTGTAGCCCAAAAGCCGCTCCGCCCCAGCGTTCCAGTTGATTACGCAGCCGTTCAGGTCCATCAACAGAAATGCATAGTCGCAAACGTTGTCGGAAAATAAGCGGAATCGCTCTTCACTCCGCCGCAGCGCATCCTCGGCCCGCTTGCGCGCGGTAACGTCGCGGATATTGAGTTGAATGACTCTTGACCCATTCTCCTGGTAGATATTCCCGATGATGGCAGCCTCGAAAATCGTTCCCGGCTTCGATCGCATTGTCACGCCATCTCGCTGCGCTACTTCGGTCTCCAAAATTTCCTTAAATAGTTCCTCGCCACTCTGCGGATCGAACCACACCGGGGCCGACCGGATATCGTCGGCCAGCAGTTCTTCCTTGGAGTAACCTAGCCACTCCAACAAGAACGGATTCACGTCGATCACGCGCCAGCTATGGGCGTCGATCAGAAGGATTCCGTCCTTTGCCGTCTCGAACTGCCGGTGATAACGCTCTTCCATCTAGGTATGAGAGCGCATTCGCCGTTAAACCGTTCGCCGCTCTATGCCGTTAACGGTGAGCACCGGGTATACTGGCCTGGGGAGGCGAACGCCATGCCAGGTGAACTCGCGCTGCATTCGGTCAGTTACGCCGGACTCTGGGGTCAGGCTTACCTCAACGTCACTGACTTCATAACCAAAGCCGCGAACCTCGGCTACCCGGCCGTCATGCTGATGGCCAAGCGGCCGCACCTTTCCGTTCTGGACTATGGTCCGGCAGAGCGGTCGGCCTTGCGCATGCATCTGGAAAATAAAAAGGTTCAGTGCGTCTGTATTGCCGGTTACACCAACTTCACCGCGGATCTTGAGCACGCCGAGATTCCGCACCGTGAATTTCAGATCCAGCACGTTACTGAACTGGCCGCGTTAGCCCGCGCCCTCGGTTGCCCTTTAGTCCGCGTCTTCACCGGGTATGAAAATCCAGCTTCTTCGTTCTGGCCGCAATGGAAGCTGGTTGCCGATGCCCTTCGCGAATGTGCAAAACGTGCTGCCGATTTTGGTGTCACCATCGGAGTGCAGAATCACCACGACATTGCGGTGGGTTTTGAAAGCCACGCCAGCCTGATCGCAAGCATCGATGAGCCAAATTGCAAAGCGCTCTTTGATGCGTGGGCTCCAGCGCTGCATGGGGTTGACATTCTCGCGGCCGCCCGGAAGCTGGGACCGCTCACGGCGCATACCACGGTGGCAAACTACGCGCTGCTGCCCCGATACCGCTATGATTCCGCGCTGGTCAACTACACGCCGCAACTGCCTGCAATTCAGGCAGTCCCGATGCAGGATGGATTCATCGATTACAAGGGATTCCTGGCGGCGCTCCGCGAATCGGGATTCTCAGGAAGCATCGCCTATGAGATGTGTTCACCGCTCCGGGATGGCGGCGATATAAAAACACTGGACAGCTACGCCCGTCAATTCCTCGAATATATGGGCAGCCCCGCCCATAAGGAAGCGTTCACCGCATTCTGAACCGCGCCCGTAAGGAAGCGATTACCCTCAGAAGCAGTTACGCCTGAGCCCTCGTCACTCGGCCGCTTTTTCCCCCTCTTCCCCGCGCTCCACAATACTGCCGCTCGTGAAAAGTATATCCTTTAGGATTAACCGCCAGTTGGGCTTTTGCCGCAAAAGGAATTCCAGATCCATGCCGAAATGCTTCATCTCTTCCTGTTGCGCATTCTGCATCACCGCCTTCGCCTCTTTGTTCTTCTCCAGCGAAATCCGCTGCTCGTACCAGTTGATCGCCTCCGCCTCTTCCGTCAGTGATGCGATCATCCGTGCGAACGTTCGAGTCTCCTGTGACAACTCGCTGGCCGGCTCATGATACTGCTCAAATCCCATGTACTCTCCTTATTAAATCCCCGCTGTTCTCGATTTTGCGGGGTTATGCGGCTCCAGTGGAATACGCGCTTCTATCAGCGTGCCAAAGCCTGGACGCGATTTCAGCGAATATTCGCCGCGCATCAGTTTAACACGCCCTTCCATTCGGATCAGCCCCAGGGTTCTCTTATCTATGGCCGCTTCCGGAATAAAGCCCACCCCGTCATCCCGGACGGAAAGGACCAGTTCATTCGCATTTGTCGAGAGATGGACCGTAATGCGCTGCGGTTTCCCATGCCGTGCCGCATTCTCCAGAGCCTCTTGCAATACACGATACAGGCAGATGCCCATTTCAGGCGAGAGCGACTGCGGCGCATTCCGCGTCAAAAACTTACAGCGAAGCCCCTCCCGGCTTGCAAATTCCGTAATGTATGCGCGCATCGCCACCTCCAGCCCGAGGTGATCCAAAATCGATGGATGCAAATCGCTCGCGATCCGGTGTAGCGCGTCGGCCAGCTTCCCCACCCGGTTTCCCACCGCATGGATCTGCATTTGAACGTCTTTACCGAGCATTGGCGTGTTCTCAAGCAGGCTCAGATCCATTTGCAGAGTGGCAAGCTCCTGATTCAGCCGTTCGTGCAGTTCCCAGGATATGACCCGCCGCTCCTGGTCGTGGTTGCTGAAGAGCGCGCCGGCAAGCGTCCGCAATGCGCCTTCCGACGCCACCGAGACTTCCTCGAATCGCTTCTGATCCGTGATGTCTTGAAGATGTACCCCCAACCCACCGCCC